>CALKHU010000067.1 GCA_937991555.1 uncultured Caulobacter sp.
CAGGGCTTCAAGCAGCTGATGGCGACCTTCGAGAGCGCCCGCATCCAGACGGCGGCCCGCGCCGTCGGCGTCGCCCAGCGCGGCCTGGAGCTGGGCCTCGGCTACGCCCTCGACCGCCAGCAGTTCGGCGGCCCGATCTTCGGCTTCCCGCGCGTGGCCAACAAGCTGGCGATGATGGCGGCCGAGCTGATGGGCGTGCGCCAGCTGACCTACTTCGCCGCGCGCCAGAAGGACGAGGGCAAGCGCTGCGACCTCGAGGCCGGCATGGCCAAGCTGATCGCCGCCCGCGTCGCCTGGGCGGCCGCCGACAACGCCCTGCAGATCCATGGCGGCAACGGCTTCGCGATGGAGTACGAGATCAGCCGGGTGCTGGCCGACGCCCGCATTCTCAACATCTTCGAGGGGGCCGGCGAGATCCAGGCCCAGGTCATCGCCCGCCGGCTGCTGGAAGACGGCAACTGAGGCTGCAGAAGCGCCAGTCGCCCTCCCTGGGGGAGGACTGAGACGTTACCGGGGCTGCAGGCCTGCGAAGATCAGGCGGATCTGCCGTTCCATGATGTCCGTCATGCCAGCGCTGTCGGCGCGGCCGGTGGCCGCCAGCCGGTAGTTCCAGGCGTAGGCGGCCATCAGGGTGTCCAGCACGATTTCGAGGTCCGCGTCGTCGCGGACCTCGCCCTTGGCCTGGCCGTCGCGGAGCATGTCGACGATCATGTCCTTGAAGCGGGCGTTGCGGCCGTAGGGCACCGTGCTGGGTTCCAGGGACGGGCTGTACGAAGCCGCGATATGGGCGAGGAACAGCCTCACCCTCCGGCACTCGAAGTCGTAGTGGATGGCGAACAGGGAGCAGAGGCGATCGACGACCGAGCCTCGCATGTGCCGCGCGACATGTTCGAGCTCCGCGTAGAGCGCGTCGACCCGGTCATCCATGACCTGGCTGAGCACGTCGGCCTTCGAGGCGAAGGTCGTGAACACGCTGCCCACGGAAACCCCGGCCCGTTCGGCCACGGCGCGGATGGTGGTTTCCTCGTATCCGATCTCGTTGAAGAGATCGCGCGCCGCCTCAAGGACCTTCCGGCGCGTCTCCAGCTTTTGCGTTTCGCGAACGCCAGCCAATTGGTGTCCCCCCGGACAGGGCCGCGCCCCCGGGATGGCCCCGGGGGCGTGCCCGTTGTTTACGCCTTGACGGCCGCCAGCACCACGTCGACGCGCTCAGCCAGCTTTTCGGTCTGGTTCTCGACCGACAGGCCGTCGAACGCCGCCGGGCGGTAGCCGGCGAGGAAGAGGTCCCACAGCAGGTCGGCGATGACCCGCAGGTCGAACTTCGCCGCCAGCTCGCCGCGCTCGACGCCGCGCTCGAGCACTTCGAGCACCAGCGAGCGCATCGGACGCATCGATTCGCGGCGCAGGCGTTCGGCTTCCGGCGTGCGGGTCCAGGACGCGGCCAGCGCCGCCTGGATCAGCGGCAGCTGGTGGGCGTGCATGCGGTAGGCGGCGCCGAACATGCCGACCAGGGCCTCGCGGGCGTTGGCGGCGCCGATCACGGCGTCCTGCATCGGTTCGACCAGGGCGGCGAAATCGTCGTTGAGGATCGCGTCGAACAGTTCGTTCTTGTCGGTGAAGCTGGCGAACACGGCGCCCGTCGACATGCCGGCGGCGCGGGCGATGTCCCGGATGGTCGCGCCTTCGTACCCGCG
The DNA here is from genome assembly GCA_937991555.1 of uncultured Caulobacter sp. GTDB lineage: Bacteria > Pseudomonadota > Alphaproteobacteria > Caulobacterales > Caulobacteraceae > Caulobacter. The sequence goes on from CALKHU010000067.1 coordinate 1,695, forward strand.
CTCGATGAACAGGTCGCGGGCGGATTGAAGAACCTTCTCGCGGGTCTGCTGCTTGGCCAGGGCGCGCCTGGTCATCTTCTGTGGCCGGACGGCCGGCGCATGCATGCGCATGGGGATATGGTTCATTGGTCCGCCTCCAAACGGGCCAGCGCCGCCTCGGCGCGCTTCTCGAATTCAACGCAGTACTCTTCGACGACCTTCACCAGGACGTCGGCGTAGCGGCGTGCAAGATCGCGGCCGTCCTGCGCGGCGTCCCGCAGATCCTCGATCAACTGCCGAACCTCGGCGATGGTTTCATTCTCGGCCGCCGGCTGGGCGGCGGCGGTCTGGGTCATGCCCATAAGGTTCTCCGTCTCGCCTCCCCGCGGTGTTCCAGCCGACGCGACCCGCGGTGAGGTGTCGATCGCGTTCATTGAACATGCTCATCGAGCGATGTGAGGCGCGCCTTACATCGAACGCTGGTCGCGTTCAAGCACTTTCTTGTGCGGGATTTCCGCAGATATTCCAGCGAGGTCCCGGCCCAGGCGGGGTTTTGTGGCAGGCATGCGACAAAACAACTCACTGAACACGCTCGACGAACGTGAACGAGAGATGAATGAAACGCCGGTGGTTCCCACGCCGCCGAGGCGCTAGATTTGTCGCAATGGACATCTTCGACATCCTGATCCCGGTGGCGCTCGGCGCCGTGCTCATCGCGCTGCTGGCAGGGCTCTACGCCCTCTATCGCGGCGGCGACTTCGGGCGCTCCTATTCCAACAAGCTGATGCGTCTTCGCGTCGTGCTGCAGTTCGCGGCGGTCGTCGTGCTGGTCGCCGCCTTCTGGTGGCGCACACGGGGCCTCGGATAGGCGGGAATGGTCACCCTCAACCGGATCTACACGCGCACGGGCGACTCGGGGACGACCCGGCTGTCGACCGGCGAGACGGTGTCGAAGGACGACCTGCGGGTCGAGGCCTACGGTTCGGTCGACGAGACCAACAGCTGCCTGGGGCTGGCCCGGCTGCACACCGCCGGCGATCCGGTGCTCGACGGCATTCTGGCCCGGGCGCAGAACGATCTCTTCGACCTCGGGGCCGACCTGGCGACGCCGGAGCGCGGCAAGCCGCTGGGCTGGGAGCCGCTGCGCATCCTCGACTCTCAGGTCGAGCGGCTGGAGCAGGAGATCGACCTGCTCAACGCCGAACTCTCGGCCCTGACCTCGTTCGTTCTTCCGGGCGGAACCCCAGCGGCGGCGGCCCTCCATCTCGGCCGCACGGTCTGCCGGCGGGCCGAGCGGGCCTGCGTGACACTGGCCGCGCAGCCGGACGAGCCGGTCAGCGCGGCGGCGCTGAAGTACCTGAACCGCCTGTCGGACCTGCTGTTCGTCGCCGCCCGCTGGGCGAACGGCAAGGGCGCCGGCGACGTTCTCTGGGTTCCCGGCGCGAACCGCTGACGTCTATTTCGCGGCCGGGGTCGACGGCGCGGCCGGCGTCACGGCGGGGGCGGTCGCGGCGCCGGCGGCGGGATAGCCCTCGCGCTCGCGCTGGACCAGCGCGGCGGCCTGCTTCTCCGACCATTCCTTGCGACTCATGCCGACCGGCCGGCCGGTGATCTGGGAGATGCTGAGCGGCTGGGCGCAGGTCCGTGTGGCGCCGTCCCACCACTGGCCGTTGGCCTCGCACTTCTTGGCCGGCATCGCATAGAGGATCTGGTAGGCCCAGACCCCGGCGCAGCCGAGGGCGAAGATGCCGAGGAAGATCAGCTTCAGGCGGTCGATCGTCGGATTCATGCGCGGCCCATACCTCAAAGGCGTTCCGCAGCCTAGCCGGCCTTGACCGGCAATTTCGCCGCGCCAATTGACCTTGAGGGAAACTTGCATTGCGCGCGGGAGTCGGTATCAGCCTGTTCGCGCAAGATTTTTCGCAACGCAACACGGCGGAAGAAGCCCATGAAGGTGCTGGTCCCGGTCAAACGGGTGATCGATTACAACGTGAAGGCTCGGGTGAAGCCCGACCAGTCGGGCGTCGACCTGGCGAACGTGAAGATGTCCATGAACCCCTTCTGCGAGATCGCGGTCGAAGAGGCCGTCCGTCTCAAGGAGAAGGGCGTCGCCACCGAGGTCGTGATCGTCTCGATCGGCCCGGCGCAGGCGCAGGAAACCATCCGCACGGCGCTCGCCATGGGCGGCGACCGCGGCATCCTGATCCAGTCGGACGTGGACGTCGAGCCGCTGGCGGTGGCCAAGCTGCTGGCGGCCGTCGCCAAGGAAGAGGCCGCCGACGTGGTCCTGATGGGCAAGCAGGCCATCGACGGCGACAACAACGCCGTCGGCCAGATGCTGTCGACGCTGCTCGACTGGCCGCAGGCGACCTTCGCCAGCAAGGTCGAGATCGGCGGCGGCAAGGCCGTCGTGACCCGAGAGGTCGACGGTGGTCTGCAGACCATCGAGGTCGACCTGCCGGCCGTCATCACCGCCGACCTGCGCCTGAATGAGCCGCGCTACGCTTCGCTGCCGAACATCATGAAGGCGAAGAAGAAGGAAATCGCGACCAAGGCCACCGGCGACTACGGCGTCGACGTCGCGCCGCGCCTGAAGGTCCTCAAGGTCGCCGAGCCGCCGAAGCGTTCGGCCGGCGTGAAGGTCGAAAACGCCGCCGAACTGGTGGCCAAGCTCAAGTCCGAAGCGGGGGTCCTCTAATGGCCGTCCTGGTCGTCGCCGATAACGACAACGCGCACCTGCGCGACACCACCCACAAGACCGTCACCGCCGCCAAGGCGATTTCGGGCGACGTCGACGTCCTGGTCCTGGGCCAGGGCGCGGACGCCGTGGCCGCCGCGGCCGCCAAGATCGACGGCGTTCGCAAGGTCATCCTGGCCGACGGCGCCGATGTCGGTCACGGCATCGCCGAAGCCATCGCCGACACCATCGTCGGCCTGGCCGGCGGCTATGACGCGATCCTCGTGCCCGCCACCTCGGCCGGCAAGAACTTCGCGCCGCGCGTCGCCGCCCGGCTCGACTCCTCGCCGATCTCGGACGTGATCGAAGTGGTGTCGGCCGACACCTTCGTGCGCCCGATCTACGCCGGCAACGCGCTGGAGACCGTCCAGACCGGCGACGCGAAGAAGGTTCTGACGGTCCGCCCGACCAGCTTCAAGCCGGCCGGCGAGGGCGGCTCGGCCGCGGTCGAGAAGACCGCCGCCGCGACCGCCGCCAAGACCCGCTTCCAGTCGGAAGAGATGGTCAAGTCTGACCGTCCGGAGCTGACCGCGGCGAAGATCGTCGTCTCGGGCGGCCGCGCCATGGGCTCGGCCGAGGAGTTCCAGAAGGTCATCGAGCCGCTGGCCGACAAGCTGGGCGCCGCCGTCGGCGCCTCGCGCGCCGCCGTGGATGCCGGCTACGTCCCCAACGACTACCAGGCCGGCCAGTCCGGCAAGGTCGTCGCGCCGGAGCTCTACATCGCCGTCGGCATCTCGGGCGCCATCCAGCACCTGGCCGGCATGAAGGACTCGAAGGTCATCGTCGCCATCAACAAGGACGAGGAAGCGC
>CALKHU010000068.1 GCA_937991555.1 uncultured Caulobacter sp.
GAACGGCAGCATCGCCGCCATCGGCTCGTCGACGGGTGGGGTCGAGGCCCTGCTGCAGGTGATCTCCGGCTTCCCGGCCAACTGTCCGCCGACGGTGATCACCCAGCACATGCCGGCCACCTTCACCAAGAGCTTCGCCAAGAGGCTCGACAACGCCTCGGCCGCCCATGTGACCGAGGCCGAGGACGGCGACCTGCTCGAACCCGGCCGCGTCTTCCTCGCGCCCGGCGGGGAACGCCACCTGACGGTCCATCGCACCGGCAACCAGCTGCGCTGCCGCCTCGTCGAGGGCGAGCCGGTCAACGGCCACTCTCCCTCGGTCGACGTGCTGTTCGACTCCGTGGTCAAGGCGGTGGGCGGCAAGGCCGCCGGCGCGATCCTGACCGGCATGGGCCGCGACGGCGCCCGCGGGTTGCTCGCCATGCGGCAGGCCGGCGGCCGCACGTTCGGCCAGGACGAGGCCAGCTGTGTCGTCTACGGCATGCCCCGCGCGGCCTTCGAGATCGGCGCGGTCGAGCGCCAGTACCCCATCACGCGTATCGGCTCCCACCTGCTGGGCGCCTGCGCGGTCTCTTCCGAGGGATAGACCAGATATGCCCGCCGCCTCCGCCATTTCCGTCCTCGTGGTCGATGACCAGATGACGATCCGCACCCTGGTGCGGTCCGGGCTGCAGCAGCTCGGGTTCAAGGACATCCGTGAAGCGCCCGACGGCGAAGCGGCGCTGCGCATGCTGCTGACCCAGCCGGCGCACCTGGTGATCTCGGACTACAACATGCCCAAGCTGGACGGGCTGGGCCTGCTGCGCGCCGTGCGCGCCCACCCGCCGTTCCGGTCGATCGCCTTCATCATGCTTACCGGCCGGGCCGACTCCGATCTCGTTCAGAGGGCGGTCCAATTCGGCGTCAATAACTACTTGGTGAAACCTTTTACGGTTCAAGTGCTGAAGGACAAGATCGAGGGCGTGTTCGGCGCACTGACATGAGCATGGCTTCGGAGGGCATCGGCGAGCGGACTCTGCACGTGGGGCAAGGGGAACATCAGGTCTCCGATTCCCCGGACGTCGTGCTGAGCACCGTGCTGGGATCGTGCATCGCCGCCTGTATCCGGGATCCGGAGCGGGGCATCGGCGGCATGAACCACTTCCTGCTGCCCGACGGCGACGGCAGCGGCAGCGGCGACGAGGCCACGCGCTACGGCGTCAACGCCATGGAAATGCTGATCAACAGCCTGCTCCGGGCCGGCGCCCGTCGCGAACGTCTGGAAGCCAAGCTGTTCGGCGGCGCCAGCATGTTCGACCGCCTGCGCAACATCGGGGCCGAGAACGCCGCCTTCGCCAAGCGCTTCCTTCAGGCGGAAGGCATCGCGGTCATCGGCGGCGACACCGGCGGCAACGCCGCGCGCCGCATCCGTTACCGCCCCGCCACCGGCCAGGCGATGCAGCGTCTGCTGACCGACGCCGATCCGTCGGTGTTCGTGCGCGAGCGCAAGCTGGCGGTTCCGCCGCCGGCGGCCAACACCGGCGACCTGGAGCTGTTCTGATGTCCGTCGCCGTCGCCGCGCAAGAGTTCCCGCACGGCCTGACCGGCGGCATCGAGGGCGCCGCCCACGAACTGGCGCTGCTGCAGGCGCGGATCCTGCGGCTGCAGGACATCTGCCACGTGCCCGAGCACGCGGCCGGCCTCGACGCCACGCTCGTCCGCGAGCTGCAGGCGCTCGACCTCATTTCCCAGCGCCTCGAGGTGCTGGGCGTCTTCCTCCGCCAGGTGGCGGCGGCAGTACCCTACAATCCCGCGGTGGACCTGACCCTCGCCCTGGCGGCGGTGCCCCTGCAGGACATGGCTGACCGTCTCGCGGCCCACGCCGCCGAGGAAGAGGCGCCGGCCGAAGCGTTCGACTCTGGTGATTTCGACCTCTTCTGAGGAGGACAGATGGCCGAACCGCAGACCCAAGGCGCCGCTCCCAAGGTCGACCTGACGCGGGCGCGCGCGCTGTTGTTCGACGACAACCAGGTCCACCTGAACCTGCTGTCGAACGTCCTGACGAGCTTCGACCTGCGCCGCCAGACCAAGGTGCAGAACTTCCGCGACGCCAAGGCCGCCGCCGGCGGGGCCGAGTTCGATCTGATCCTCGTCGAGGCCGCGCTGGCCAAGGGTCAGGGCTTCGACTTCATCCGCTGGCTCCGCCGCGAGGGACCGGAGTTCAACCGCACCACCTCGGTGCTGGTGGTGACCAGCGGCACGCGGATCGACCAGGTCGCGAAGGCCCGCGACGCGGGCGCGAACTTCGTGCTCGCCAAGCCCGTGACGCCTCCGGTGCTGCTGCAGCGGATCATCTGGCTGGGCCGCGACCGTCGCCTGTTCGTTGAAGCCGAGAGCTATTGCGGGCCCGACCGCCGGTTCAAGGCCTTCGGGCCCCCGCCCGGCATGAAGGGCCGTCGTCACGACGACCTGAACTTCAAGATCGGGGCCGCCGTGGAGCCCAACATGTCCCAGAACGAAATCGACCTGCTCATCAAGCCGACGAGGGTGAACCTGTGACCAGTGGAGCCCGCTTCTTCAAGCCCACCAACCGTCTCGCCGACTCGGTGGATGTCCGCTTCGGCCTGAGCGCCGAGACCGCCGTGGACCGCGGCGCCCAGGTCGTGCTCAACGCCGGCGACGACATGCGCAAGTCGGTGAAGGGCTGGGTCGCCGAGGTCATGAAGCTCAGCGCCCAGCCGCAGCCGGATCTCGAGCGGCTCTCCTGGCTCGCCAACGGCGTCCTCGGGGTCGGCGGCGCGGCGGGAATGTCGCGGCTGGCCCGGTGCGGCGGCCTGTTCGCCCACGCCCTCGACCTGATCGGCGATCGCTGGCGGCCTGAACTGGGCGCGCTCTACGGCAACGCCATCGGCCGCCTGCTGGACGACACCGATCCGGTCGCCGAGCAGGAGCGGATGCTGGCGTCGCTGGAAGACATGAACAAGCGGCTGGCGGGCGAGCTGCCCCTGGCGTCCTGACCGGCCCGGAGCTCCGGTCCGACCCGCCTTCCTGTCACTCCGGCTCCCCGGCCTCTGGGGGGAGTGGGGCCGGGGAGCCTGGGTCCGGCTCCGGGGGGTGGGCCGGACCGCCGGACGGCATACTGCGCCGTCCGGAGTGACGCCTGGAACTCAGTCGGGGCTGGCCGCCTGCGGGGGCGCCGACAGGTCGGCCGCGCGCTCCACAAGGAACCGTTCGATGTCGCGGGCGGCGGTCTGCACGTCGTCCCGGCCGGCCGAGCGGATCTGGCGACGCGCATCATCGAGAATCGCCGCCACCGCCTCGCTGCCGTTCAGGTCCTCGATGCGGGCGATGGCCGCTTCCTCGCCGAGGCAGCGGTCCAGCGCCTCGCGGGCGTCCCTCGACATCGCGGCGAGGGCGTGGACGGTGGCGCGGGCGAAGCGCAGCGCGCAGCCGACGTCGATATCCAGCGCGTCGAGGCGGGACCGCAGGTCGTCGCTGAGGGCGGGAGCGGCAGTCGTGGGCAAAGGAACCATCCCTCGCTAACGGCGACGCGGGCAGGGGGCGTTGCACCCCGCGTCGTCGGGCGCATGCCTACGCTACTCCCCGGCTGATACGAACGCCGCGCCTGCCGGTCAAGAAAAATGTGCAAATGCATATATTCGGAGTCGCACATTTCGAGATCGCACTATGTGCGAATGCACTTGCCAAGGGCGCCGACGCATGGTCCGCTGCCTCGGAGAACGTCGCTAGGCGATCCATCGCCGAGGCGGCCGACGGTCCGGGAGGAGGGCGCACCAGCATGACAACGCAGCGCCGGCTCCGGCCGCCGGAGTATTTCTTCTATCTGCAGTATCACGTGGTGAAGCAGCGCGAGCTGATGCTCGGCGACGTGCTGGCGAGCCTCGGCCTGACCATTCCCAAGTGGAGGATCCTGTCGGTGCTCAACCGGCTGGGAGAGTCGTCGATGGGGCTGGTCGCCGACTTCTGCGCCATCGACAGGACGACCCTTACCCGCACCATGGACCAGCTGGTCGCCGCCGGGCTCGTACGGCGCCGCGAGCATCCGTCCGACCGCCGCCAGATGCTGATGTCTCTGACTCCCGCCGGCGACCAGTCCTACGCCAGCGCCGTGGTCGCCGTCGTGGCGTTCAACGAGAAAGCGCTGCAGGGGGTCGAGCCGGAGGAGATGCACGTCCTCGAACGGCTGCTGTCGAAGGTCGTGCGCAATGTCATCGACGACGGAGCCTGGGCCCAGAGCATCCTCGATTTCGAGCACCATGACTGACCGGGTCTATTCACGGGATCCGGAGGGCGAGTTTCTCACCGACGTGCCGGTGTTTCTCTTCCTGCTGGTGTTCCAGGCCCTCCGGCGCAACGACGCCCGGAACGAGAAGGCGCTGCGCGACATCGGGCTGTCGATGGTTCTCTGGCGGGCGCTGCTGATCATCGACCGGATGCAGCCGTGCACGATGAACGACCTCGCCCGTGTGAGCGCGGTCGAACGGACCACCCTGACCCGCACCATCGACCAGCTGGTCGCCGAGGGCCTCGCGGTCCGCACCACGCCGCCGGAGGACCGCCGCAAGGTGCTGCTCACCCTGACGCCTCGCGGCGTTGCCCTGCTCGACGACGGCAAGCGCCTGATCTACGCCGGGCAGTACGAGGCGGTGAAGGGCGTCGATCCGGCCCGCCTGCGCGAGGCGGCCCGCGTCCTTCAGCAGATCGTCGGCAACCTGCTCGAAGATCCGGAAGCGGTGGCGGGCGCGATCGGTCTCAACGGGCCCGACGCTCCTGTCTCCGGCTAGGCCCCGGACGCCGCCCGCCGCCATGCCGCGCTTCCACCCCATCGACGATCCGGCCGACCCG
>CALKHU010000069.1 GCA_937991555.1 uncultured Caulobacter sp.
CCACGTCCACCTGACCAGCGAGCAGGGACCGAACGCCCGGCTCGAGGAGTACACCAAGACCCGGTCCGACCTGGCCCTCGACGGCGCCTGGAACGGCCTGAAGACGCTGAAGGCGGGCTTCACGACGGTGGCCGACGTCGGCGCGCCCAACGAGTCGATCTTCGCCCTGCGCGACGCGATCCGGGCCGGACGTATTCCCGGTCCGCGCATCATCGCCGCCGGCTCGCCGATCTCGGTGCACGGCGGCCACGGCGACCCGGCCACGGGCGTGCAGGAGGCGATGGTCCACGTCTTCCGCGGCTCGTCGGTCTGCTCTGGCGCCGATGACTGCCGCCGCGCGGTGCGCGAACAGGTCCGCGCCGGCGCCGACATCATCAAGATCACCGCCACCGGCGGGGTGCTGTCCCAGACGGCGGCAGGCCTCTCCCAGCAGTTCTCGCAGGACGAGCTGAAGGCGATCGTCGAGGCCGCTCACTCGATGGGCCGCAAGGTCACGGCCCATGCCCACGGCGCCGACGGCGTCAACGCCTTCCTGGCGGCGGGCGGCGACTCGATCGAGCACGGCACCTACCTCGACGCCGAGTCGATCCGGCTGTTCAAGGCGAAGGGCGCGTGGCTGGTGCCGACGCTGATGGCCGGCGACTTCGTCGCCCGCGAAGCCGCCAAGCCGGACACCTTCTTCACCCCCGCCCAGCGCGACAAGGCCCTGCAGGCCGGCCCGCAGATGCTCGACATGGCCCGCCGCGCCCGCGAGGGCGGGGTCAGGATCGCGTTCGGGACCGACACCGGCGTCTCCGCGCATGGGGACAACGCCGGCGAGTTCGCGCTGATGGTCAAGGCCGGCTTCACCCCCATCGACGCCATCCGGAGCGCCACGGTGTGGGCGGCCGAGCACCTCGGGCTGCAGGCCCTGGTCGGCGCGCTGAAGCCCGGCATGCAGGCGGACCTGATCGCGGTAAAGGGCGACCCGACCACCGACGTCACCGAGCTGACGCGGGTGAGCTTCGTGATGAAGGGCGGCGTGGTCTACAGGTAGTCCCCGCCCAGGCGGGAGAGGAGGCCGAGCACCTTCCCCTCATCCTCGAAGGTCGCCTTCACCGGCCACATGGCGACCTTCGCTCGCCATTCGGCGGGCAGCCGCACCCAGTCCTTCTCGGTGGTGACGAGGCCGGCCCCGAAGGCCGCGGCGCGGCGGGCCAGCGCCTGCAGCGTCGCCTCGTCGAAAACGCCGTGATCGGGGAAGGGCGCGAAGTCCTTCAGCTCGCATCCGGCGGCGAGCAGCGCCCGCTCGACCTTCCAGGGCTTGCCGACGCCCGCGAAGCCGACCTGCGGCCCCGCCGGCGGCGGCGCGACCGGCTCCAGCCGCGCGACCAGCACCGGCGTGTCGCCGAACAGCGCGGTCAGCTCGGGGTCGGGCGCGGGAAGGTCGGCCGGCAGCAGCAGCACGACGGCGTCGGCCCGCGCCAGCCCGGCGGCCAGCGGCTCGCGCATCGGTCCAGCCGGAAACACCCGCCCGTCGCCGAACGGCCACTCGCCGTTCCGGGTCTCGCCGTCGACGACGACCAGCGACAGCGTCTTCGTCAGGGACGGATTCTGGTGGCCGTCGTCCATGACCACGACATCGGCGCCGGCCGCCTTCGCCGCCTTCGCGCCGGCGGGCCGGTCCGCGCTGATCCACATCGGATAGTCGTGGGCCAGCATCAGCGGTTCGTCGCCGACGTCTGCGGCCGTATGGACGGCGGGATCGACGCGATGCACGCCCTTCAGACGCCCGCCATAGCCGCGCGACAGGCCGTGGGCGACGAAGCCCCTCGCGGTCAGCAGCCGCAGCAGTTCACGCACCACCGGCGTCTTGCCCGTGCCGCCGGCGGTCAGGTTGCCGACGCAGACCACCGGCACGCCGGCGTCCTCCGGAACGGTCCTCGCGATCCGGCGCGCGGTGACCGACGCCCAGATCCAGCTGAACGGCGTCAGCAGCGCCCGCTGCATCCGACCGGGCAACGGATCGCGCACGTACCACCAGCGGGGCGTCGACAGCGTCATGGCAGCAGCGGCTCCAGCTGCGCCCAGGCGTCATCGAGAGCGGCGGACTTCGAGGCCGCGAACGCGCGTCCCGCCTCGCCGATCCGCCGGGCTCGGGCCGGGTCGGCCAGAAGCTCGCCGATCAGCCGCGAGAGGTCCGCCTCGCTGTGCGCCAGCAGGGCGCCGGTCTCGCCGGCCAGCATCTCCGCATAGACATCCTGGAAGTTGAAGGCATGCGGGCCGGTGATCACCGGCGCCCCCAGCCGCGCGGGCTCCAGCGGGTTGTGGCCGCCGATCCCGGGCGCGAAGCCGCCGCCCATCACCGCCACGTCGGCGAGCCGGAACCACAGGCCCATCTCGCCCAGGGTGTCGGCGACATGGACGCGGTCGCCCGGCCCGATCGGCTCCCCGGTCGACCGCCGGCCGGGCGACAGGTCCTTCAGCGCCTCGGCGACCTCACCGCCCCGTTCCGGGTGCCGCGGGACCAGGATCAGCAGCGCCGGCGGGTCCGTCGGAGGCAGGCGCCGGAAGGCGTCCGCGACGAAGACCTCTTCCTGCGGATGGGTGCTCGCCGCCACCACGACAGGGCGCCCGCCGACCTGCGCCCGCACCCGCGCCAGCTCCGCCTCGTCGCAGGCCAGAGGCGCGCCGACATACTTCAGGTTCACCAGCGGACCGGGGGCGACATAGCGCGCCAGCCGGTCGGCGCTGGCGCGGTCCTGCGGCAGCACGCGGTCGAAGGCGCCCAGGACGGTGCGGGCGAGCCCGGGCGCCCAGGACCATCCCCTGGCGGTCTTCGCGGTGATGCGGGCCGACAGCAGGACCAGCTTCGCCCCCTGGCGCTTGGCGCCGAGGATCAGGTTCGGCCAGAACTCGCTTTCGACGAAGATCGCCAGGTCGGGCCGCCAATGCTCCAGGAACCGGCTGGAAGAGCCCGGCGTGTCGAGCGGCGCGTACTGGTGGATCGCGCCCGCCGGCAGGCGCTTGCCGAGCAGCTCCGCCGAGGTCGCCGTGCCGGAGGTCACCAGAACCGTTGTCTCCGGCCGGCGCGCGCGCAGCCGCTCGATCAGCGGCAGCACCGAAAGGCTCTCGCCGACGCTGACGGCATGGATCCACACCAGCGGCCCGGCCGGCCGGTCGACCGAGGCGACTCCCAGCCGCTCGTCGTGACGGACCGGGTCTTCCTTTCCCTGCCGGGCGCGGCTGACCAGGATGCCGGGCGTGAACGGCTCCAGCAGCGTCACGCCGAGCCGGTAGAGGATCAGGCCGAGCGACAAGGGTCAGACCACGTGGGCCGGCGCGAGGTGGCAGGGGCGCCCGCCCTCGCCTGTCTCGACCTGGAGGGTCGGGTGGCCGATGCGGAAATGCTGCTCGAGCCCGTGGGCGACCTCATGCAGGAAGGCGTCGCAATCGGCGTTGTCCGGTCGAACGAGATGGGCGGTCAGGGCGACCTCGGTGGTGCTCATCGCCCAGATGTGCAGGTCGTGGACCTCGGTGACGCCCGGGCGCCCGGCCAGCCAGACCTTCACCGCCTCTGGATCGACCCCGCGCGGGGCCGCGTCGAGCGCGAGGTCCAGAGAGTCGCGCAGCAGGCTCCAGGTGCCGATCACGATGACGAGCGCGATGACCAGGCTGACCGCCGGGTCGATCCACAGCCAGCCGGTGAAGAAGATCACCGCCCCGGCCGCCACCACGCCGACCGACACCGCCGCGTCGGCCGCCATGTGCAGGAAGGCGCCGCGGACGTTGAGGTCATGGTGACCCTTCATGAACATCAGCGCTGTCGCCGTATTGATGATCACCCCGATCGCGGCGACGACCATCACCGGGCCAGGCTGGACCGGATCGGGGGAGCCGAACCGACGGATGGCCTCCCAGACGATCATGCCGACCGCCAGCAGCAGCAGCCCGGCGTTGGCCAGAGAGGCGAGGATGGTGCCTTTCCGGTAGCCGTAGGTCCGGCGCAGCGTCGGCGCCTTCCTGGCCATGCCGGCGGCGGCCCACGCCAGCAGCAGGCTCAGCACGTCGGACAGGTTGTGGCCGGCGTCGGCCAGTAGGGCCAGCGAACCGGTCCACAGGCCCGCAACCGCTTCGGCCGCCACGAAACCGATGTTCAGGATCGCCCCGACCGCGAAGGCGCGGCCGAAGTCCGCCGGCGCATGGCTGTGTCCGGCGTGGCCATGCGCATGACCGTGGTCGTGCCCATGGCCGTGGTGGTGCTCGTGGCTGTCGTGCGCCATGGCCTCAGACTCTCATTCGCCGCCGCGCCCGTCCAGCAGCGCCTCGGCGCGCTCGGTGACGGCGGTCAGCCGGGCCGCCCAGTCGCGGGCGAGCGCCTCCAGGTCGTCGTCGCGGCCGGCGTAGTGCGGGCCGTCCCAGACCATCGCGCCCTTCGAGAACGGCAGCGGGATCAGGGTCCGGTCCCAGCTGCCGATGCGCACGCAGGGCTTGCTGGCCAGGCCGACGAAGATCACCGGCGCGCCGGTCACCCGGGCGAGCGTGGGCGTGCCGAGCTGCATCACCTCCGCCGGCCCGCGCGGGCCATCGGGGGTGATGGCGATGCCGCCGCCGCCCTTCACCCATTTGATCATGTCGCGGAAGGCCTGCTCGCCGTGCTTGTTCTTGCCCGGCGCCGAGCCTTTCTTCGACGAGCCGCGAATGGCCGGGAAGCCGATCTGCTGAACGGTCAGGGCGATGAACTCGCCGTCGGCGGAACGGCTGATCAGGGCGCGCATGTCCTGCTTGTCGGGCCCCTGGGGCCAGCTCTGCGGCGCCAGCGGAATGCGGGCGTGCCAGAAGCACAGGATGGCGCCGCCGCCCGAGGCCCAGACGTCCCTCGCCTGCTGCTGCCCCTCACGGGTCCAGCGAAGGGTCGCGTAGCAGAGCCGCAGCCAGGTCGCGAACAGGAAGGCCAGCGCGTGCTGGACCGCGGCGGAACGGAAGAAGGCCTTCAACTCAAGAGGCTCCCGGCGAGGCGGTTTCGAGATCCTGCGCCTTGGCGAGGCGGGCGTAGAGGCCGCCACGCCGGCGGACCAGGGCGGCGTGCGTTCCCTGCTCGACCACCTTGCCCTTGTCGATGACGTAGATGCGGTCGGCGTCCTTCACGGTCGAGAGGCGATGGGCGATCACCATGGTCGTGCGTCCCGCCATCAGCCGCTCCAGCGCCGCCTGGACCTGGGCCTCGCTTTCAGTGTCCAGCGCGCTGGTCGCCTCGTCGAGGAGCAGGATCGGCGCGTCCTTCAGGAAGGCGCGGGCGATGGCGATGCGCTGGCGCTGGCCGCCCGACAGGCGCGAGGCGGCCTCGCCGACCTCGGTGTCGTAGCCATCGGGGAAGGCGCTGATGAAGTCGTGCGCGGCGGCCCGGCGGGCGGCCTCCTCGATCTCGGCGTCGGTGGCGTCCGGCCGGGCGTAGGCGATGTTGGCGCGGATGGTGTCGTCGAACAGGAACGGCTCCTGGGTGACCAGGGCGATCCGCTCGCGCAGCCGGGCGATCTCCACCTGGCGCACATCGACGCCGTCGATAGTCACCGCCCCGGCGGAGACGTCGTAGAAGCGCGGGATCAGCGACAGCACCGTGCTCTTGCCGCCGCCGGACGGGCCGACGAGGGCGACCATCTCGCCGCGACCGGCCTCCAGGGTCACGCCGTCCAGCGCCGGGGCGCCGCCGGCGTAGGCGAAGCTGACGTTCTCCAGCCGGACTTGTCCGGCGCCGGACGCCGGCAGGATCCTGGGCTCCGCCGGCTCGACCACTTCCGGCTCGACATCCATGGCGGCGAACAGGCGTCGCGCCGCCGCCCCGCCTTCGGCGAACACGGTCTGCAGGTTGGCCAGCTGGCGCAGCGACTGGCCCGCGACCATCAGGGCCATGATGAAGCCCAGCAGGCCGCCGCCGGTGAAGCCGCCGGCCTGCGCCCGGAAGCCGGCGTAGGCGAACACGGCGGCGACGACGAGCATGCTCATCATCTCGGTGACCGGCGTGGCCCGTGAGCGGGCGTTGGAACCCTTGATCAGGTGCTTCTGGCGGCGCTCGACCACGGCGGCGACGCGCGCCTCCTCATAGTCCTCGCGGTTCTCGAGCTTGACGATGCGGATGCCGTCGAGCGCCTCGAGGATGGCCTCGGACAGGGCCGAGGTCTCGCCCATCGCGCCCTTCGTCGCCTTCCGCGCGCGCTTGGAGAAGCGGCGCAGCAGAAGGCTGGCGGGCGGCGCGGCGACCAGCACCGCCAGCGTGAGCCAGAGGTCGTTGCTGGCCATGGTGGCGGCGGCGCCGAGCACGATCAGAAACTCGCGGGCGTAGTTGACGATGCCGGCCGTCGAGGCCTCGCGCACCAGGCCGGCGTCATAGAGCATCGACGACACCCACGATCCCGAGTGCGCGCTGCGCAGCCGGGCGAGGTCGGCGCGGATCAGGCGGCCGAACAGCTGCACCTGCACCGCGCCGACGACGCCGTTGCCGATGCGGTTGATCAGGGTCGACTGGCCGATCTGGACCACGGCGCGGGCCACCGCCAGCCCGACGATCGCCGCCGGAATCAGCAGCGCGGCCTGCGCGTCGCGGTTGGTCACGATGCGGTCGAACGCCGGCTGGATGAGCTGCAGCAGCGTTGTGTTCAGACCGGCGATGACGAAGGCGCAGACCAGCGCCACCAGCAGCCCGGGCAACTGCGGCTTCAGGTACTCGCGCCAGACCCGCGCCATCAGGGCGCGATCGGAGAGTTCGGCGGGCGCGGACATCGGCTGGAGAATCGCCCTTCGGATTTGCGAGCGGATGCGGAGAGCCCTACTTAGGACGCTCTTTCAGGGAGCGCCACTTGTCGAGCCACGACCTTTCCACGCGGTGGGGCCGCTTCAAGGCCTACTGGAGCTCGATCTGGGGCGACCACGCCTTCCTTCGCGTCGGCTTTTCGAATGCCCACTGGATCGGGCCGGACATGGTCCGCGCCGCCCAGCCCTGGCCCTATCAGCTCAAGTACTGGAAGCGCGACGGCATCCGCACGATCGTGAACCTGCGCGGCGGCGTCGGCGCCAGCTTCTATGCGCTCGAGAAGGACGCCTGCGAACGGCTCGGCCTGAACTTCCGGGACTTCATCATCACCTCACGCGCCGTTCCCAAGCGCGAGACGGTGCTGGCGGCCAAGGAACTCTTCGAGACGATCGAGTATCCGGCGCTGATGCACTGCAAGTCCGGCGCGGACCGGGCCGGGATCATGAGCGTCTTCTACCGTCACTTCCATCTCGGCCACCCGATCCGCGAGGCTGTGAAGGAACTGGGCCTGCGCACCCTGCATGTGAAGCAGGGCAAGACCGGCGTGCTGGACTATGTGTTCGAGCGCTATCTGGCCGAGGCCGAACCCCGGGGGATCAGCTTCATCGACTGGGTGATGAGCGACGCCTACGACCCGGTGAAGATCAAGGGCGACTTCCAGGAGAGCTGGTGGGGCACGCTGGTCGTCGACAGGCTGCTGCGCCGGGAATAGCGGCGACTCAGACGGTCTGGTCGACGCCGCCGAGAGTGAAGGCGGCAACGCCGAGGACGACGAACATCGCGATGGCGGACAGGGTCTCAAGCATGGGAGCCTCCCTAGATGGCGGCTCCTTAGGCGCTTCGTGTGACGGGCTGTTGACGCTCGACTCCCGCGTCATCGGCCGGTTCGTCCGACGGCCGCCTGCGCCGTGCGTGCGTCCCCCCGGACCGGTCATTGGCCGGCCCGAAGGCAGGCTTCGACACGCTGCTTCGCGGCTGCTCAGGATGACGTGTTCGGAAGGCTACTCACCCGCGTCATGGTGAGCAGCGCCGAAGGCGCGTGTCGAACCACGCAACCACCCCTCCGCCCCACCACGCATGAGTGGCCCGACCCCGGACCACGTCCGGGGCGGGCCACGACGGAGGATGTGGGGGCGGGATGGGGGCCAGCTAGTGCTGGTAGTCCGCCGACGCCGGGTCCAGCAGTTTGTGGGCGTGGATGATAAAGTAGCGGGCGTGGGCGTTGTCGACCGTCGCCTGGGCCCTGGCCTTCCAGGCGGCGTAGGCCTCGGCGTAGTTGGCGTAGGCGCCCACCATCTCGACCTTGTCGAGATCGCGGAACTCGGTTCCGCCGACGTCCTTCAGCTCGCCGCCGATGACGATGTGGAGCAGTTGCTTGTCGCTCATGCGCGGTGGCCCTTACGCAAGGTGATGATCAGTTGGGCCGCTCGATATGCCGGACGCGGTCCAGGATCAACGGGTGCAGCGCCGGCGCGGCGCAGACGAGGCTCGGTTCCTGGGGCGACGGCTTGTTGTAGCCGTAGGACCGGCCCTTGTGGTCGGTGACCACGGCCCCGGCCTCGCGGCAGATCAGGTCGGCGGCGGCGAGGTCCCATTCGCTCTTGGCGGTCAGCGCCAGCGCGGCGTCGAAGCGGCCGTCCGCGACCAGGCACATGCGGTAGGCGATGGAGTTGCGGGTCTCGATCCGCATCTCCGGCCACGGCCGGGGCCAGGCCGGGTGGCGGAACATCTGCGCGTCGCCGAGCATGGCGCAGCCCTCGACGCCGTCGCAGCCGCTGGCGGCGATCCGCTCGCCGTTCAGGAAGGCGCCGCCGCCGGCGATGGCGACGAAGGTCTCATCCAGCTCCGGCGCATGGACGACGCCGACCACAGGCCGGCCGTCCTCGACCACGGCGATCGAGACCGCCCACCACGGGCGCTCCTTGAAGAAGGCCACCGTGCCGTCGATGGGATCGACCACGAACAGCCGCGACCGCGCCAGCCGCGCCTCGTCATCGGCCGTCTCCTCCGACAGCCAGCCGTAGTCCGGACGCGCCGCGCCCAGCTGCTCGCGGAGCAGGGTGTCGACGGCGATGTCGGCGTTGGTGACCGGCGAGCCGCCGTCCTTGGACCAGACCTTCAGCCCTTGCGCCTTCATGCGCTGGGCCACCCGCCCGACATCCCGGGCGGCGGCCTCTACGAGAGCGAGGTCACTCTGCATCAGCGCCCCGCGATGGCCAGGCCGTCGACCAGCAGCGACGGACTGTTGGACGCCCCGCGGATCTCCAGGTCGGCGCCTGGCACCAGGCGGCCGTAGATGTCGATCAGGTTGCCGGCGACGGTGATCTCGGTGACCGGATAGGCGACCTCGCCGCCCTCGAACCAGAAGCCCGAGCAGCCCACCGACCAGTCGCCGGTGTTGCTGTTCAGGGAAGGCCCGAACATCGAGGTGATCAGCAGGCCCGCCCCGGCGTCGGCCATCAGGCCGGCGAGGTCCCGCTCGCCGGGCGCGACGGTCAGGTTGCAGGGCGCGACGCCCGGCGGCCCGGCGAGGCCGCGGGAGGCGTGGCCCGTGGTTTCCAGGCCCAGTTGCCGCGCAGAGCTGGTGTTCAGCAGCCAGGTGGTCAGGACCCCGTCGTCGATGATGTCCATCGCCCGGTTGGCGACGCCCTCGTCGTCGAACGGCGAGGAGCCCAGGCCGCGCACCCGGTGCGGGTCGTCGGTGATGCGGAAGCCGGCGGCGAAAAGCTTCGCGCCGAGCCGGTCCTTCAGGAAGCTGACGCCCCGCGCCACGGACGGACCGGAAATGGCCCCGATCATCGGGCTGATCAGCGACATGGCCAGCCGGTTCTCGAAGATGACCGGCGCGGTCGTCGAGGCGATCTTGCGGGCGTTGAGGCGCTGCACCGCCCGCCGTCCGGCCTCAAGGCCGATGGCCTCGGCGCCCGGCAGGTCGACAGCGTGACGGGTCGTGCGCCCCTCCCCGCCCCGCTCCATGCCAGAACCCTCGCCGGCGACCGCCGAGGCGGACAGCGAGAAGGACGAGGCGCGGTGGACGCCGCTGAAGCCGCCGCTGGTGGCGATCGACCAGCCGCCCGTCGACCAGGAAGCCGCGCCGCCGTCGGAGTTGGTCACCCCGTCGATGCTGCGCGCCGCCGCCTCGGCGTCCCGCGCCAGCGCTTCAAGCGCTTCCGGTGAGGGCTCACGGTGGTCGTAGAGGTCGAGGTCGGGCCAGGGCCCCGTGGCCAGGCGATCGGGCGGCGCGAGGCCGGCGTAGGGATCCTCAGGCGCGAGGCGGGCCATGGCCACGGCCCGCTCGATCAGCTTGCGGCGGCCGTCAGCCGAGATGTCGGAGCCCGACACGCTGGCCTGCCGGCGCCCGACGAAGACACGCAGGCCGAGGTCCCGGGATTCTTCGCGCTCGACCTCCTCGAGCGCGCCCTCGCGCACGCCGATCGACAGCGACTGACGCTCCGCGAACACGGCCTCGGCCGCGTCGGCGCCGGCCTTGAGGGCGGCGGCCACCGCCTCGTGCAACTGGTTTTCGTCCATCAGGCGGTTATGGGCGCCCGCAGGCTCCGCCGCAAGCGGCTCAGACCACGGCGAAGAACAGCGTGGCCGCGATCAGGTAGACGTAGGCGACCCAGGTCAGGGTCATGCCGAGCGCGCGGGGGATCGAGGCGCCGGCGCTGTTGGACAGGCCGATGGCGTGGATCACCCGACCAACGAACAGCACGAAGCCGCCGATGTGGACCAGCAGCGGCGCCGCGCCGGCCACGTCGAGGACGATCAGCCCGGCGAGGCCGACCGGGATGTACTCGCTGGCGTTGCCGAAGGCGCGCACCGCCTGCGCCAGTTCCGGCACGCCTTCATCGCCGATCAGCACCTTGTGCTTCTGGCGCTGGCGCGTGACGAGGGCCGACAGGACCAGCAGGAGCAGGATGTGCAGGCCGACCCAGAGGGCGGCCGCGTGGCCGAGATTGAAGCCTTCCATCCGCGCATCTCCCGGCACGATCGACAGGGCGGCGATAGGGGCGCCGTTCGACCGCCGATGCAACTGTTCTCGACGGGAGCGCGAACCGGCGGCCGACGCCTCCGCAGCGACCGTTCAGAACTCCGTCCACT
>CALKHU010000070.1 GCA_937991555.1 uncultured Caulobacter sp.
GAGGCGCGCGCCCGCGCCGCCGGAGCCGGCGACCTCGAGCAGCTCGCCGCCGCCATCGCCGCCTTCGACGGCTGTCCGCTGAAGTTCGAGGGCGCGAGGCAGGCGGTGTTCAGTCGCGGCGCGGCGGATGCGCCGCTGGTGGTCATCGGCGAGGGCCCCGGCGCCGACGAGGACGCCCAGGGCGCGCCATTCGTGGGACGCGCCGGCCAACTGCTGGATCGCATGCTGGCGGCCGCCGGACTGACCGGCCGCGCGTTCATCACCAACACCGTCTTCTGGCGGCCGCCCGGCAATCGCACGCCGAGCCCGGCCGAGCAGGCCGTCTGCGCCCCCTTCCTCGAGCGCGCCATCCAGCTGGTGAACCCGAAGATGCTGCTGCTCGTCGGCGGCGCGTCGGCCAAGTCCGTGCTGAAGCGCGAAGAGGGCATCCTGTCGCTGCGGGGTCGCTGGTTCGAGTGGCATGGCGAGGCGAGCGGCCTGGTGCTGCCCGCCCTGCCGACGCTTCACCCGGCCTTCCTGCTGCGCCAGCCGGCGGCCAAGAAGAAGGCGTGGCAGGACCTGCTGATGCTCACCGAGCGGCTGGACCGTCCCGAAAGGCCGGAGCACGAGGCCTGACGGGTCGGCCCGGCAGCGGGGCCGGCGTCGCTATGCCGCCACTGGCTCCTCGACCACGAACCCCTTCCAGGTCGCCATGTAGCCGACGAAGGTCTCGCCGAGGCCCTCGCGGCGGAGATGGTCGCGCGTCACCGGCAGGGCGACCGGCGCGAAGGCCGGGTCGGCCTGCGCCAGGGCCGGCCAGTCGTGATGCAGGATGGCGGCGCGTCCGAGCAGGACGAAGTCGCAACCCTCGGCGAGACAGGCCTCGGCCTGGGCGCGGGTCATGATCTTGCCGGCCACGCCCAGGCGCGCGGCGCCGCGCGGCAGCTCGGTGAACAGCTGGGTCAGGGTCTTGCCGGCGAAGGCCTCGTCGTTGGGCTGCTTGAAGGCGTCCCACAGCGACATGTCGAGGTAGTCGACCAGGCCCTCTGTCATGACCTTCGCGGCCAGGGCGCGGATCTCGCCGAGGTCCATGCCGAACCGCTCCGGCGACAGCCGGAGGCCGATCTGGAAGTCGTCGCCGCAGCCCGCGCGGATGCCCTGCAGGATCTCGATGGCCAGCCGGGCGCGATTCTCGGCCGAGCCGCCCCACTGGTCGTCGCGCCGGTTGATCTCGGCGCTCAGGAACTGACAGATGATGTAGCCGTGGGCTCCGTGAAGCTCGACACCGTCGAAGCCCGCCGCCTTCGCCCGCGCGGCCGCGGCGATGAAGTCGTCGCGCAGCTGTTCGACCTCTTCGCCGGTCAGGGCCCGGGCGCCGGTCTCCGGATCGTCGGAGGGGCAGACCGGCGTACCGACGATCTCCTTCGGCGAGCGGTTGCCGGCGTGATGAAGCTGGACCGAAGCGACGCTGCCGGCCGCCTTGATCGCCGCCGCGAGGCGGGTGAGGCCGGGGAGATGGGCGTCGGACCAGACGCCGAGCTGGCCCGGGAAACCCTGCCCGACCTGCTGGACATGCGCCGCGCAGGTCATGGTCAGGCCGAAACCGCCCTGCGCCCGCATCGTCAGCCAGCGGAACTCGTCGTCGCTCAGCGTGCCGTCGGCATGGCTCTGCAGGTTGGTGAGCGGGGCCAGCATCAGCCGGTTCTTCATCGCCGGGCCATGGGCGAAGGTCAGCGGCTCGAACAGCGTCGCGGCGGTCATGTCTGGTCAGCTCCGGGTCTCGATGAGCGTTGTCTTAGAGGACCCGGCCGTACGGCGCCTAGGGCGCCCGCTCTGAAGCCGCTTGCAGATTCCGTGGCTCAACGTCGCAGGCTGGCCCAGGGCGCGACGGTGACCTTGGCCCCGTCCGCGCGCCCCTCGATGTCGACGAACAGCGACAGGGTCCGGCCGCAGGCGGCGAAGAGCCACTGCTCGCGCCAGGCGCCCCCGCGCAAGCCGAACCGCGCCTCGCCGAGCCCGGCCTCGTCGACGACCTCGGTCCGCACCAGGGTCACCGGATTGGGCGCGCAGCCGGGGATGTCGCGCGACGCGGCCATGGCCACGGTGCGCAGGGCCCTGGGCAGGGCCGTGTCGACCAGGCTGTCGAGGTCGATGTAGGAGCGCCCGTCATGCAGCCACTGGGCGCTCAGCGCCCCCGCCGAGTCGCGCAGCAGCACGTAGCGCGCCTCGGCCCGGTCCGGCGGGCAGGCCGGGCGCCGGACGATCACCGACCAGCCGTTGACCAGCTGGCCGGCGCGGATGGCCTCGTCGATCCGCCGCCATGCGGTCGCCGGGGCGATCGGCCCCAGCGTCGCGCCCGCCGCCGGGCAATCGGCTTCCGCCGCCGCGACGGCCGCGGCGGCCTCGTCGACGGTCGGCGGGGGAAAGGCCGCGTTGATCGAGGTCCAGCGGGCGAGATCGTCCGTCGTCGGGGCGGCCGCTCCGGCCACGGGCGCAGACGCCAGCAGAGCGGCGATGACGATCCTGCCGGCCAACCTCATGACGTCCGTCCCTCCACTGCGCCCCCCTATGACGGCCGGGGTCCGCCCGGACAAGCGGCAAGCGGCCGACGAGGGCGCCCGCCTGGCGCGAAACCTCTTCCCCCGGTCGACGAGCGGCATTAGGTTCCGGGCCTTCTCGGGTGAAGGGACCGCGCCATCCCGCGTCAGACGGGCCGCGCGACAGACAGCATGACGGCAGGCGTGCGGACGCTGGTCATGGCCCTGGCCGTGGCGCTGTTTTCGATGATCTCGTCCGGCGCGGCGTTCGCCGCCAGCGCGGACGTGCTCTCGCCCATGGACGCCCGCGCCTACCGCGAAGCCTTCGCCGCCACCGCCCGGGGCGACTTCGACGCGGCGGACGCCGCCTTCGGACGGGCCCGCGACAAGTCCCTCGCCGGCCACCTCGCCTTTCAGCGCCTGATGCACCCCACCGCCTACCGGGCGGAGTACGACGAACTCGTCGCCTGGCTGAAGGCCTATGGCGACCACCCGGGCGCCGAGCGCATCTACGCCCTGGCCCTGAAGCGCAAGCCGGCGGGCGCGCCGGATCCGAAGGCCCCGGCCTTCCTCGAAGTCAGCAACGGCTGGGCGCGCATCGAGGGAGCGGCAGCCCTCGCCGGCGGCCCGGCCGGCCCGGACCGCGACCGCGCAGCCCGCGAGGCCTACTACTCCGGCGACGCCGTCCGGGCGCTGGCCCTGGCGCCGGCCGCGGGCAACCCGTGGATCGCCGGGCTCGCCGCCTGGCGGCTGGGCCGCTGGGACGAGGCCCGCGCGTACTTCCGCGCCGTCGCCGTCGATGAGGACGAGGACGAGTGGCTCCGCGCCGGCGGGGCCTTCTGGGCGGCGCGGGCCGCGCGCAAGCTCGGCGACGACGACCAGGCCGTCGCCTTCCTGCGGATGGCGGCGAGAACCCCCCACGCCTTCTACGGCATGATCGCGGCGCGGGCCCTCGAACTGGAGGGCCAGCGCTTCGCCGAGGCCCCGGACTGGGCGGCGCCGCCGGGATCGCCGCTGCTCATCCGGGCCTCGACCGCGCCGCTCGCGGCGGCCGCTTCCCTGCCCGACATCAGCGGCCTGCTGAAGGCCAACGCCCGGGCCAGGCGCGCCGCCGCCCTGATGCAGGTCGGCCGGCAGGCGGAAGCGGGACTGGAGCTGCGCGCCGGGCTGTCCACGGCGAAGACCGCCGCCGAGCGCCGCCAGTGGGAAGGCCTGGTGCTGGCCCTCAACGCGCCGATCACCACCGCCGCCGACGCCGTCGCCGCGCCGTCGGTGCGGCGTCCGTCCGGCCCGGCGCGCCGCCGCCCGCCCGAGTACCCGACTCCCGAACTGTTCCCGGCCGGCGGCTGGACCGTCGACAAGTCGCTGGTCTACGCCCTGGTCTGGAAGGAGAGCGGCTTCAATCCCTACGCCGTGTCCGGCGCCGGCGCGCTCGGCCTGATGCAGGTGCGGCCCGTCGCGGCGGCCCGCGCCGCCGGCGACGACCAGTTGCTGGTCAACCCGATGCCGCTGCTCGACGCCCCGACCAACCTTCGCGTCGGCCAGGACTACTTCACCTGGCTGATGGAGCGCGGCCTCGGCGGAGGACCGGAGGGCTATGACGTCATGCGCGCCGTCGCCGCCTACAACGCCGGCGCCGGCACCGTGCTGAACACGTTGAAAAAGGTCGGGCCGGACGCCGACACCCTGTTGCTGATCGAGAGCCTGCCGGCGCTGGAGACCCGCGACTACGTCGAGAAGGTGATGGCCGCCTACTGGACCTACCGTCGCAAGTTCGGCGGCGAGACCCGCACCCTGGACGCCGTCGCCCGCGGCGAGCGCCTCATCGACCTGCGACTGGACCGCTAGGGTACAAGCACCCGCGCCGTCAGCCGGCGCAGCGGACCCGGGCTGCCAAGCCGCCCGCGTTCGACCAGCAGCCCCTGCTCCGCCCTCGGGCCGCCCAGACCGGCCACGGCCTCGCGCAACCGCGCCGCGGGGCCGGCGGCCTCGACAGCGAGGCGGAAGCAGGCGGCCTCGCCGCGCCGGCGGTCGATATGGTCGGCGGCGGCGGCCTCCCAGCCGGGTTCAAGCCTGCAGGCGGGCGGCAGCACCAGGAGCCAGTCGCCCTTGGCCAGGGCGGCCGCATCGGCGACGCCGCCGGCGATCACCCTGGCCCCCGCGTCGGCGGCGATCTCCAGGGTCGCGTCCGTCGAGCCGGCGTCGGCGAGAATCACCTCCCGCACCAGTCCGCTCACCGCCGCCGGCACCAGGGCGGACAGGCAGACGGGCAGGCTGGCGGCCGAGTCGCGCGTGGGAACGATGACGGTGATCATGAGTCCGTTGGAGACGGGCGTGACCGGCCCGTCAATGCATCAGCCCTTCACCGGCGTCCCGCAGCCCTCGCGGGCGCGGCGGCCGAAGTCGATGCGGTCGAGCATGGCGTCGGAGCGCCCCTCGCCCCACTCCGGACCGTAGAAGATGACCACGACCGGCAGCCCCTTCGGGTCCGAGGGCCTGAACAGGTACTCGGTCGCGCTGTCGCCGGTGCTCGCGGCGAACCCGGACGGCGCCGGGAGCCGATACAGGGTCCCGTTCCCGCGGTCCTGCGAGCGGGCGCCGGTCTCCGGAACGCCGCTGGCCCAGAGCTCGACGATGTCGACCCGGCCTGCGGCGGCCTGGACGCTGTAGGGAATGCGCCCGACGCTGGGCCAGCCGGCGGTGGCGGCGTCGCCCGGCGCCAACTCGACCGCGAACGCCTCGGCGCAGACCCGGACCGGCCCCTCCCACCTCGGGGGACGGTCATCCGGGGGCGGAATGGAGGCTCCCGCCTCCCCTGCCGCGAGAACGACGGCCAAGGCCGCCAGCAAGGCCGATCGAGACACCACTGCACACAACTCCCTGGCCGGTACCGGAGCCACAGCTGTCAGCCCGGGCGCCATGCTGTCAATCGGCATGGAGGAACGAGGCGATGATCGGACAGGGTCCGGACTTCGACGCGCCGCATTCGCCGGCGAGGCGTTCGAGCGAGGCGCGGGCGGCCGTCAGTTCGGCGATCTTCGCGTCCAGCGCGGCGATCCGCTCGCGGGCGAGGTCTCGCGCCCGCGCCCGGTCCTCGCCGGCGTCCAGGGCCAGCAGCTCGGCGATCTGGTCCAGCGTGAACCCGGCCGCCTGGGCCGAGCGGATGAACCTGAGCCGCCGCACGTCCGCATCGCCGTAGCGGCGCACGCCGCCCGACAGGTCGTTTCCGCCGCTGCGCCCGGGCACATCGAGCAGGGCCCGGCGTTGATAGTAGCGGATGGTCTCCACGCCCACGCCGCCCGCCCTGGCCAGTCCCGAGATCGTCATCGCCGCCATCGCTTGACTCCGTACCATGGTACAGCCCCTACATGGGGCGGGTCCGGCGTCGGACAAGACGGAGAACCGAACCATGACCCAACCCCGCCGCAAGGCCGTCCTCCACCGGATGGTGCTGGACAAGCACGTCTGCCCCTGGGGCCTTCGCGCCCTGTCGCTCCTGCGCAGCCGGGGCTTCGACGTCGACGACCGCCACCTGACAACCCGTGAGGAGGTCGACGCCTTCAAGGCGCAGCACGGCGTCGCGACGACGCCTCAGGCCTTCATCGACGGCGTCCGCATCGGCGGATTCGACGACCTTCGCCGGCATCTCGGCGTGAAGACCCGCGACCCCAAGGCGCTCACCTACACGCCGGTGATCGCCGTCTTCGCCTCGACAGCCGCCATGGCGCTAGCCGCCAGCCAGGCCGCCTATGGCGACGCGCTCACGGTCCGCGCCACCGAGTGGTTCGTGGCCTTCAGCATGGTCGCTCTGGCGATGCTGAAGCTGCGCGACGTCGAGGGGTTCGCGACCATGTTCCTCGGCTACGACCTGCTGGCCCGCCGCTGGGTCCGCTACGCCTGGATCTATCCGTTCGCGGAATTCGCGGCCGGGGTGCTGATGATCGCCGGAGTCCTGAACTGGCTGTCGGTCCCCCTGGCCCTGTTCATCGGCGGGATCGGCGCGGTGTCGGTGTTCAAGGCCGTCTACATCGACCGCCGCGAGCTCAAGTGCGCCTGCGTCGGCGGCGACAGCAACGTGCCGCTCGGCTTCGTGTCCCTGACCGAGAACCTGTTCATGGTCGGCATGGCGCTGTGGATGGCGTGGATGAGCTGGGGCCCCACACCCCACGGCTGATGCGGTCGTTTGTTCTTGTTATGTTCCATTCCGAAGGTAGGATGGCGGCATGTCCACGCCTCCTCCCCTCGCGAAGGGCCGCGGCGCCCGCACCAACGCCACGAGCCGCTTCGTCAGCGCCCAGCGCGAGGCGTTCGACGACGGATGGACGCTGGAGGATCCCGAGCCGGCGCAGCTGACGACGACCGTGCTGCCGGACGCCAGCAAGACCATCATCGCCCGCAACAGCAGCCCGGACATCCACTTCGATCGCTCCATCAACCCCTACCGGGGCTGCGAGCACGGCTGCATCTACTGCTTCGCGCGACCCGCCCACGCGTACCTCGGCCTGTCGCCGGGACTCGATTTCGAGAGCAGGCTGTTCTTCAAACCCGACGCGGCCCGGCTGCTGGCGGCGGAGCTTTCGAAGAAGGGCTACCGGCCGCGGCCCATCCAGGTCGGCGCCGACACCGACCCCTACCAGCCGATCGAACGTCGCCTGCGCGTCACGCGGCAGGTGCTGGAGGTGCTGCAGGCCTATCGCCACCCGGCCACCATCATCACCAAGTCCAACCTGATCACCCGCGACGCGGACATTCTCGGCGACATGGGCCGCGCGGGGCTGGCGGCGGCGGCGATCTCGATCACCACCCTCGACCGGAAGCTGGCCCGCAGCATGGAGCCGCGCGCGGCCACGCCCGAGCGGCGGCTCGATGCGGTGCGCCGGCTGACCCAGGCGGGCTGCCCCGTGACGGTGATGTTCGCGCCGGTGATCCCGGGCCTCAACGACCACGAGCTGGAGCGGGTGCTGGAAGCGTCCGCCGACGCCGGCGCGACCGGGGCGGGGTACGTGCTCGTGCGCCTGCCGCTGGAGATCAGCGAGCTGTTCCAGCAGTGGCTGGCGTCCGACCACCCCGACCGCGCGGCCCGGGTGATGTCGCTGATCCGGCAGACCCGAGGCGGCAAGGACTACGTCTCCGAATGGGGCGAGCGCCAGCGGGGCCAGGGGCCGGTCGCCCAGCTGATATCCCGTCGCTTCGCCGCCGCCCGGGCGCGCTACGGCCTCGACCAGCCGCGCCGGACCCTGGACTTGCAGGCGTTCCGCCCGCCGCCGAAGCCGGGCGACCAGATGAGCCTGTTCGACTGACACCCCCTTTCGGGGCTCGCGGAGCGCTCGTGTCGCATGGGAAGCAGGGGGGACATCGTCGGGAGCTTCAGACCATGAACGCCAAGATCGCGCTGGCCGCCGCCTACCTCGCCGCCAGCGCCACCCCGGCCCTGGCCGCGCCCTGGATGGCGATCGACGCCAGTCCGAACATCATGGTGATGGTCGATCGCGGCTCGATCGAGCGCTATGGCGCCGTCCGCACCGCCAGGACGCTGTGGATCGTGAAGGGCCGTCCTCCGTCAGTCGCCACCCTGCGGCTCTACTGCGACATGAACAAGTTCGAGGATGCCGGCCAGCAGCCGGTGAACAGCGACATGAGCCTGGCCCCCATGGTTCCCGGGTCATCGCGGACGAACGATGCGCCGGCCGGATCGATCGGCGCCGCGATCCTGGCCAATGTCTGCCAGGACAGGCTCGTCAACACCTCCGCCGGCTGGACCCGTCCGGACCTCAAGTCGGCGATCGAGGCGGCCAGGGCCAGCGGCTACACGCCGGCCTGGCCCTGACTGTCAGCGCGAGAACACCCCGACCAGCTCGACATGGGGCGACCACAGGAACTGGTCGACCGGCAGCACCTTCTCCAGCCTGAACCCGGCGTCGATCAGTACGCCGGCGTCGCGGGCGAAGGTCGTCGGATTGCAGGAGACGCCGACGACTCGGGACGCCTTGCTGGCGGCGATCTCCCGTGTCTGCTCCAGGGCGCCGGCACGGGGCGGGTCGAAGACGACCGCGTCGATCTTCGCCAGCTCGGACGCCAGCAACGGCCGTCGTGACAGGTCGCGCGCCTCGGCGGTGATCGGCTTGAGGCCCGGTGCTGTGGCGATCGCCGCCCTCAGGGCCGCGACGGCGGGCGCGGCGGCGTCAGCGGCCAGCACGGGGGCCAGCTTCGCCAGCCGGAAGGTGAAGGTGCCGACCCCGCAGTAGAGGTCGGCGATCGCCTTCGCGCCCGCCACGGCGTCGCAGGCGACGCGGGCCATGGCCGCCTCGGCCAAGGGCACGGCCTGGAGAAACGCCCCGGGCGGCAGGGCGACGACGGCGTCGCCGAGCTTCACGACCGGCTGGCGCGCGCCGTAGACGGTCTCGCCCGCCAGGGTGACGCGCGCCATATCGCCCGCCGAGGCGGCCTCGGCGGCGCGCATGCGGGCGTCGGCGGACAGCCCGCCGCTCTTGCGCTCGACGCCGGTGACGTCGACGTCGAGGCCGGCGCCGGTCCAGGTCACATGCAGCGTCGGCGCCGACTTCGGATGTTCCAGGAACGGCGCCGCCAGCGCCTTCAGGGCCGGCAGGGCGGCGACAAGCCTGGGATCGGAGATGGGACAGACCCCGATCTCGACCAGCGACCAGCTGCGACGTTCCTTGAAGCCCAGCCGGACGCCGCCCTTGCCGCCCCGGCGGGCGTGAAGCGCCAGCCGCCGACGCGTGCCCGGCGGCGAGGCGAAGGTGGGCAGGATCTCGGTGGCGATGCGCTCCTTCGCCAGCGCCAGACGCACCTGCTCGGCCTTCCAGGCCAGGTAGGGCGCGTCGGCCCAGTGCTGCAGCGCGCAGCCGCCGCAGGCGCCGAAGTGCGGACAGGGCGGCTGGACGCGGTCAGGACCGGGCGCGAGGAGTTCGACGACCTCGGCCCTCTGGCCCTCCACGCGCACCCGGACACGGTCGCCGGGCAGCGTCAGCGGCGCGAACAGCGGCCCGCCCGCCGGGCTGGTCGCCAGGCCGTCGCCCTGCGATCCGACGCGTGTCACCTCAATGTCGATCGTATCCGCCAACCTGCTCTCCGGACGGGGGCCGAGGCGGCGAAGACCCGCGCCACGACCCCATCGCGCCTCCACTAGAGGAGTTGCCCGCGCTTGTCCCGGGGCCATGCACAGGGACCGGCCCCGGGGAACCTTGGCGCTCCGGCTTTCATTATCGGGCGACAAGCCCGCCGGCGCCGTTAACGCCGGATGAACGAAGATGAACGGCGCGCTCAACGAGCGTTCAGGAAGCCTCCGCCATCTTCAAAACACAGACGGCGAGGACACTCGCCTGAAGGAAGAAGGAGTCGCGTCATGCGCACCATCCTCTCTCTGACCGCCGCCCTCGCGATCGCCGCCCCGGCCTTCGCGGTCCCGAGCCTCGCGAGCGCGCAGTCGTCGCGCTACTACGGCCGCGGCGACGTCTGCAAATATGAGCGCTCCCAGGCCGGCAACCGCGGCACGATCGCCGGCGGCCTGATCGGCGGGACCCTCGGCGCCGCCGTCGCCGGCAAGGGCGCCAAGACCGAGGGAGCCGTGCTCGGCGGCGTGGTCGGCGCGGTCGCCGGCAACCAGATCGCCAAGAAGAACTTCCGTTGCGCCAGCTATCCGAAGCGTATCACCTACCGCCGCGACAACTGTCGCTGGGTGCAGGAGTACTACGGCGGCCGCTGGCACGGTTTCGAAGTCTGCCGCAACCGCAACGGCGAATGGCGGCCGAGCGGCCGGGGCTAAGCCCCGGCGCCGGGCCCCTCGCCTGCGCCCATCGAGCTCAAGGAGAGCAAAGCTCATGATCCGCAAGACCCTGACCCGCAGCGCCGTCGGCCTGGCCGCCGTTTCGATGGTCGCCGGCGCCCTCGCCGTTCCGTCGGCCGCGTCGGCCCAGACGCCGCCGGCCTACGGCGCCGGCGGCGCCTACGCCCAGGCCGGCTACTACGACCCGTGCCGGCGGGACCAGGTCCAGCGGGGCACCGGCGGCGCGCTCATCGGCGGCGGCCTCGGCGCCCTCGCCGGCTCCAGCATCGCCGGCCGCGGCGCCAAGACCGAAGGCGCCGTGCTCGGCGGTCTCCTCGGCGCGGTGGTCGGGGCCAACGTCGGCAAGGCCGGCGCCGCCTGCGCGACGCCCTATGATCCGTCCAGCCCGGACTACCGCGGCCCCGCCAGCGCCTACCACGACGGCTACCGCGGCTATCAGGAGCCCGGCTACTACGGCTACGAGCAGCGCGCCTACGACGAGTCCTATCGCGACGCCTACGCCGACGACTACCGCGCCGTCCCCGTGGCCGATGCGCCGGCCGCCGACAGCTGCACGCTCGCCGAGAGCCCGATCTACCTGCCG
>CALKHU010000071.1 GCA_937991555.1 uncultured Caulobacter sp.
GGCGCGTGATGACGAGCTTGCCCTGCCGGGCCATGCCGACCGCCGTGGCGCGCACCTGCGGCAGGATCCGCTGCCAGCGCTCGGGCTGCAGCGTCTTGGCGACCTCGGCCGGATCGATGCTCTTGCCGGCCGGCGCCTTGCCGAGCAGGTCGAGGATGGCGTCTTCGATGGGCGAGGTCACGGCGCGGCTCCGGAAGCGGGAACCGCCTGATAGCGCGGCGCGCGCCGCGCTAGAAGCGGCTCTCGACGGCGGCCAGCTGTCGCGCGGCGGCGACGGCGGTCGCCACCGGCGCGGGGCGGCGCAGCAGGCGCTCGACCCGGTCGACGATCTCCGCGCCGCTGAACGGCTTGGCCAGGCAGTCCCGCGCGCCCATCGTGACGGCCCGCCTCACGTCCTCGACGCCCAGTCGCCGGCCCATGACCAGCACCGGAAACGGCGGCTTGCCGAAGCGGTTGTTCAGCGCCTGGAGGATGGCCCAGCCGTCCATGTCCGGCATGCCGAGATCGAGAATCAGCACGTCGGGCCGCATCGCCGACAGGATTTCCATGGTCTGGACGCCGTTGCGGCAGGCCATGGTGTGATAGCCGGCCACGTCGAGGCGGATCTGCAGCATCTCGGCCACCGCCCGGTCGTTCTCGGCGATCATGACCTTCTGGCTGCGCGTTTCAAAGCTCATGAAGCGGACTCCCCCCTGCCGGCCGCTTCAGAACAGGTCGACGTCGCCGGAATCGACCACGGCGGCCGCTTCCTCCGCGCCGAAGGCGGTCGCCATCCGGTCCGCCAGCGCGCCCAGGGTGATGTCTCCGATCGCCCGGCCGACGGGCGCCGTCACCTCGTCCGGCGCATCAGCGCTCATGGCGCGCGCGAAGGCGGACAGGTTGGTCAGGTGCTGGCTCAGCAGATCGACCGCGTGCAGCCCCTCGATCAGCATGCCCTGCTGCTCGACGGGCAGCGACTGCATGGTCTGGCCGATGACCTTGTCGAGGAAGATGCACCGCGCGCCGGCGAGCTCGATCTCCCAGGCGAGGACGTCGAGCGTCGCCGCCATGCTGGCTTCCAGCGCCATCGAGCCCTGACTGTGCACACCCATCCGGCGACCTCCGTTGTTCAGTGCACAGTCGCCGCAGATCGCTAACCAGAGGCTAACCATGGACGCTCCCCTGGGGAAAACGTCCAGAAATCAGCGACATGACGCACGCCTGCCATACTGAACAGCGATCGCTCAACCGGAGCCTGCGCCCGGACATCCCCTCCCCGCTTGCGACCGGGCCGCCCGCCGCCTATCAGCCCTCGGCAAGCAGGGGAGCAGACATGGACGGCGGCAACGAGAACCCCCACGGCCCGACGACGATCACCGAGGGCGAATGGGCCGGCTGGCGGTACTGGCAGGGCGACCCGTTCGAGACCCAGTCGGGGCCCTTCTACTGGCGCGACGAGCCGGACGGCACGGTGCGCTGCGCCTTCCGCGCCGAGCGCAAGCACATGAACGGCGGCGGTTTCATGCACGGCGGCTGCATGATGACCTTCGCCGACTTCGCGCTGTTCTCGATCGCCAGCAAGGAGCTGCGCGAGCAGCACGGCGTGACCCTGACCCTCGGCGGCGAATACATCGGCCCGGCCCACGAGGGCGACCTCGTCGAATGCACCGGCGAGGTGCTGAAGGCCGGCAAGTCGACCATCTTCGTGCGCGGCCTGATCTTTACGGGCGACAATCCGATGATGTCCTTCTCGGGCGTGATCAAGAAGGTCGGCCGCCGGCTGTGACGCGCCGGGCGCGGACATGACCGCGATTTAACCCAGGTGGACAAAGGTTAAGTCGCGCTTGCGGGTCCGCCTCGCCATACCCACGTTCCCTGAACGAGAGGTATGACCGTGAAGAACCTTGTGATCCTGCTGTTCGCGTCCGGAAGCCTGGCCGCCGCCGTGTGGATGGTCGCGCTTGCGCCCGGCGCCTACAGCATCGCCTGACGCCACGCCCGGCGGGGCCCGCCGGGTTGATCCACGTCATGTCGCCGCCTCGCGCCCGCCCATAGCTTGGCGCCGACGGCCGGACGCTCCGGCCACGGAGGACAGGCATGCCCGAGCACGAGACCCAGGCCGAGATCGAGGCCGGACTGGCCGAAGCCCGCACCGAGGCGGTGCAGGAGTCCGAGCTCGCCGCAGTCCGCTCGGTGGCCGACGACCCGGCAGGCGTCGAGGCGCTGATCGCCGGAGCCTCGCCGGACGACGCGGCGGTCCTCCGCCAGTCGCTCGGCATGCCCAAGGCGCCCCGCACGCCGAAGCATGCCGCCGACGAACTGGCGCCCGACTGGCGCGCCGGCGGCTATCCCTACCGCTACAAGATGCTGCGGCGCGACTACGAGCAGCAGAAGTTCGTGCTGCAGACCGAGCTGCTGAAGCTGCAGGCCTGGGTCAAGGACTCCCGCCAGCGGGTGATCATCCTGTTCGAGGGCCGCGACGCCGCCGGCAAGGGCGGCGCGATCAAGCGCTTCATGGAACATCTCAACCCGCGCGGCGCGCGGGTGGTGGCGCTGGAGAAGCCGAGCGAGGTCGAGCGCGGCCAGTGGTACTTCCAGCGCTACGTCGAACACCTGCCGACGACCGGCGAGATCGTCCTGTTCGACCGCAGCTGGTACAACCGCGCCGGCGTCGAGCGCGTCATGGGGTTCTGCTCGGATGATGAGTACCAGGAGTTCCTGCGCCAGGCGCCGGAGTTCGAACGCAACCTCACGCGCAGCGGCATCCACCTGATCAAGTTCTGGTTCTCGGTCAGCCGCGACGAGCAGCGCCGCCGCTTCAAGGAGCGCAAGGTCCACCCGCTCAAGCAGTGGAAGCTGTCGCCGGTCGACCTCGCCTCGCTCGACAAGTGGGATGCGTACACCCGCGCCAAGGAGGCGATGTTCTTCCACACCGACACCGCGGATTCGCCCTGGACGGTGATCAAGTCGGACGACAAGAAGCGCGCGCGCCTCAACGCCATGCGCTACGTGCTGCATTCCCTGCCCTATGCGGGCAAGGACGCGGCGCGGATCGGAAGTGTCGACGACCTGATCGTCGGCCGGGCCAACATCGTCCACGAGCGTGGCGAGCACCGGTTCGGCTGAGCAGGGTCAGGCCGCCGCCGTCTGCCCCGCGCCGGCCGCCGGGCGGGCCATCATGGCCGCGTACCAGCGCTTCACGTTCTCCATCTCGTCGGGCACGGCGAACTTAGCCATCCGTGAGAAGTCGATCGAGGTGGCGACCAGGATGTCGGCGATGGTCAGCCGGTCGGCGGCCAGGAACGGGCTCTCCGCCAGGCGGCGGTCGAAGAACTTCAGGGCCCGTGTCGCAGCGGCGCGGTTGCTTTCGGCGATCTCGGGGATCTGCTTCTCCAGCGCGGCCAGGGCCGGATGGCTGTGGCGCACGGTCAGCATCAGCGGCGTGGCCAGCATCATCTCGGCCCGCCGCGTCCACATCTCGATCACGGCCGTCTCCTTCGGATCGCGCCCGAACATGTTCGGTTCGGGGAAGACGCTCTCGAGGTAGCGGCAGATGGCGACCGACTCGGTGATCGTCGTGCCGTCGTCCATTTCCAGCGCCGGCACGTTCGGCAGGCCCGCCCTGGCGAGATAGTCGGGCTGGCGGTGCTCGCCCTTGAAGACGTCGAGGTTGACGATCTCGACCTGGTCCTCGACGCCCTTCTCGGCCAGGAACCAGCGCACCCTCCGCGGGTTCGGCGCCCGGAAGCTGTCGTAGACCTTCATTGCGATCGTCCCTTCTGTCTGTTGTGGTCAGCCGGCGATGCCGAACAGCTCGCGTGGCATGGCGCCGACCACGGCGGCGGTCATGCAGGTGGCGAGGAACCCGGCCAGCAGGGCCTTCCAGACCATGCCGATGATCTCGCCACGACGCTCGGGCATCAGCACGCCCATGCCTGAGACAGTGATCCCGACCGAACCGACGTTGGCGAAGCCGCAAAGGGCGTAGGTCATGATCATCCGGGTCCGCTCTGTCATCTCGTCCGCCGGTATCCCGCCGAGCTGGATGAAGGCGATGAACTCGGTCAGCATCAGCTTCACGCCGAGCAGGTAGCCGGCCTTGCCCGCCTCGGACCAGTCGATGCCCAGCGTCCAGGCGAGCGGCGCGAAGATCACGCCCAGCACGCGCTCGATGGTCACCGGTGCGCCGCCGATGTCGGGCGCCAGGCCCAGCAGCGCGTTGCCGATGGCCACGAAGGCCACGAACACGATCAGGATGGCGGAGATGTTCAGCACCACCATCAGGCCGTCGGCCACGCCCTTGGAGATGGCGTCGATCGAGCTCTCGTATTTCAGCAGCGAGGTGTAGTCGACGTTGACCCCGCCTTCGCCCGCTTTCTCAGGGATCATCAGGCGGGCCAGCAGCACGCCTGCCGGGGCCGAAACCACCGAGGCCACCAGCACGTGGGCGGCGGCGTTGGGCAGAACGTCCTTCAGCAGGGTGGCGTAGGCGACCATGGTCGAGCCAGCCACGGTCGCCAGGCCGACGACCATCATCAGGAACAGCTCGGACCGGGTCAGCTTGTCGAGGTAGGCGCGGATGATGATCGGCGTCTCGACCATGCCGACGAAGATGTTGGCGGCCGTCGCCGTGGCCGAGGCGCCCCCCATGCCCATGGTCTTCTCGAACAGGAAGCCGAAGCCGCGGATGATCAGCTTCAGCACGCCCCAGTGCCAGAGCAGGGCCGACAGGGCCGAGATCACCAGGATCAGCGGCAGCACCTGGAAGGCGAAGACGAACAGGCTCTGCGGATTGGCTACCGCATAGGGCTGGGCCCCGCCGCCCAGGTAGCCGAACACGAACTGCGTCCCCTGCGCCGTGGCGGCGGCGAGCCCGTCCACGGCGCCGCTGATCCCGGCCACGACGCCGCGCGCCGCCGGCAGCCCGAAGAGCAGCAGGATAAGGCCGACCTGGACGGCCAGCGACCCCAGCGCCAGCCGCCACGGGAAGCGGGACCGGTTCTCCGAGAACAGCCAGCAGACCGCGAGGGTCAGGGCGATCCCGACCAGGCTCTGTGCATTTTCCAGCCGGAACATCGTCACCCCTCGGCGCGGCTCCCCGCGCGCGCCCCTGGCGATTGACTACGGAAGCCGGGCGCAACGCAAGGGCGGGATCGCCCCGCCCTCGCCGCTCACGCCGGCGCCGTTACTTGCCCGCCAGCAACTCCCTGACCAGGGCGTCGCGGCCATAGACGACCCTGAGCGCCTCGGTGATGGCCGCGGTCGACACAACGACGGTGCGGTTGATCGTTCCGTCGTAGCCGTAGGCGCCGCCGAGACTGTGGATGTTGCCGTCGAAGGCCGCGCCGATGACTTCGCCCTTCGCGTTGACCACGGGCGAGCCGGAATTGCCGCCGATGATGTCGTTGGTGGTGGTGAAGTTGTAGACGACGTCCTTGTTCAGCTTGTCCTTCGCCGCGATCCAGCTCGGAGCCAGGGCGTACGGCGCCTCGCCGGTCGCCCGGTCGAACGTGCCGCCGATGGTGGTGAACGGGGCGACCTCGGTTCCCCGGTGCGTCCAGCCGGCCACTGCACCGTAGGACAGGCGCAGCGTGAAGGTGGCGTCCGGATAGATGCTGTCGCCGTAGACGGCGAAGCGGGCGCGGGCGATCCGCTCGGCGGCGCGCTCGGTCGGGCCGCTCACCTCGGCTTCCCACGCCGCACGGATCGCGCGGGCCTCGTCGTCCATCGCCAGCACGTACTGGATCAGCGGATCGTCGGAGGCCTTGATGGCCGCCAGGCCGCCGTCCCACAGCGCCTTGCGGACAGCCGGGTCGCCCAGCCGGGTGCCGGCCACCAGGCGCGCCGACAGGCCTTCAGGGCTTTCGCGGCCGAGCAGCGCCGATTGTTCGGCCGGCCAGGCGGCGAGGTACTCACGGCTCTTGAGCAGCCAGTGCTCCAGGTAGAGCTGCTCCAGCGGGGTCTCGACGGCGCGGGCGGTCAGCAGGCCGCGCTGCACGATCGCCAGGCGGGCGTCGGAGAACTCCGGCAGCCGGTCTGCGCTCGCCTTCTCGCGCTCGGCGGCGGCGCGAACCAGGGTGCGGGCCCACCCGAACAGCAGCGAGCCGCGGCCGGCCTCGGCCTCAAGCTGGCGGTAGCGCAGGTAGTTCGTGGCGTAGGCCTGCTGGGCCGTGGCGATCTCGCTCCACGGATCGCCGATCTCGGCGGCCAGTTTGGGATCCGCTGCGACCTTCGCGCGGAGCTCGGCTTCCTGGCCCCGCTTCACATCGAGGAAGGCCTTGTCGTTCAGCGCGAACTGGCGGCCGAAGAAGACCTTGTAGCCGTTCTCGAGGCCGAAGATCGGCTCGGCGACCAGGCGCTTCGCCTCCGGTCCTCGCCGGCCATACTCGATCAGCCGGCCGCGCAGCTCGGCGCGCTGCAGCTGACCGACAGGAATGGCAAGGTCGCGATAGGTCTCCAGCTGCGAAACGGTCAGCAGCCGCTCGGTCGACCCCGGGTTGCCCGACACGAAGGTCGCTTCCCCGGCCTTCGGCGCCGCGGCGTTCCACTTGAGGAAATTCGGGGTCTTGGCCGGCTTGCCGCCCTCGTAGACGCGCAGGAAGGCCGAATCCATGTCGTAGCGGGGGAAGTTGAAGTTGTCCGGGTCGCCGCCGAAGAAGGCCGTGGCGAATTCCGGCGCGAACACCATCCGCACATCGGTGTAGCGCTGGTAGCGGTAGAGCACGTACTTGCCCCCGCGGTACAGGCTGGTCACCTGGCAGCGGAAGCCGGTCGCGCCCTTGCAGGCCGCGCCCTCGGCCGCGGTGATGGCGCTATCGCGGGCGGCGCTGAACTGGGCTCCGGTCTTGCCCTCCACAGCGGCGCGGACCTGGTCAGTGACGTCGGTCGCCGAGACCAGCACCTCCGCCCACATGCCGGCGCACTGGCGCTCTTCCTCGCGCTTCGCAGTGAGGAAACCGTCTTTCAGGTGATCGGCCTCGGCGCTCGACAGCTGCACCAGGCAGTCCGTGACGCAGTGATTGTTGGTCAGCACCAGACCGCCTGCGGATACGAACGAGGCCGAGCAGCCCGGAATCCGGACGGACGCGGCGCGCATCCTGTCCAGCCAGGCCCCGTCGACGTCGACGCCGTAGGCCTGTTTCACACGCGCGGCGGGAAAGTTTTCAAAGGTCCACATGCCTTCGTCGGCGCGGGCCGCGGTGGCGAGGGTAAGCGCGGAGACGCCGGCGAGGGCGGCCGCCACGGGAACGCGATTCATCGAAAAGCCTCTGACTGGGACACAATCGTACCTGACTATCAGCGGCCTTAGCGCGCGGACGTCCCGGTTGGCCAGTCTCGCGCAGGGCCTTACCCCGATTTAACTTGGCCCGGGCGTGGCCGCCGTCCAGAAGCGGAACACGGATATTCCGGCCTTCCCGGGGGAGTTGTCGCGGCATGTCGCTGGCCTTGGCCACGCTGATCTACGAGTGGCGCCGCTACATGGCGGCGGTGGTCGCGCTCGCCTTCTCGGGGCTGCTGGTCCTGGCGTTCGTCGGCATGTTCATGGGCATCGGCAAGGCGTTCACGGCCCAGATCGACCGCGCCCGCGCCGACGTCATGGTGCTCGGGCCGGGCGCCACGGCGCTGTTCAACGGCGGTCCGTCGGGCCTGCCGCGCCGTCTGATCGGTACCGTCTACCGCCACCCGGAAGTGGTCCAGGTCGCGCCGCTGGACGGCTCCGGCGGGCGCTTCCAGAACATGGCCCAGCCCGAAGGCAATGGTCCCGCCGACCCGACGAAGGCGCCCAAGGACCGGAAGATGGAGTTCGTCAACGTCACGGTGATCGACCCGATCCCCGGTTACGTCACCGTCCCGACCGACTACTCCGACCAGCTGATCGAGACGCTGCGCCAGCCCTATGCCGTGGCGGTGGACGAGACGGCCCTGCCCCGCCTGGGCGTGAAGGTCGGCGACAAGGCGGTCTACAACGGCAAGACCATCACCATCGCGGCGGTCACCAAGGGCTACCCGAACATGATGCAGGCCACCCTGGTCATGTCGCGCGACACCCTGCGCATGCTGGGCGAGGCGGACACCGGCCAGCGCGTCGGTCCGCTGATGGTCAAGCTGGCGGATCCCTCGCGCGCCGAGGTTGTCGCCGCCCAGCTCAACGCCGCCGGCAAGGGCGCCTTCAAGGCCTGGACCCGCCAGCAGCTCGCCGACGCCAACCAGAGCGCGATGTTCAAGGAGCAGTTCATCAGCATCATCCTGATCTTCGCGATGATCATGGGCGCCGTCATCGGCGTCGCCATCACCTGGCAGACGCTGCGCGGGGCGATCATGGCCAACATCAAGGAGTTCGCCTCCCTGCGGGCGCTCGGCGTCTCGATGGGATGCCTGCGGATGATCGTCATGGAGCTGAGCTTCTGGGTCGGCGTCGCCGGCGTGATCTTCGCCGGCCTCCTGACCTGGATCGTCAGCATGCTGGCCGGCATGGGCGGCCTGCCGATGGCCTTCCCGGCCCCGGTCATCATCACCATCAGCATCTTCCTGCTCGCGATCGCCATGCTGTCCGGCCTGCTGTCGCTGGGCGTGCTCAAGAAGAGCCAACCCGCGGACCTGCTGCGATGAGCACGAAGAACGGACACACCCTCGGCGCCACCGCGATCACGGCCAAGGGCCTGGTCAAGCGGTTCAAGACCGGCCGCACCTTCGTCGAGGTGCTCAAGGGCATCGACTTCGACGCCCGGCATGGCGACGTGACCATGGTCATGGGCCCCTCCGGCTCCGGCAAGTCGACGCTGGTCGCCGCGCTGTCAGGCCTGCTGAAGCCCGAGGAAGGAACGGTCCAGGCGCTGGAGGCGAAGGATCTGTGGAAATGGTCGCCGGGCCGGATCGACCGGTTCCGCCTCGACCACTGCGGCTTCATCTTCCAGGGCTTCAACCTGTTTCCGGCGCTGACCGCGAGACAGCAGGTGATGACCGCCCTCCATTACCAGGGGGTCCCGAAGGCGGAGGCGGACCGCCGCGCGCGCACGGCGCTCGAGGAGGTCGGCCTGACGCCGAAGATGAACCAGCGGCCATCCGAGCTGTCGGGCGGCGAGAAGCAGCGCGTCGCCATCGCCCGCGCCCTGGCCAAGAACCCCGACCTGATCTTCGCCGACGAGCCGACGTCCGCGCTCGACGGCGAGAACGGCCAGGTCGTCATCCGCCTGCTGCGCAGGGCCGCCACCGAACACGGCGCGGCGGTGATCTGCGTCACCCACGACCCACGCCTGGAAGCCTACGCCGACCGCGTCATCAAGATCGAGGACGGCCGCATCCTGAGCGACGAGCGGCGCACGCCGGACGCCGATCCGGCCCCGCTCACGCACTGATTTTCTGAGGGAAACCCAAATGTTCGGCTTTCTGCGCAGCCGCTGGTTCTGGATCGTCGCCGTTCTCGCCGTCGTCATCGTCGGCGGCGGCCTGTTCATGAAGGGCCAGGCCGAGACGAAGAAGAAGAAGGTCGAGGCCGCCGCCGCCCAGCAGGCGCCCAGCCCCTATGCCGCGATCGCCAACGGCAAGGCCGACGTCGAGGGCGGCATGATCCAGGTGGCGGCCCGTCGCGGCGGCGTGGTGCGCGCCGTCTACGTGCAGGAAGGCGACCGGGTGACCGCCGGCCAGATCCTCGCCCGCCAGGAAGATGACGAGGCCCGTCTCGCGGTCGAGCGCGCCCGCGCCACCGTCGCCCAGGCGCAGGCCCAGGTGACCGTCATGCAGGTCAAGCTGGACGCCGCACGTCGCGAGTATCGCCGCCTCGAAGGCCTGATC
Organism: uncultured Caulobacter sp.; assembly: GCA_937991555.1. Classification (GTDB taxonomy): domain Bacteria; phylum Pseudomonadota; class Alphaproteobacteria; order Caulobacterales; family Caulobacteraceae; genus Caulobacter. Next base: position 9,772 of record CALKHU010000071.1, read on the forward strand.
GACAGCAACTTCGTGGCCCGCCAGCGGCTCGACCAGCAGCGCGACCAGATCCGTGACTGGGAGGCCCAGATCGCCGCCCAGCGCGCGACCATCGCCACCTATCAGGCCGCCCTGCGCGAGGCCGAGTACGCCCAGGAGCTGACGGTGATCCGCGCGCCCACCGACGGCCGCATCGCCCGCCGCTACGCCAATCCCGGCGCCGGCGCCTCGACCCTCAACGTCTCGACCATGTTCGACCTGGAGCCCAACACGGCCCGCATCGTCCGCGCCGAAATCGTCGAGGCGGACATTCCCAACGTGCGCGACGGCCAGGAGGTCGAGATCCAGCCGGAGTCCGATCCGGGCAAGACCTATGTCGGCCGCGTCCTGCGCCGCGCGGCCGTGTTCGGGGCCCGCAAGCTGGCCTCCGACGATCCGACCCAGCGCAGCGACGAGCGCGTGGTGGAAGTCGTGGTCTCGGCCACCGACGCGCCGCTGCTGATCGGCCAACGGGTGCTGGTGAAGTTCATGAAGCCCGGCTTCCAGGCCGGGGCCGTGCGTCCCGCGCCGAAGCCGGCCGGGCCGCAGACGAAGTAGCGGGAGCCCCGCCCTGCCGTTGCGTCGCGCTTGACGCCTCCCCTGCTGCGCCGCAAAACGCGCGCGATATCGAAACGGGCGTTCGGGCCAGCCGGACGCCCCACGCAAGGGGAACACGCACATGGCGGACATCCGCTTCGACGGGAAAGTCGCGATCGTCACCGGCGCCGGCGGCGGTCTGGGCAAGCAGCACGCCCTGGAACTCGCCCGCCGCGGCGCCAAGGTCGTGGTCAACGATCTCGGCGGCTCGATGGACGGCTCGGGCGGCAGCTCGGCCGCGGCCGACGCCGTCGTCGCCGAGATCAAGGCCATGGGCGGCGAAGCCATCGCCAACGGCAGCTCGGTCACCGACGACGCCGGCGTCGAGAAGATGATCAAGGACGCGATGGACGCCTGGGGCCGCATCGATGTCCTGATCGCCAACGCCGGCATCCTGCGCGACAAGTCGTTCTCGAAGATGACCATCGAGGACTTCGAGCTGGTCCTGAACGTTCACCTGATGGGCACCGTGAAGCCGACCAAGGCGGTCTGGGAGATCATGAAGGCCCAGAACTACGGCCGGATCGTCGTCACCACCTCCTCGTCGGGCCTGTACGGCAACTTCGGCCAGTCGAACTACGGCGCGGCCAAGCTCGGCATCATCGGCTTCATGAACACCATCAAGCTCGAGGGCCAGAAGAACAACGTCCACATCAACGCCATCAGCCCGGTCGCCGCGACCCGCATGACCGAAGGCCTGATGCCGCCTGAGGTGCTGGCCAAGCTGAAGCCCGAGTACGTCACCCCGGGCGTCGTCTACCTGGCCTCGGACGAAGCCCCCACGGGCGCCATCCTGACCGCCGGCGCGGGCGTGTTCGCGCTGTCGCGCATCATCGAGACCGAGGGCGTGTACCTCGGCGAGGGCGGCCTGTCGGTCGAGGAGATCCGCGACAACTGGTCGAAGATCACCGATGAGGCCGGCCAGAAGGCCTACTTCGCCGGCGGCGAACAGGGTCAGAAGTTCTTCCGCAAGATGGCCGGCGGCTGATCGAACCGGGACATGCGCTTCAGTGCGTGTCCCGCCCATCTTGAAGAGGGGATGCGCACGACCGTGCGTATCCCCTTTTTCATTTGCGCTTCCCCAGCGGCACACGCGGATGCTCCCGCCACGTCCGCCAGAGACGAAGGGGGAATCGCCGATGACCGAGGCCGCGCCGCCGCGCCGGATACCGATGCACACCATCCTGGCCTTTTCCCTGGCCACGGTTCCGGTCGGCGCGCTGTCGACGCCGCTGCTCGTCAACCTTCCCAAGCACTACGCCGGCCTGCTCGGCCTGTCGCTGACCGCGGTCGGCCTGATCTTCGGGGCTGTGAAGTTCCTCGACATCTTCATCGACCCTGCGGTCGGCATGATGATGGACCGAACGCGCACGCGCCTCGGCCGCTACCGGCTCTGGCTGATCGTCTCGGCCCCGCTGCTGATGGTCGGGACCTGGATGCTTTTCTTCGCACCGCCGGGGGTCAGCGAGGCCTACCTCTTCCTGTGGCTGGTGGTCATGTACCTCGGCTTCTCGATCCTGGTGCTGTCGCAGATCGCTTGGGGCGCGGTGCTGGCCACCGACTATGACGAGCGGTCGAAGGTCTACGCCTTCGGCGCGGTGACCGGAACGCTCGGCGGCGTGGCGGCCCTGTTGCTGCCCATCCTGATGGGCAAGGAGGGGGCCGAGGCCGTCCACATGATGGGGGTCATCGTCCTCGTCACCGTGCCGGTCACCACCTTCATCGTGACCGTGGCGACGCCGGAGCCGGTCCGCGTCGTGGCTCACGGCGACCGGGCGTCGCTGAAGGACTTCCCCCGCCTGATCGCCCATCCGGCGATGCGCCGCCTCCTGGTCGCGGACCTGCTGTTCACGGTCGGCCCGGCCATCACCTCGCCGCTCTACCTGTTCTTCATGCAGCAGGCCCGCGGCTACACCGAGGCCGAGGCCTTCGTGATGCTGATCCTGTTCTCGGTCGCCGGCCTCGTCGGCGCGCCGGTCTGGGCGATCAGCGCGATGAAGATCGGCAAGCACCGGTCGCTGATCCTGGCGGCGGTCCTCTACGCGGCCTGCCAGGCGATCCTGCCGTTGCTGCCGTCCCGCTCGTTCCTGCTGCTGGCGCCGGGCATGTTCATCGCCGGCGGCATCCTGTCAGCCTTCGCCTTCCTCGTCCGGGCGATGGTCGCCGACGTCGCCGACCAGGTTCGCCTGGAAACCGGCAAGGACCGCATCGGCGTGCTCTACTCGCTGGTCACCAGTACGGCGAAGATCGGGTCGGCCGCGGCGGTCGCCATCGCCCTGCCCCTGCTGGCCGCGTTCGGCTTCGACGCCGCCCAGGGCGCCGACAATTCGCCCGAGGCGCTGAACGGCCTGCTGCTGCTCTACACGGTCCCGCCGGTGAGCCTCGTGCTGCTGGCGGCGCTCGCCGTGCGCGGCTACTCGCTGAGCCGCGAGCGCCACGAGCAGATCCGCGCCGAACTGGCCGTGCGCGACGGCCTCGTCGGCCACGACGCCGAGGTTCTGGCCGCCGCAGGCACGCCGGCGGGCTAGGGCTGGAGCAGCGCCTTCGCCGCCTGGCGGAACGCCGTCGCCGCCGCGCTGTCCCCGCCCTGGGCGACCAGCGGCGTTCCCGCGTCGCCGCCTTCGCGGAGCGCGACCTCGATCGGGATTTCGGCCAGCAGCGGCACGCCCAGACGCGCGGCCTCGGCCTTGCCGCCGCCGGACCCGAAGATCGGGATCGGCGCGCCGGTCGAGGGATCGGCGAAGAAGGCCATGTTCTCGATCAGCCCGAGGATCGGCGTTTCCGTCTTGCGGAACATCGCCGCCGCGCGACGGGCGTCGACCAGCGCCACCTCCTGCGGCGTCGAGACCAGCACCACGCCGTCGAGCTGAACGCTCTGCAGGATCGTGAGATGGATGTCGCCGGTGCCGGGGGGCAGATCGATGACCAGCACATCCAGCGGCTCGGCCTCGCTGGCCCAGGTCACGCCGAGCGTCATCTGCCGCACCGCGCCCGAGGCGCGGGGCCCGCGGAAGATCATCGGCTGGTCGTCGTCGGCGACGAAGCCGATCGACATCACCTTCACCCCGTGGGCGACGAACGGCTCCAGCTTGCCGTCCGCGAACGCCGGTTTGCCCGACACGCCCAGCATGGTCGGGGCGGACGGACCATAGATGTCGGCGTCGGCCAGGCCGACCTTCAGGCCTTCGGCCGCCAGGGCGCAGGCGAGGTTCACCGACACCGTCGACTTGCCCACCCCGCCCTTGCCGCTGGCCACGGCGATGACCCGCTTCACATGCGGCGGGCGCTCCAGCGCCTGGCCGGGGCCCACGTCGGCCTTCGGGTCGCGGTTCAGCTGCCCGCCGCGGGCCGGACGCGCCGCAGGGGCGGCGGCGGCGGTCAGGACGACCTGGGCGCGCTGCACGCCGGGCAGCGCGGCCAGCGCCTTCTCGGCCGCCTCGCGCACCGGCGCATAGGCCGGGGCGTCGGCGGCGGG
>CALKHU010000072.1 GCA_937991555.1 uncultured Caulobacter sp.
CGAAGCCGTCGTGGATGGCGCGGTTGAGCCGCAGCAGGAAGTCCAGCGCCGGCTCGTGGTTCGAGGCGAGGCGGCCCGCCGCCCAGCGGAACACGGCGCCGTCGGGATCCTCGAGCGCGGGCGTGATGAACGGCGACAGGGCGACCCGGTCCTCGACCGGATAGACGATCGGCATCGCGGTATGCGGATTGTCCGGCTGCAGGTCGGCGAGCGGCGCCGGATAGCGGTCGATCACCAGCCGGCTGACGATGGTCAGATGGTCCGACAGGCCCTCGGGCGTAAACAGGCAGACGCAGTTGCCGAAGGCGTCGAACACCCAGCGGGTCTGTCCGCCGGGCGACACCGAAAGGGACGCCTCGACCACCCGGACGGCGTGGCTGTCGCGCGGGCGCAGCAGCAGCCGCTGGGGCCCGAACGCCACCGGGCGTTCGTAGCTGTAACGGGTCTCGTGGGTGATGGTCAGGCGCGTCACCCCGGCGGAACCCGTCGCCTGTCCGACGGTTCCATCACGATCCCGCCAGATGCACGCAGCAGTGTGTGGACAGAACAAAAAGAGAACATCTAGGATCGCGGCATGACCGCCCCGACCCTCAGACGAAAGCTCGAAATCCTCGCCGACGCCGCCAAGTACGATGCGTCCTGCGCCTCATCGGGGTCCGTGAAGCGCACATCGCTGGACGGCAATGGCGTGGGATCGACCGACTCCGGCATGGGCATCTGCCACGCCTACGCGCCGGACGGCCGCTGCATCTCGCTGCTCAAGATCCTGCTGACCAACTTCTGTGTCTACGACTGCGCCTACTGCATCAACCGGGTGTCGTCGAACGTGCCGCGGGCGCGCTTCTCGGTGCAGGAGGTCGTCGACCTGACCCTCGGCTTCTACAAGCGGAACTACATCGAGGGGCTGTTCCTGTCCTCGGGCATCATCCGCGGCGCCGACTACACGATGGAGGCGCTGGTCCGCGTCGCGCGGACGCTGCGGCTCGAGCATGACTTCCGCGGCTACATCCACCTGAAGCTGATCCCCGAGGCCTCGCCGGAGCTGGTCGCCGAGGCCGGACTCTACGCCGACCGGGTGTCGATCAACATCGAACTGCCCCGCGAGGAGAGCCTGTCGAGCCTGGCGCCCGAGAAAGACAGCCGCACGATCCGGAAGGCGATGGGCGGGGTGCGGCTGGCGATCGAGAGCGGGGCCGAGCCGGCCCGGAAGGCGAGGCCGCGCCGCTTCGCGCCGGCCGGTCAGTCCACCCAGCTGATCGTCGGCGCCGACGCGGCCAGCGACGCCGAGATCCTCGACCGCAGCGCCGGCCTGTACGGCTCCTACGGCCTGAAGCGGGTCTACTACTCGGGCTTCAGCCCCATTCCCGACGGCTCCAGCCGGCTGCCGCCCGCGAGGCCGCCGCTGATGCGGGAACACCGTCTCTACCAGGCCGACTGGCTGATGCGGGTCTATGGCTTCGGGCGGGGCGAGATCGCGCTCGACGGCGGCATGCTCGACCTCGACATCGATCCGAAGCTGGCCGCGGCCCTGCGCGACCGGGGCGACTTCCCCGTCGACGTCAACAGGGCCGACCGCGAACGGCTGCTGCGGGTGCCCGGGCTCGGCGTCACCGGAGTCGACCGGCTGATCTCGGTCCGGCGCTACAAACGGCTGACCCTGGAGGACGTGAAGCGCGCCTGCCGGAGCCTGGCCAAGGTGCGGCCGTTCATCGTCGCCGACGGCTGGTCGCCAGGGGCGCTGACCGACAGCGCCGGCCTGCGCGGGCTGCTGCCGAAGGAGCGCCCCCGGCAACTGGAGCTGTTCTGATGCAGGTCGTCCGCCTGGCTTCGGAGACGGACTTCGACGGCTGGAGGGCGGCGGCGCGGCGGCTGCGCAAGACCGCCACGCCCCCCGAGACGGTGTTCTGGACCGTCGCGCCGGACGAGGTCCTGATGGACGGAACGCCGACCGGGACCGCCGGGGAGCCCGCCGACAAGGGCCGTGGACAGTCCGGAGACTTCCGCGTGTCCCGCGAGTTCGTCGAACTGGCCAGATCGGTCGTGCTGCACCGGTCGCCAGAGCGGTTCGGGCTGCTCTACCGGCTGCTCTGGCGGCTGGAAGCCGAGCCCGACCTGATCAGGATCGTCACCGATCCGGAGGTCGCCCGGGCCATGGACATGGCCAAGGCCGTGTCGCGGGCGGCGCACAAGATGAAGGCCTTCGTCCGCTTCCGCCGGCTGGAGGGTGTCGAGCCGGAGAGCTACGCGGCCTGGTTCGAGCCGCCGCACCGGGTCCTGGAGCGGGTGGCGCCCTTCTTCATCGAGCGGTTCGCCAACATGCGGTTCTCGATCCTGACGCCCGACGCGACCCTGCGTTGGGACACCGAGACGGCCGTGTTCGGGCCCGGCGCCGATCCGTCGGCGGCGCCCGACGACGACGCGCTCGAGGACATCTGGAAGGCCTACTACGCCTCGACCTTCAATCCGGCCCGACTGAAGGTGGCGGCGATGACCCGGGAGATGCCGAAGGCCTACTGGCGCAACCTTCCCGAGGCGTCGCTCATTCCCGGGCTGATCGCATCCGCCTCCGCGAGAACAACCCAGATGGTCGAGCAGGCCCCCACCCAGCCGTCGATCCGCGCCCGCAAGGCGGCGGCGCGGCTGGCGCGCGACGGATCCTACGACGACGTGCCCCAGACGCTGGATGAGGTCGTGGCCGGGATCCAGATCTGCCGTCGCTGCGAGCTGTGGCGGGAAGCGACCCAGGGCGTGCCGGGGGAGGGGGCCGCCCAGGCGCGGCTGATGTTCGTCGGCGAGCAGCCGGGCGACCAGGAGGACCTGGCCGGCAGACCCTTCGTCGGACCGGCGGGGCAGCTGTTCGACAGGGCCCTGGCGAAGGCCGGCGTTCCGCGCGAGCAGACCTACGTCACCAACGCCGTGAAGCACTTCAAGCACGAGCCGCGCGGCAAGCGACGCATGCACAGCACGCCCGATGCGGGGGAGGTGCGCGCCTGCCGCTGGTGGCTCGATTCCGAGCGGCGTCTGGTGCGCCCGAGGGTGGTGGTCGCGCTCGGGGCGACGGCGGCGCTGGCGGTGCTCGGCAAGCCGACCCCGATCGCCGCCAACCGGGGGCGGGCCATCCCGCTGCCCGACCAGGCCCAGGCGCTCGTGACCTGGCATCCGTCCTACCTGCTGCGCGTGCCGGACGAAGCGGCCAAGGCCAAGGCCTGGGAGGCGTTCGTGGCGGACCTGGGCATGGCGTGGGGATTGGCGGGCTAGACCTTCGCCCGCGCCTTGTCCGCCGCCTCGAAATGCGCCAGCTGGTCGGCGAGGGCCTTCCTGAACGCCGGACGGGCGGTGACGCGGGTCACATACGCCTCGGTCGCCGGGCGGTCGTTGAAGGCGCGGAGCCTGTCGACGCGCAGCACATCCGCCATCAGCAGGTCGGCGACAGTGAAGCGGCCGGCGGCCAACCATTCCCGCTGGCTCAGCTCCCGCTCTATGTGGTCGAGGCGCTGCGTCAGCCATCCCGTCAGGCCGTTTTCCTTCGCGCCGGTCACGTCCAGAAACCACCAGGGCGCCGAGACCATCTCGACCGAGTTGAGCGCGGCGATGGTCCACTGCAGCGTCTCGGCTTCTCCGGCGGGATCGCGCGGCATCAGCACTTCGCTCTTGCGCGCCAGATGCAACAGGCCGGCGCCGCTCTCGAACAGCTTCAGGCCGCCGTCGTCCAGGTAGGGCACCTGGCCGAACGGCTGGCGGTCGAGGTGGTTGGCCGCGCGGTCGTCGAAGGCGATCGTCCGGACCGTATAGGGCAGGCCGGCTTCCTCGCAGGCCCAGCGCAGCCGCAGGTCGCGCACGAAGCCTCGCGGCATTTCGGGAACCCAGTCCAGGGTCCAGATCGTCAGCTCATTCATCCCGTCACTCCGAAGCCTCACGGCAGCGGGTGAACGTACACCTCGTTCCAGCCGATGCGATCGCCGTCGAACTCGACGAGGTCGAAGCCGCGCATGCGGGTCTTCGCGCCGTCCGGCATGTCGACCGTGCAGTACCAGCGGCCGCAGAAGCCGTTGTCGATGGCCCACACGGTCTCCGGCTCGTAGGTCATCGGCGGCGTGGCCGCGAACAGTCCGGTGAGGTAGGCGCGCAGCGCGTCGTGGCCGACGATTCCGGCGGCGGTCTGCGGGTCCTTGTAGGTGCAGCCGGGCGCATAGAAGCCGATCAGGGCCTCGACGTCCTTGGCGGTCCAGGCGGCCAGCCAGCGGCGGTTGAAATCCTCGATGTCCATCAGACGTCTCCTCCTAGGCCTCGCCGAGCACGCGGGCGCGGTGCTGCGGCGTGAACACTTCGGCCGGCAGGGTCTCCGGCCCGGCCATGACCGCGAAGCCGTGGGCGCCCAGGCTCGGGTCGGCGGCGGAACGCTCGAAGTAGCTCCGGCGCCGGGCGCGGGCCTCGTCGCCGAATTCCGCGTCGATGGCCGAGGTCAGGGCGGCGGTGAAGCGCAGGCGGCGCATCCGCTCGGCCCGTTCGGCGGCGTAGTCGGCGAAGGCGGCCGGCGACCAGTCCTCGCCGCCGAGCAGCACGTCCCGCACCGTGCGCACGTCACGATAGGTGATCGACAGGCCGAGGCCGCAGATCGGGTCATTCCAGCCCGCCGCGTCGCCCACCAGGACCACGCCCTCGGCCGCCTGATAGTCGGTCCAGGTGTCGTTGTTGAAGTAGCTGAGCACCGGGCCGGCGGGCGTGCCCGCGACGAGCGCCTCATTGGCCGGGCTGCTGTCCATGCGGAAGGCGTCGAGGAACTTCCGCCGTCCGTCCGGACCGGCGAAGCGGCCCTTCTGCTCCAGCGGATAGCTGCCGTAGACGCGGACCTTGTCGCCGCCCTGGGGGAAGGCGAGGAAGGCGAAGTCGCCCTCGGTGCCGATCGCCTGCAGGTCCTGGTCCCAGTCGGGAGCGTTGTCGACCAGCATGCCGGCGAACCAGTGGTGCGGCCGGTCCTGGTTCAGGGGGATTGCGGCCGCCTCGCGGACCTTCGACATGCGACCGTCCGCCCCGACGATCAGGCGGCAGCGGACGGTCTGCTCAACGCCCTGATGGACGAAGGTGACCGACGGCTGCGCGCCGGGCCGGATGCCGGTCACGACCGCGTCGCGCAGGGTGCGGGCCCCGCGCGCCGTGGCGGCGTCGAACAGGGTCTGGGCGTGATGCGGGTTGCCGATCGCCAGCGGACCTGCGACCTCGGGCGCGAAAATGCCGAGCGGGAGGGTGCGGCTCTCGGCCTCCTGCGGCGTACGGGTCTCGTCATAGGTGACATGGCGGCCGATGTGGTGACCGCCGGCCGCCATCAGGGTGTCGTAGAGGCCGAGCCGCTTCGTCTCGGTCACGCCCCAGGGCGCGATCCACTCGCCGCGCACGCGGTCCTCGAAGACCTCCGTCTGCTCGAGCAGCAGAACGTCCCTGCCGGCTTCCGCGAGCGCCGCCGCCATCGCCGATCCGCCGATGCCCCCGCCGACGATCACCACCTCATGGAATTCCGCCACGCGCCGTCCTCCTGTTCCTGGTCCGGACGGTAAGCCTCTGGATTTCCCTGGCAACCGTGACCCGACGTCAGGCTTACCCCGCGACATGGCGCGGTGGAGGGAGGCTTTTCTCAGCCGAGCAGCATGCCCATCCCGGTCCGCACGGCCGGCCGCTCGGCGAGGCGGCCGGTCCAGGCGCTGACGCCCGGGCGGGCGGCGATCTCGGCGTCGAGCCCCGCACGGGCGGCGACCACGACCAGCGGCGCATAGCAGATGTCGGCCAGCGAGTAGTCATCCACGAGCCATCGCCGTTCCGCCAGGCGCGCTTCGAGGACGTCCAGATGGGCGGAAAGCTCGGCCCTGCCCTGGGCCGCCGTCTCCGGTCCCGGCGGGATTCCGAGCGAATGGGGCGCGATCCATCGCTTCCAGGAGAAGGGCCAGGTGTCGTTGCTCCAGCCCATGAACTGGCGGACCAGGGCGCGCGCGGCCGGGGCGGCCGGCATCAGCGGGGGCTCGGGCCTGATCTCCTCGAGGTATTCGAGGATCGCGGTCGACTCCGCCAGCACCAGGTCCGCGTCCTCGAGAACCGGAACCTGCCCGAACGGGTTCAGCGCCAGGAACGCCGGGCGCCGGCTCGCGCCGCCGGGCAGGTCGATGATCTCCTCCTCACAGGCCAGCCCCTTCTCCGCCAGCGCGATCCTGACGCGCCAAGGCATCAGCGAGACCGGATGCCAGTAGAGCTTCATCGCCGCGTCCTTTCGCCCGGCCGGTAGTCCTCGGCGATCCCGGACGCGGCCAGCTGCGCCTCGGTGAACAGCACCGGCTTGGTCTTCATGGCCGCGAACAGGGCGACCTGGTCTGCATAGTGCGGCGAGGCCGGCCGGGTGGTGTTCGAGCCGAACTGGTGGACGCTCTCGCTCGCCAGGCGGCCTTCGCGGTCCCAGCTGACGAACATGATGAAGGTGTCGCCGGCCACGCCCTTCAGGCGGCCGTCGTCGTCCGGCGTTCCGTAGACCGCCCGCAGGATGTCCGGACCGCCGTCGACGGGCAGGTCGGCGGGGCCGCGCCGGAGGCGGTTCACCTCGCCCCAGGTCGGGTCGATGCGGCCGAAGCGCGTCTTCAGCGTCTCCACGGCGTCGAGCAGCGCCTGCCGGGGCGAGATCTTCGGACCGTCCCCGGTGCGCCCGTTGATCACCGGGACGGCGGCGAGGACGGCCAGCGCCGCGGCCCGGCTGTCGCGGCCGGTGCGTCCGTCCCAGCGGGCGAGCAGCGCCTTGGCCTCGACGAGACCGGGCTCGTCCGGCAGGGCGGCGAACTCGCGCAGGACGGCGACCATGTCCGAACGCCGACTGTAGGCCAGATCGTACTTGTAGGCCCGGAACTCGGCGGCGCTGAGCCGGCTGTCCGCGGCATAGGTCTCCAGCAGGCGCCAGCCGCGGTTGGTCATGTTGGTCTGCACGCCCATGGCGGCGGGGAACGCCTTCGGGTCGAGCCCGTCGCCGAGCGCCGTGGCCTGGAACGGCGTGTTGTTGGCGTTGAACACCAGGCCGGACTTCGGATTCCAGATCTGGGGCACGCGATCGAACGGCAGATAGCCGGTCCAGATGAGGTCCGACCGGTCGCCCGGCAGCACGCCCGACCAGTCGACGTCCCCGCGGCGGGCGGGAAACAGGCCGTTGTAGACGTAGCCGACATTCCCGGCCCGGTCGGCGTAGATGTAGTTGATGCTCGGCAGCGCCTGCAGCGCCATCGCCGCCTTCCATTCCGCGAGGTTCGAGGCCCTGTTCAGCCGCCAGTACTGCAGCGGCTGACGGGCCTCGCCGATGCCGGCGTAGCGGATGGCGTAGTGTCCGGACTTCGTTTCAAGGACCGGGCCGTGCGCGCTGCGCAGCACCGCGCGCTTCACGGTCCAGAAGAACGGACCCCAGAGCTTCACCCGCAACCGGGCCTCAGAGCGCTCGAAATCCCGCCAGCGGCCGTCGAGGCGGTACTGGTTCGGGTTCGCCGGATTCAGGGTCAGGCGGTAGATGTCGACGAGGTCGGGGTTGTTGACCGTGTTGGCCCAGCCGAGGTCGGCGTTGTGGCCGTGCAGCAGGAACGGCGAGCCAGGGAAGAAGCCGCCGGCGACGTGCCAGCCCTCGCCGCTCTGCACCACCGCCTCGTACCAGGCGACAACGCCTTCGTAGGGCTGGTGGGAATTGACCAGCAGCCGCGTGGCGCCGTCGTCGGACCGGACCGGGGCTACGGCGACCCCGTTCGAGCCCTTGGGGAGCGGGTCCGGCGGCAGCTCGTTCAGCCGCCGCAGCTCGCCGTCGAGGCCGTAGAAGAACGGCGTCTTGAAGACGAAGCCGGCGGCGATGTCGCGGCCGCTGACCGGCAGCAGGCCGGGCGCGACCTCGTCGGGATGGGCGGCGGCATAGGCGTTCACGCCGTCCGCATAGGCCTCGAGCACTGCACGGACATCGGCGGGGAGGGCGGTCTCGTACTGCGCGTCGACCGTCTCCCACACGCCCAGCAGGCTGACGAGGTAGTCCGGCACGGCGGCGTCCGGCCCGGCCTTGGCGGCCAGCTTGCCGCGCGTGGCCAGGGTGACGTCCTGGATGTTGGCGAAGTCGTCCTCGCTGTGCGCCCACGCCAGGCCGAAGGCGGCGTCGGCGTTGGTCCGGCCGAGGATGTGGGGCACGCCCCAGCGGTCGCGCCGGATGCGGACGTCGTACCGCTCGGCCTTCGCGAGCAGCGGCGCGGTGTCGGTGCGCTTCGGCCGATGGGGGACGTCCATGAGCAGGACCGTGGTCGCGGCGACCACGATCAGCGCGAGCAGGGCGCCGACACCCCTGATGATCCACTTCATCCGCTTCCCCCGACGCGTTTTCGGGACCCTAGCGGTCCAACACTCCTCCGTCATGGCCGGACTTGTCCGGGCCACTCATGCGTGGTGAGGCGGAAGGCCGGCTGCGTGCTTCGACACGCGCTCTTTGAGCGCTGCTCAGCATGACGTAGGTGGAAAGCCCTGAAAAATGTCATCCTGAGCAGCCGCGCAGCGGCGTGTCGAAGGACGCACGGCATCGCCTGCGTTCATGGGTGGCCCGACCAAGTCAGGCCATAACGGCTGAGAGGCAGGCCCCTCGATCGCGCTCTCCCTGCGTCAGCTGCCGTCACGCTAAGCCTCTGTAACGAAACGTCAGACCGCGGAGCCCCTTTCGGCTTGCCCCGGGGCCGTGCGGCGGGCTAGGCAGACTCCCGCGCAAGGGGTCGGTCCCCAGTGCCGCGGAAGACGGCAAGGGATCGAGACGCCCCGCTACTGTAGGAGCGTCTGTGATGGGTGCTGAAACCATCGAGGGCCTTGACCAGGCCCCCACCAAACACGCGCGTCTCATCGCGTGGGTCCGCGAGATCGCCGCCCTGACCAAGCCCGACCGGGTCTACTGGTGCGACGGGTCCGACGCGGAGTGGGAGGCCCTGACCGCCCAGCTCTGCGAGTCCGGCACGCTCAAGCGTCTGAACCCCGAGAAGCGTCCGAACAGCTTCTACGCCGCCTCCGATCCGCGCGACGTCGCCCGTGTCGAGAGCCGCACCTTCATCTGCTCCGAAGATCCGGCCGACGCCGGTCCGACCAACAACTGGGCCGATCCGGCCGAGATGCGCGAGCGCCTGGGCAAGCTGTTCGACGGCTGCATGCGCGGCCGGACCATGTACGTCGTGCCCTTCTGCATGGGGCCGATCGGCTCGCCGATCAGCGCGCTGGGCGTGGAGATCACCGACAGCGCCTATGTCGCCATCTCGATGCGGGTCATGACCCGCATGGGCAAGGATGCGCTGGACCAGCTGGGCGAGGACGGCTTCTTCGTGCCGGCCGTCCATACGCTGGGCGCTCCGCTCAGCCCCGGCGAGGCCGACGTGCCGTGGCCCTGCAATGATGAAAAGTGGATCGTCCACTACCCCGAGACGCGCGAGATCTGGTCCTACGGCTCGGGCTACGGCGGCAACGCCCTGCTCGGCAAGAAGTGCTACGCCCTGCGCATCGCCAGCGTCATGGCCCGCGACGAGGGCTGGCTGGCCGAGCACATGCTGATCCTCAAGCTGACCTCGCCCAAGGGCGCGGTCCGCTACGTCGCCGCCGCCTTCCCCAGCGCCTGCGGCAAGACCAACCTCGCCATGCTGCAGCCGACCATCGACGGCTGGAAGGCCGAGACGGTGGGCGACGACATCTGCTGGATGCGCTTCGGCGACGACGGCCGGCTCTACGCCATCAATCCGGAAGCCGGCTTCTTCGGCGTCGCGCCGGGCACCGGCATCGGCACCAACAAGAACGCCGTCGAGGCGCTCGACCGCAACACGGTGTTCACCAACGTGGCCCTGACCGAGGACGGCGACGTCTGGTGGGAAGGCCTGACCGACGAGAAGCCGGCGCGCCTGACCGACTGGCGCGGCCGTCCGTGGACGCCGGAGTCGCCGGAGCCGGCGGCGCACCCGAACGCCCGCTTCGCCGTCAGCGCGGCCCAGTGCCCGGTGATCGCGTCGGAGTGGGACGACCCCAAGGGCGTGCCGATCGACGCCATCCTGTTCGGCGGCCGCCGCGCCAGCGCCGTGCCGCTGGTCACCGAGGCCTTCGACTGGGCCCACGGCGTGTTCCTCGGCTCCACGGTCGCCTCGGAAGGCACCGCCGCGGCCGAGAACAAGGTCGGCGAGCTGCGCCGCGACCCGTTCGCGATGCTGCCGTTCTGCGGCTACAACATGGGCG
>CALKHU010000073.1 GCA_937991555.1 uncultured Caulobacter sp.
CTTCCAGGGCACGCTGGACGCCGAGGGCGGCGCGCGCGGAACCGGCTACCTGCGCGCCGGTCTCGGCGGCCGCGCCGGCGGCCTCGGCTGGCGCCTCGCCGCCGGCCGCTACCGCACCGACGGCGTCTCGGCCTTCGCGGCCGGATCGGAGGCCGACGGCTACGAGAACACCGGCCTGTCGGGGCGCCTGCGCTACGCCTTCAGCGACGCCGTCTCGGCCGAGATCCGCGCCGTCTGGTCGGACGGCGAGACCGACACCGACGGCTTCGCCGGCGACGACGACAGCTACGGCCTGACCGAGGAGCTGGCGGTGTATGCGGGGCTCAACATCGGTCTGCTCGACGGCCGCCTGAAGAACCGCCTCGCCTGGACCCATGCCGAGACCGAGCGGTCCGCCCACCTGCCCTCCGACCCCGTCGCCCCGGTCAGCTTCGAAGGCCTCGGCGAGACGCGGCGCTGGGAGTACCAGGGGGTGCTGGCCCTCACCCCGGACTGGACCGCGACCTTCGGTCTCGAGAGCGAGACGGCGAAGATGCGCCAGCGCGCGCCCTGGTTCCTCGACCCGGATCCGGCCTTCACCACCGGCAAGGTCGGCGTCGACAGCGTCTACGGCCAGATCCAGGGGCCGGTCGCGCCCGGCCTGACGATCACCGCCGGCCTGCGTCATGACGAGCACGACGCTTACGGCGGCCACACCCTCGGCGCGCTGGCCGCGGCCTGGAGCCTGAACGACGGCGCGACCGTGCTGCGGGCCGGGTTCGGCCAGGGCTTCCGCGCGCCGGGCCTGTACGAGCTCTACAGCGAGTACGGCAACTCCGCCCTGGACCCGGAATCCTTCGACAGCTGGGAGCTCGGCGTCCAGCAGGCGCTGGCGCGGTCGGTCACCGTCTCGGCGACCTGGTTCGAGCGACGGGCCGAGAACGAGATCCGCTTCTACAGCTGTCCGTTCGGCTCGCCGGAGCCGCTCTGCAACCCCAACGGGGTGTTCCGCTTCGGCTACTACGACAACATCCAGAAGACCCGCGCCCGGGGGCTGGAGCTCGGCGGCCGCGCGGAGCTGGCGCGCTTCACCCTGTCGGCCAACTACAGCTGGACCGAGGCCGAGAACGCCGCCGGCCCCAACGCCGGAAACCAGCTCGCCCGCCGTCCGGAGCATATGGCCAACCTCGCCGCCACCTGGCGCTTCGCGGGCGACGCCGGCAGCCTGACCGTCGCCGCGCGCCACGTCGGCGAGGCGTTCAACGACGAAGCCCACGCCGTGCCGCTGGACGCCTACACCCTGATCGACCTGCGCGGCGCCTGGCGCCTCGACGAGTCGATCGAGCTCTATGGCCGGGTGGAGAACCTGTTCGACGAGCCCTATGAAACGGCGGCGGGTTACGGCGCGCCGGGCCGCGGCGCCTTCGTCGGCGTCCGCGCGCGCTTCTAGAGGGGAGTCGGGACTTGCCGGCGTTGATGATCCAGGGATGCGGGTCCGACGTCGGCAAGTCGGTGCTGGTCGCCGGCCTCTGCCGGCTGTTCGCCAACCGCGGCCTGCGGGTGCGGCCGTTCAAGCCGCAGAACATGTCGAACAACGCCGCCGTGACGGTCGACGGCGGCGAGATCGGCCGGGCCCAGGCGCTGCAGGCCATCGCCTGTCGCACGCCGCCGACCGTCGACATGAATCCCGTGCTGCTGAAGCCGCAGAGCGACACCGGCGCGCAGGTCGTCGTGCGCGGCCGCGTGGCCGGCACCTGGCAGGCGCGGGACTGGAAGGCGAGCCGAAGCGGATTGCTCGACACGGTGCTGGACAGCTTCCGCCGGCTCGAGGCGGAGGCCGACCTCGTCGTCGTCGAGGGCGCCGGCAGTCCCGCCGAGACCAACCTGCGCGCGGGCGACATCGCCAACATGGGCTTCGCCCGCGCCGCCGACGTGCCGGTGGTGCTGGTCGGCGACATCGACCGCGGCCACGTCATCGCCGCCCTGGTCGGCGCCCATGCGGTGCTGGACGAGGCCGACCGGGCCATGATCCGGGGCTTCGTGGTCAACAGGTTCCGCGGCGACCCGGCCCTGTTCGACGACGGCCGGGCGGAGATCGTGCGCCGCACCGGGTGGCGCGACCTCGGCATGGCGCCCTGGCTCGCCGCCGCGCGCGAGCTGCCGGCGGAGGACGCGGTGGCGCTCGACCGGCCGCGCGCCGGGGACGGCCGCGTGAAGATCGTCGTTCCGATGCTGAGCCGCATCGCCAACTTCGACGACTTCGACCCGCTGAAGGCGGAACCGGACGTCGAACTCCGCTTCATCCCGCCCGGGACGCCGCTCCCCGGGGACGCCGACCTCGTGATCCTGCCGGGGACCAAGGCGACGATCGCCGACCTCGCCTTCGTCCGGGCCCAGGGCTGGGACATCGACCTCGCCGCCCATGTCCGCCGGGGCGGACGGGTGCTGGGCGTCTGCGGCGGATACCAGATGCTCGGCCGCGTTGTGGCCGACCCGGACGGCGTCGAGGGTACGCCCGGCGCGGCGCGGGGGCTGGGCCTACTCGATGTCGAGACGGTGCTGGCGGCGGGCAAGGTGGTGCGTCGCGTCGCCGGGCGCCTGGGGACAGCGCCCTTCTCGGGCTACGAGATCCATGCCGGCCGCACGACGGGCCAGGCGCGCCCGATGCTCGCCTTCGACGACGGCGGCGCGGACGGCGCCGTCAGCCCCGACGGCCGGATCGCCGGCTGCTACGTCCACGGCCTGTTCGACCGCCCCGAGGCCCGCGCCGCCGTCCTCGCCCCGTTGGGCGCGGCCTCCAGCGGCGTCGACCAGGGGGCGGCGGTCGACGCGGCGCTCGACTCGATCGCCGCCGCGCTGGAGCGCTGCCTCGATATCCGGGCGTTGACTGAAATCGCCGGATTAAGTCCCGATCAAGGTTGATCGTCGTTAAGCCTGATACTGGATAACCCCAACAGGGTTTACAGCCGTTCAGTGTATTCGTTGAATATATCGCAAGCCGCTGCGGCCTAGTCTGATCTCAAGTTCGGGGAGAGCGCCGAGAACCGGTGCTCGAAGACTGGGGTCCGCAATATGCGAGTCGCCACTATCGCCAGCCTCGGCGCGTCCGCCCTCCTGGGGGTCGGGGCGCTGTTCGTGGCCAAGGTCTGGCTGCCGGGATCGAACAGCGGACCGAGCAAGGCCGCCGCCCAGCCGGCGGTGGCCATGACCTCGATCGTCGCCGCCAGCGCCGCGGTGCCGTACGGCACGAAGCTGGAGCCGAAGAACCTCACCCTGATCAAGGTTCCCGCCGCCTCCGTGCCGGAGGGCGCCTATACCGCGATCGAGCAGGTCACGGCCCAGGACGGCGGCGCGCCCGTCACGCTGACGGCCCTGTCGCCGCGCGAGCCGATCCTGCCGACGCGGATCAGCGGCCCCGGCGTGAAGCCGTCGGTGGCGGCGACCATCGCGCCGGGCATGCGCGCCTACACCATCAAGGTCAACGACGTCGCCGGGGGCGGCGGGCACGTGCTACCCGGCGACCATGTCGACGTGCTGCTGGCCCGCGCCGTCGCCGCGCCCGGCGTCGAGGGCGCCGAGGGCAACCGGCTCTACATCTCCTCGCTGGTGCTCCAGAACGTGCGCGTGCTGGGCATGGACATGATCGCCGACCCGGCCTCGACCGAGAAGTTCGAGCCGTCGACGGCGACACTCGAGGTCACCGTCGAGGACGCCGGCAAGCTGGCCGTCGCCGGCCAGGCCGGGACCCTGTCCCTGGCCCTGCGCCGCGCCGGCTCGACCGAAACGGTCCAGCTTCGCCCGATCACGGCCCGCGACGTCACCGCCATGTCGCGCGGCGACATCGTCTCGCCCGGCCAGGCCGCGGCGCCGGCGGCGCGCAAGCCGGCC
>CALKHU010000074.1 GCA_937991555.1 uncultured Caulobacter sp.
GGTGCTTCTTGTCGACCAGGCCCTGGCCGAAGGGCGCCGGGCGATCAAGGCGCCGCCCGGCCGCGCCTGCCTGATCCTGCTGCGGCCCGACGAGCGCGGCCGCATCGCCCGCAGCCGCGCCGGCGGCTTCGCCGGCTATCTGATCAAGCCGCTGCGCCCGGCCTCCCTGGCCGCGCGCGTGCTGGCCGCCCTCGGCGCCGGCGAGGCGGCGAAGGCGCAGGACGACGAGCGAATCGCCGAGGCCTCGGCCCCCGGCGCCCGGGTGCTGCTGGCCGAGGACAATCCGATCAACGCCCTGCTGGCCCGCACCCTGCTGCAGCGCGAGGGCGCCCAAGTCGACCGCGCCGGCAGCGGCGAGGAGGCCGTCGCCGCCCTCTCCGCCGCGCGCTACGACCTGGTGCTGATGGACGTCCGCATGCCGGGCATGGGCGGGGTCGAGGCCGCGCGCGCCATCCGCGCCGCCGGGACGACGACGCCGATCGTCGCCCTGACGGCGGACGCCTTCGAGGACGACCGTCGCGCCTGCCTGGCGGCCGGCATGGACGACTTCCTCGTCAAGCCGCTGACGGAGACGGCCCTGCGCGCGGTGCTGTCCCGCTGGGTCGGCTGGACGGACGCCACGCGAGAGGCCAAGGTCGCCTCCTGATTTGGGGCGCGCGCCCCGCTTCGGGGGAAGCGCCAGATGACCACCGGTGAAGAGGCCGCCGTAGAAGGCCCGGTCCGCCCCACCTTCCTGCAGTCGCTCGCCGTGTTCCTGGAGCGGCGGACCCTGGTGATGCTCGTGCTGGGCTTCTCGGCTGGGCTGCCCAACCTGCTCGTCTTCGACACCCTGTCGATCTGGCTGCGCGAGGCGGGCCTGTCCCTGCAGGCGATCAGCCTGTTCGGGCTGGCCACGCTGGCGACGGCGATGAAGTTCCTCTGGGCGCCGCTGGTCGACAGGACGCGCGTCCCCGTCCTGACCGCCATGTTCGGCCACCGCCGGTCCTGGATGCTCGTCTCGCAGGTGGTGATCATGCTCGGCCTCTGGCTGATCGCCGGGGTCGACCCGGCGAAGAGCCTCGGCGTCATGGCGGCGTTCGCCGTGCTGGTCGGCTTCGCCTCCGCCAACCAGGACATCGTCATCGACGCCTGGCGCATCGAGGCGGCCGACGACGCCCGGCAGGGGCCGATGGCCGCCGCCTACCAGTGGGGCTACCGGGTGGCGATGATCGTGGCCGGGGCCGTGCCGCTCATTCTCGCCGAGGCCTACAGCTGGCGCCTGTCCTACGCGGCGATGGCGGCGCTGATGATCCTCGGCGTCGCCGCGGTGCTGGCCGCGCCCCGCGAGGCGGAGCACCGTGTCCGGCCGATCGACATCGGCGACGCCACGCCGAGGCCCCTGTTGGAAGCGGTCGAGTGGGCGGCCCGGCTCCTGGTCCTGATCGCCGGCGGACTGCTGGTCGGCTCGGGCCTGGCGGCCAGCGCCGACTTCCTGGCCGACATCCTGGCGGGCCTCGGCGCCGGTCCGGCGGGCGAGGCGCTCAAGGCCGCCTGGGCGTCCGACAACAAGATCTGGTTCCAGCTGCTGGCGATCGTCGGCGGCTTCGGGATCATCGCCCTGGCGGCGCGGCGGATTCCCGGGGTCCAGACCCGCCCCGGGGCCTATCTGTCCGGCGCGCTCGGCCAGCCGCTGGTCGACTTTTTCGGCCGCTACGGCCGGATCGCCGGCCTGATCCTGGCCCTGATCTGCCTCTACCGGGTCTCCGACTTCGTGCTCAACATCAACGGCGCCTTCTACGTCGACCTCGGCTTCAGCAAGATCGAGATCGCCGAGGTGCGCAAGGTGTTCGGCGTCGCGATGTCCGTCATCGGCGTGGCGCTGGGCGGGTTCTCGGTGATCCGGCTGGGCCTGATGCGGGCGCTGATCGTCGGCGCCTTCGTGGGCACGCTGAGCAACCTGGCCTTCGCCTGGCTCGCCACCCAGGGTCACAGCGTCCCGGCCCTGCTGGTCGCCATCGCCATGGACAACATCGCCGGCGGCATCGCCGGGACCTGCCTCATCGCCTACATGTCGAGCCTGACCACGGTGGGCTTCACGGCGACCCAGTATGCCCTGTTCTCGTCCCTCTACGCCCTGCCGGGCAAGCTGCTGGCCAGCCAGTCGGGCCGCATCGTGGAGGCCACCGCCCGCGCCGCCGACGGCGCCGGCCCGCTGTCGGCGCTGAAGGGACTGTTCCTGCGTCTGCCGCCGGAAAGCTACGCCACCGCGATGGAGAAGTCGCAGGTCACCGCCGCAGCCCTCGGGACCGGCTATATGGTGTTCTACCTCTACTCGACCCTGATCGGCGTCTTCTCGATCGTGCTGAGCTTCATGATCGCCGGCCGCCAGCCGCAGGCCGACCAGCAGGCCGAGCCCGCCTAGAACCGGGTTCAGCGGTCGCTGGGCTACGTCGCCAGACAGACCACCTGCGCCACCCGCAGGTCACGGCGCAGGCCGTCGGCGACGCGGCCGTAGTTCTCGATGTTCACCGGCTCGCCGGCGGCGAAGGCGGCCGGGCGGCGGCGGGAGGCGGCGAGGGCCCCCAGCATGGTCGCCGAGGAGGTGGTGTAGATCCGTCCGCGACGCGGCGCCTCGGCCACGGTGACCCCGATCACCCGCCCGGCGCTGTCGAGGGCCGGCGCCCCGGACAGGCCCGCCAGCGTGCCCTTCAGATTGTCGGTGCGGCCGACCTCGGCCCAGACCAGCACGCTCTCCTCGCGGGCGCCCCGGCCGCGGACGATCAGCTTTTCGCGGCCGAGCAGGCGTGAGACCGCCTCGCCAGGGCGACCCTGCGGGAAGCCGGCGTGATAGCCGAGGTCGCCGCGCTTGAGCGTCCGGTCGTCGACCAGCAGGGGCAGGGCGGGCGCGCCGCCGTCGGTGGTCAGCACCGCCGCCTCGCCGGCCGGGTCGATGTGCACCTGGGCCTCGACGCCGCGCCCCTCCGCCACGACCAGCGCCGTCTGCCGGCAGCCGTCTACGACATGGCGGGCGGTCAGCCAGATGCCGCTGTCGGACACCGAGAAGGCGGTTCCCGAGCCCGGGGTCTTCTTGCCCTGCACCTCGACCACCACCGACGGATCGAACGGCGACGAGGGACCGAGCGGCACACCCTCCTCGCCCGGCACCGGCGGCGGCGGCGGCGGCGCGTCGGCGCGCTCGCGGCGGCTGACCGAGGCGATCAGCAGGGCCGCGACGACAGCGACGTAGACGAGCCAGTCCGGAAGGCGGGGAAAGTGCACCGAGGGGTCCTGACTAGCGCATCGCCGCCGCGAGGATCAGGGCGCTGCTGATCTTGGCGCCGACCAGCAGGGTGGCGGCGGAGATCTCGCCGTCCTGGATCCGCTGCGGCAGCCCGTGAAGGATGACGTCGATGACCCGGAAGACGAGAAGCTGGACGGCGATGATCATCACCCCCCAGATGGCGATCTCGAGCCTTGAATTCGAGGCCCCCAGCGAGGCCGACAGCGGAATCGCCAGCCCGACCAGCACGCCGGCCAGCGACATCGCCGCGGCGCTGTTGCCGTCGCGGATCAGCTGCACCTCGCGGTGCGGGGTCAGCAGGGCGTAGACAGCCGCGCCGAGGATCAGGATCAGCAGGGTGACGCCCGCGTCGCCCAGGGCGACCGGGATGCCGGTGGCGAAAGCCTGGATTTCAGGGGATTGCAGCTGCGGCGGCATGGGGTTTCCCGACAGGAAGGACGCCGGCAACGGTTAGCACGCTCCGCCCCCCGCCGCGCAAGCTTCTAGCCCTGGAGGCCGTCCCGGGCGGACTCACTCGCCCGAGCCGGGAAAGACGGCGCGCCGGTCAGGACGGAGCCTGCGCCGGATCCGCCGCCTCGGCCCTGCGGCGGGCGGAGGCGCGGACCTTCTCGCTCTCGCTCTTCAGCTGGCCGCAGGCGGCGAGGATGTCGCGGCCGCGCGGCGTGCGGATCGGACTGGAATAGCCGGCGCGGTTGAGGATCGCCGCGAAGCGCTCGATCGTCGCCCAGTCCGAGCATTCGTACTGGGTCCCGGGCCAGGGATTGAACGGGATCAGGTTGATCTTGGCCGGGATGCCCTTGAGCAGGCGGACCAGCGCGCGGGCCTCCTCGGGGCTGTCGTTGACGCCCTTCAGCATCACGTACTCGAACGTCACCCGGCGGGCGTTGCTGATCCCCGGATAGGCGCGGATGGCGTCCATCAGGGTCGCGATGTCGTACTTCCTGTTCAGCGGCACCAGCACGTCGCGCAGCGGGTCGTTGGTGGCGTGCAGGCTGATCGCCAGCATGGCCTGCGTGCGCTCGCCCAGCGCCTGCAGCTGCGGGACCACGCCGCTGGTCGAGACGGTGATGCGCCGGCGCGAGATGCCGATGCCCTCGTTGTCGCTGATGATCTCGATGGCGTCGGCGACGTTGTCGAGGTTGTAGAGCGGCTCGCCCATGCCCATGAACACGATGTTCGAGAGCTTGCGGTCCTCGCCATCGACGGCCCATTCCTCGAGGTCGTCCTTGGCCACCTGGACCTGGGCGACGATCTCGGCGGCGGTGAGGTTGCGCACCAGGGCCTGGGTGCCGGTGTGGCAGAAGGTGCAGTTCAGGGTGCAGCCGACCTGGCTCGATACGCACAGGGCGCCGACGCGGCCGACGTCGGGAATGTAGACGGCCTCGACCTCGATGCCCGGCGCGGTGCGGATCAGGTACTTGCGCGTGCCGTCGCGCGAGACCTGGCGCTCGACGATCTCGGGCCGGGCCAGGGTGAAGTTCGCCTTCAGCGCCGCCCGGGTCTCCTTGGCGACGTCGGTCATCTGGTCGAAGTCGGTCACGCCGCGGAAGTGGATCCAGCGGAACAGCTGGCTGGCGCGCATCTTCGCCTTGGCCTCGGCCACCACGCCGGCCTCGACCAGGGCGGCCTGGAGCTGCTTGCGGGTCAGGCCGGACAGGTTCGCCGGGGTCTTCCGGGAGGCGACGGCGGGCGTCGCGCGAGCAAGATCGAGGGTCGCGCCCAAGGCTTTCGTCCAGACTGGTGTGAAGTGTTCATCATAGCAGGGAATGCGCCGCTGGACCAATGCGCCGGGGCGCCGCTATGGCTGGGGGGTGAAAGACGCCGCGCCCGACTGCTATGCCGACCTGATCGAGCGCATCGCCGCGCACGGCGACCGGGCCGCGTTCGTCGCCCTGTTCGACCACTATGCGCCGCGGGTGAAGGGCTATCTCGGCCGGCTCGGCCTCGAGTCCGCGCGGGCCGAGGACCTGACCCAGGACGTGATGGTCGCGGTCTGGCGCAAGGCGGCCAGCTTCGACCGCAGCAAGGCCAGCGCCTCGACCTGGATCTACCGCATCGCCCGCAACCGGCGGATCGACCTGTTCCGCCGCGAGCGGACGGCGGAGCTCGACCCCGACGAGCCGATGCTGGCGCCGGAGGCGCTGCCGCTGCCGGACGCGGCGATGGCGGCGGACCAGCGCGGGGCCCTGATCGCCGCCGCCCTCGAGGAGCTGCCGCCCGAACAGCGGGAGATGGTCCGGGCCGCCTTCTATGAGGATCTCAGCCACTCGGAGATCGCCGAGCGGACAGGCGTGGCGCTTGGAACGGTCAAGTCGCGGCTGCGACTGGCCTTCGACAAGCTGCGGGCGCGGCTGGAGGCGGCGCGATGACGCAGCCTGGCTTGACCCGCCCCGCGGCCGGTCCATATCCCGGCCTTTCAAGGAGTCGCCTGAACGCATGACTGTCGCGGCGGACATCGAGCGCCATCCGGGGCTGCGCCTGATGCAGGCGACGGCGGCCGCGCTGCGCGCCGCGCCGCCGGCGCCGGCTGACGCTCTGGGCGGCGCGTTCCTCGAGCAGGAAGCGCCCGACGC
>CALKHU010000075.1 GCA_937991555.1 uncultured Caulobacter sp.
GCCGAAGCGGGTCTCGGGATCGGTGGGGTCGCCCGGCTGGAACCGGGCCATCTCCGCGACGAGCGCCGCCTCGAACGCCTCGAGTACGCTCTCGACCACGATGAACCGCTTGCCGGCGATACAGCTCTGGCCGCCGTTGACCATCCTGGCGGTCGCCGCCACCCGGGCCGCCAGCGCGATGTCGGCGTCCTCGAGCACCACGTAGGCGTCGCTGCCGCCCAGCTCGAGCACGACCTTCTTGAGCGCCGCGCCGGCCGCCGCCGCGACCTTGCGCCCCGCCGCCACGCTGCCGGTCAGGGTCACGGCCGCGATCCGGTCGTCCCGGATCAGCGGCTCGACGAAGTCGCTCGGAACCAGCAGCGTCCGGAACAGGTGTTCAGGAAAGCCGGCCTCACGGAACACCGACTCGATGGCCATGGCGCAGCCGGGCACGTTGCTGGCATGCTTCAGAACCGCGGCGTTGCCGGCCATCAGCGCCGGAGCGGCGAAGCGGAAGACCTGCCAGAACGGGAAGTTCCACGGCATCACCGCCAGCACCACGCCGAGCGGATTGAACGTCGCATAGGCCCTGGCGCCGTCGATCCCGGCCGGCTCGTCGCGCAGGAAGCCCTCGGCGTGATCGGCGAAGTACGCGCAGGCCGTGGCGCACTTCTCGATCTCCGCGCGGCCGTCGGACAGGGTCTTGCCCATCTCGGCGGTCATCAGGGCGGCGAAGTCGTCCCTGCGCGCCCGCAGCACCGCGGCCGCCCGCTGCAGGCGGGCCGCGCGCGTGGCGAAGTCCGTCCGCCGCCAGTCCTCGAACGCCCGACGCACGTGGCCCAGCTCGGCCAGCGCCTCGTCGAGCGTCAGGCCCTCGTAGCGCTTCCCGGGCTCGTCGGTGGCGGGATCGACGGTCTGGAACTGGGGCTTGGCGGGCAGCATGGCGCGACTCCTTGGGGCGTCGGCACAACGCCTCGCGAAGTCGTCCTGTTCAAGCGGCAAGATCATGCGTGCTTCGACACGCGCCTGAGGCGCTGCTCAGCGTGACTCTGGTGACGGCCCTTCTGACCCAGTCGTCCCGAGCAGCCGCGATGCGGCGTGTCGACGGGCGCAATGCCTAGGCCGCGTCGGCGGCCCGGCCTGTCGGCACGGCGGCGGCGGAGGGCACCTCCAGGACATAGCGCTCGATCGCGGCCGCACGGCGGGCGAGTTCGAGCACGGCGGGCGGCGCGTCCTCGGGCGACTCCGCGACCAGCTGCATCAGCTCCCGGGCGATCTGCTGCAGCCGCGGGGCGCTGGCGATCAGCCGCGCCTGCCGTTCGATCTTGTTGGGGTCGCGGTCGTACTCGGCGCCGGGCGTGCGCCAGCCGCCCCAGTCGGCTGCGTCGGTGACGACCACCGGATAGGTTCCGGGGAAGGGATGGTGGGCGCAGTCCTGCTCCTGCTGCCACTTGTTCTTGGCGCGCATCAGCCGCCAGCTGTCGCCGGCCACGCCGCCGTCGGCGTCCTCGACCTTGTCCTCGGGCTTCAGCTCATGGGCGTGGAACTCGCGGCCCAGGCCGACGTCGTAGGTCACCCGCACCGGCTCGTCGAAACCCTTGGCCCAGATCGGCACGATCTTTTCGATGACCGCCCAGGCCCCGACGCTCTCGACCCAGACCTTCTGGTTTCGCTGGAATACGGCCTTCGCCATGACACACGCCTTCTGCCCGGTACAGCCGCCGATAAGAACCTGAATTCATTGACGCGAGGTCAATCTTTCCTGTGGCGCAAAGCCGTCTACATTGCCCTCCGACAAGAACGCGCACAGCGCTGTGCGGCGGGAGGATGCGGTGAACTTCGACTATTCCGACGATCAGAAATTCCTGAAGAACGAGGCGCGCAAGTTCCTCGACGCCCACAGCGACAGCGCCGCCGTGCGCAAGGTGCTGAACGACGACGCGGTGTCCTACGACAAGGCGCTGTGGAAGGGCGTCGCCGAGCAGGGCTGGCTCGGGGCCGCCATTCCGGAGGAGTTCGGCGGCCTCGGCCTGGGCCACATCGAGCTCTGCGCCATCGCCGAGGAGATGGGCCGCGCCGTGGCGCCGATCCCGTTCGCCTCGACGGTCTACTTCGTCGCCGAGGCCATCATGCTGGCCGGCGATGACGCCCAGAAGAAGGACCTGCTGCCGAAGATCGCCGCCGGCGAGATCATCGGCTGTTACGCCACCTCGGAAGGCCCCGGCGTCGTCGACGCCAAGAGCCTGTCGGCCAAGGTCGAGGGCGGCAAGCTGACCGGCGTCAAGATCCCGGTCACCGATGGCGACTGCGCCGACGTCGCCCTGGTGCTGGCCAGCGAAGGCGGCAAGCCGTCGCTGTTCCTCGTCGACCTGAACGGCGAGGGCGTCGCCCGCGAGACCCTCAAGAGCCTCGACCCGACCCGCGGCGTGGCCAAGCTGACCTTCACCGGCGCTCCGGCGACGCGCGTCGGCGCGGCGGGCGAGGGCCTGTCGATCAGCGAACAGGTCTTCGATCGCGCCGCGATCCTGCTCGCCTTCGAGCAGACCGGCGGCGCCGACAAGTGCCTCGAGATGGCCAAGGACTACGCCATGAACCGCTACGCCTTCGGGCGGGTGATCGGCGGCTACCAGGCGATCAAGCACAAGCTGGCCGACATGTACGTCAAGAACGAGGTCGCCCGCAGCAACTGCTACTACGGCGCCTGGGCCCTCAACACCAACGCGGCCGAACTGCCGGTGGCCGCCTCGGCCGCCCGCATCGCGGCCAGCGAGGCCTACTGGTTCGCCAGCAAGGAGAACATCCAGACGCACGGCGGCATGGGCTTCACCTGGGAGGTGGACTGCCACCTCTACTACCGCCGCTCGCGCCAGCTGGCCCTCGTGGCCCACGCGCCGAAAGTCTGGAAAGAGCGGCTCGTCAGCCAGCTCGAACGCAAGAACGCCGCCTAGGAAGACGGGAAAAACATCATGGATTTCAACGACTCTCCCGAAGAAGCCGCCTACCGCGAGAAGGCTCGCGCCTGGCTGGAAACCAACGCCAAGGCCCACAAGAACAACTCGAGCGCCAACGGCCGCCGGCCGAACAGCCCCGAGCACATGGCCCTCGCCAAGGAATGGCAGGCCAAGAAGGCCGACGCCGGCTACGCCTGCATCACCTGGCCCAAGGAATGGGGCGGGGCCGGCGGCACGCCGATCCAGTCGGTGATCTTCGGCCAGGAAGAGGCCAAGGTCGGCGTCAACTACGGCTACTTCACCATCGGTCTCGGCATGTGCGTGCCGACCGTGATGGCCTTCGCGGACGACGAGACCAAGAAGCGCTTCGTCCGCCCCGCCCTGCGCGGCGAGGAGATCTGGTGCCAGCTGTTCTCCGAACCGGCCGGCGGCTCGGACGTGGCCGCCTCGCGCACCCGCGCGGTCAAGGCTGACGACGGCTCGGGCGACTGGATCATCAACGGCCAGAAGGTCTGGACGACCGGCGCGCAGTACTGCGACTACGGCATCCTGCTGGTCCGCACCGATCCCGACGTGCCCAAGCACAAGGGCATGACCATGTTCTGGATCGACATGCACGATCCGGCCGTCGAGGTGCGACCGATCCACCAGGCCAGCGGCGGCAGCGAGTTCAACGAGGTCTACTTCACTGACCTTCGCGTGAAGGACAGCCAGCGCCTGGGCGCCGTCGGCGACGGCTGGAAGGTCGCGCTGGTGACCCTGATGAACGAGCGTCTGGCCGTCGGCGGCTCCTCGGGCCCGGACTACAAGACGATCATGGAGCTGGCCCGCCAGACCGACGTCTCCACCGGGACCTCGGCGCTGAAGGACGCCGGCTTCCGCGAGAAGCTGGCCGACTGGTACGTCGCGGCCGAGGGCCTCAAGCTGACCCGCTTCCGGACCATGACCGCGCTGTCGCGCGGCCAGACGCCTGGACCGGAGAGCTCGATCGGCAAGATCATCGCCGCCAACCAGATGCAGGAGATGTCCAACTACGGCGTCGAGCTGGAAGACCAGTACGGCATCCTGGTCGATCCGGGCGAAGCGCCGATGCAGGCCGCCTTCCAGCAGAGCCTGCTGTGGGCGCCGGGCCTCCGCATCGCCGGCGGCACGGACGAGATCCTGAAGAACATCATCGCCGAACGCGTCCTGGGCCTGCCCGGCGACGTGCGCGTCGACAAGGACGTCGCTTTCAAGGACGTTCCGACCGGCCGTTAGGCCCGATCGAAGAGACTGGCGCGGAGGCGGCCGACAAGGCCGCCTCCGTTCGCATTTCCGGGAGGCTCCGTGCCCGTCACCATCATCGGCCTCGTCGCGGCCGCCTGCACGACGCTCGCCTTCCTGCCCCAGGCCATAAAGACCTGGCGCACCCGCTCGACCGGCGACCTGTCGCTGCCGATGTTCCTTCTGATGACCTTCGGGGTGGCGCTGTGGCTGGTCTACGGCCTGATCCTGCGCGATCCGCCGCTCATCGCCGGCAACGCCGTGACGCTGATGCTCTCCGGCTCGATCCTGTACTGCAAGCTTCGCTACCGCTGAGGCCGCGACATCCCACAAATGGGGAGGCGCGGCGCAGCGACCTGGTGGACGGTCGTCGCCAGACAGCGCGTGAACGCCTCATCGCGCGCTTCCCGGCGAGCGGGCGCCCCTGTGGGGGGATGGCGCCCGACCTTCCGGAAACGCCCTTCGTTCCGGCCTCCTTCGGAGCGGAGGGCGACCTTCCGCCCGGCCTCGCCCGCTACTCCGCCGCCGTCGCCAGTTCCGCCCGCTGCTCGCTCGGCTTGTCGGCGCGGCTCAGGTTGTAGGCGGCGTTGATCAGCCCGATGTGGCTGAACGCCTGTGGAAAGTTGCCGACCTGACGGCCCAGATGCGGATCGTACTCCTCGGCCAGCAGCCCCACGTCATTGCGGATCGACAGCAGCCGTTCGAACATCGCCTCCGCATCCTGCTTGCGCCCGAGCAGCACATAGGCGCTGACCAGCCAGAACGAGCAGACCAGGAACGCCCCTTCGCCCGGCGGCAGGCCGTCGTCGACGCGTTCGGTGTCGTAGCGCAGCACGAAGCCGTCGCGCAGCAGGTCCTGCTCCACGGCCGCGACCGTGCCGACGTACATCGGGTCGTCCGGCGCCACGAAACCGAGCTCGGCCAGCAGCAGCAGGCTGGCGTCCACAGTCTTGCCGCCGTAGGCCCGCACGAAGGTCCCGCGCTGCCGGTCGAAGCCCTTGTCGAGGATGTCGGCGCGGATCTCCTCGCGCAGCGTGCGCCAGCGGTCGGCGTCGCCGGGGAGGCCGTAGTTCTCGACCGCCTTGACCGCGCGGTCGATGGCCACCCAGGCCATGACTTTCGAGAAGGTGTAGTGCTTGCGCTCGGAGCGGTCTTCCCAGATGCCGTCGTCGGGCTGGGTCCAGACCTTGGCGACGTGGTCGGTCAGCGCCTTCTCGACGGCCCAGGCCGCCTCGTTGCCGGTCAGGCCGCCGCGGCGCGCCTGGTGCAGGCTGTCGGCGAGCTCGCCGTAGACGTCGAGCTGGAACTGCGTCGACGCGGCGTTGCCGACGCGCACCGGCCGCGAGTCCTCGTAGCCCTTCAGCCAGTCGACCTCCCATTCGGTCAGCCGCCGTTCGCCGCCGACGCCGTACATGATGTGCATGTCGGCCGGGCTGCCCGCGACGGCGCGCAACAGCCAGTCCCTCCAGGCCTGGGCCTCGTCGTAGTAGCCGGCGTTCATCAGCGCCAGCAGGGTCAGGGTCGCGTCCCGGATCCAGCAGTAGCGGTAGTCCCAGTTGCGCGGACCGCCGATCTGCTCGGGTAGGGAGGTGGTCGCGGCGGCCACTACCCCGCCGGTCGGGGCGTGTGTCAGGGCCTTGAGGGTGATCAGCGAGCGGCGGATCGGCCCGGACCAGCGCCCGGCCACGTCGGCGCGGGCCGCCCAGTCGACCCAGAACTGCTCGGTGTCGGCCAGCGCCTGCCGCGGACTGATCGCCTGCGGGACCGGGTGGTGGGACGGCGCCCAGGTGAGGGTGAAGGGCGTGGTCTCGCCCTCGGAGACGGTGAACTCGCAGAGCAGGCGCCCGTGCTCCTCGCGGATGCCGACCGGCGTGCGCAGCAGCACCATGTCCGGCCCGGCGATCGCGCGGTGGGCGCCGCCCTCGGTGCGCTGGATCCACGGCCGGACCGCGCCGTAGCCGAAGCGCAGCACGAGGTCGCCGCGGAACCGCACCCGGCCCCATTCGCCGCGCACCAGCCGCACCAGCTCGGGCGCGCCCTTCCGCGGGGGCATGAAGTCGATGATCGTCGCCGCCCCGTCCTCGGTCTCGATCCGGGTCTCGAGGATCAGGGTGTCGGGCCGGTAGCGCCGCGTGACGGTCGCGCCCTCGTCGATGGTCTCGATCAGCCAGCGGCCGTTGCCCTCGTCGCCCAACAGGGCCGCGAAACAGGCGTCGGAGTCGAACCTCGGCCAGCACAGCCAGTCGATAGACCCGTTCCGCCCCACCAGGGCGCAGGATTCACAGTCCCCGATGAGGGCGTAGTCTTCGATCTTCAGTCGCATCGCCGACAGAACCCGCGAGGAGGGGGAGGAGTTCAAACCGGAAAGCAGGGACACTCACCCTTCCGGAAGCGAAACTGGCGTGTGCCCCTGCTTTCCGCCTACTCGTTCACCCGCCGGGCCTCGTCCGCCGCCCGGACCAGCTTCACGAACTCGGCGCGCTGGCCGAACTCGTCGCGGCCGCGGGCGTCCTGGGCGAGGGCGACGACGCTCTTCCAGTCGAAGCTCTCCGCCACCCACGGATCGCCGCGCAGCTTCTGGCCGAAAGCGGCGACGGCGACGGCCCAGCGGGTCGCCTCCGGCGCGGCCGCCAGGGTCGGGCTGGCGTCGGCCCGGGTGATCGGCCGGTCGATCAGGCGCGAGGTCCCTTCGCCGGGCAGCTTGTAGCGCACTTTCAGGAAGGCCAGTTCGCCCGACGGCGAAGCGGCCGGCCCGGCCGGCTGATAGCGCAGCGGATCGGCCGACGGCGCCGCCCCGACCGGCGCGATCTCGTACAGCGCGGTCACACTGGTCCCCGACCCGACCTCGCCGGCGTCGACCTGGTCGTTGTTGAAGTCCTCGCGGGCCAGCATCCGCGTCTCGTAGCCGATCAGACGGTACTCGCTGACCTGGGCCGGGTTGAACTCGACCTGGATCTTGACGTCGTCGGCGATCGGGAACAGCGAGCCGGAGAAGTCGTCGCGGAACAGCCGGCGGCCCTCGTCGAGGGTGTCGATGTAGGCGGCGGTCCCGTTCCCGTTCTGGGCCAGGGCCTGCATCATCGTGTCGTTGTAGTTGCCGCGCCCGAAGCCGTAGACCGACAGGTAGACGCCGGTCTTGCGCTTGTCGGCGACGAAGTCCTTCAGCTTCGACGGGTCGGCGATGCCGACGTTGAAGTCACCGTCGGTCAGCAGGATCACCCGGTTGACGGCGTCCTTGTCGAAGTTCTGCTGCGCCAGGGCGTAGGCGAGGGCGAGACCCTGGCCGCCCGCCGTTGAGCCGCCGGCCTGCAGGGCCTGCAGCGCGCAGCGCATCTTCAGCTTCTCGCGCCCGCTGGTCGGCGCCAGCACTGCCCCGGCCGAGCCGGCGTAGGCGACCATCGCCACCCGGTCCTGCGGCCGCAGCTGGCCGATCAGGATGTCCATCGCCTTCTTGGCCAGCGGCAGGCGGTCCTCGCCCCACATCGAGCCCGAGGTGTCGACCAGGAACACCAGGTTCAGCGGCGGCTGCTCGGCGCGCGGGATATCATAGCCCTGCAGGCCGATGTGGACGATCTGCCGGTCTTTCGACCAGGGGGAGGGGGCCACGGCCACGAACGGCTGGAACGGCGTCTCGCGGCTGGCCGGCAGCGGGTAGTCGTAGTCGAAGTAGTTGACCAGTTCCTCGACCCGCACCGCGTCGCGCGGCGGCAGGGGTCCGTCGGTCAGGAAGCGGCGCACGTTGGCCGAGGC
>CALKHU010000076.1 GCA_937991555.1 uncultured Caulobacter sp.
TGCTCGCCGCCGCCTGCGACGCGGGCCCCGGCGACCGGGTCCTGGAAGCCGGTTGCGGCGTCGGCGGGGCCCTGCTCGCCGCGGCGATACGGCGGCCGGAAGCCCTGTTCACGGGCCTCGAGCGCGATCCCGCCGCCGCCGCCCTCGCCCGGGAGAACGCGACGCTGAACGGGCTCGACGGCCGCGTCGCCATCGTCGACGGCGACGTCCAGGCCGGCTTCCGCGCCACCGGCCTGCCGGTGTTCGACGCGGTCATGGCCAACCCGCCGTTCTTCGACGACCCGGCCGGACTGCGCGCGCCGGCGACGGAGAAGTCCGGCGCCTGGATGGCGGATGGCGGCCTGCAGGCCTGGACCGGCTTCCTCCTGAAAGCCGTCCGCGAGGGCGGGACCATCACCGTCATTCATCGCGCGGACCGCCTGGCCGACCTGCTGGCGCAACTTGCGCCGAAGGCCGGTTCGTTCCGCATCCGGCCAATCCACCCCTTCGCGGACGAGCCCGCGAAGCGCGTGCTGGTGCGGGCGACCAAGACCGGCAAGGCGCCGCTGGCGCTGCTGCCGCCCCTGATCCTTCACCAGCGGCCGGGCGGCGAGCATACGCCGCAGACCGAGGCCCTGTTGCGGGGAAGGGCCGACCTCAGCTGGCGAGGCGGGGCCTAAGGGTCGGCCGGCGGGCCGCCGAGCGGCGGCGTGGCGATCAGGTCGTCGAGAAACAGGCTGGCCAGCGCCGAGCGGGAATTGACCCCGGCCTTCTGGTACACGCGGGCCAGCTGGGCCCGCACGGTGCCCGGCGCCGCCTGCCTCAGGCGCGCAATCTCGGCGATCTCGAACCCTTTCAGGGCGAAGACCGCTACGTCGGCCTCGGCCGGGGTCAGCCCCCATTCGCGGACGCGCAGGGCGATCACCTCGCCCAGGGCGCCGGAGGCCACCGCCAGCGCCGCGGTCTTCCGCCGGCGGTCGGCGAGCAACCCGCGAAGCTGCAGCAGCCCGGTGACGACGCCGGCGAGCAGGCCCAGGGCGGCCAGCCCCTCCACAGCGACATGGCCCGTGATCCCCTCGACGGCGACGTCAGCGGCCGCGTCGACGATGAAGAAGGCCGCCGCCAGGGCCTGGAGTCCGACGACTCCGGCCACGGCGGCGGCGCCGGGTTCTGCGCGTGTGGACAACAAGCGGCCTCAATCCTCCCGCGGCGCAGGCCGGCGGCCGGGAAGCATGGCCATCAGGATCCGGCGTCCGCTGCGGCGCGTCTCGAACGCTACGCCCAACAGGTGCAGGACGGCCAGCACGAAGACCAGGTTGGCGGCGATCTCGTGAACCTCCTCGAGCATCTCTTCCCCGCCCTCGCCGCCCTCGCCGCGTTCGCCGCCCTCTCCGCCCTCGCGAGCCTCGGCGGCTTCGTCGCCGTCGCGTTCCTCGTGATCTTCATCGTTGCGGCCATCACCTTGCAAGGTCCGGACGTCTCCGCTGGCGGACTGCGACACGGCCGGCGCCTCGGCGACCGGATTCTGGCCGGGCAGCCCGCTCATGGCGACGCCCGAGGCGATGACCACGGCCAGCGTCCCCCACAGGGCATAGACCATCAGGGCGCCGAGCGGATTGTGAGACGGGTGCGCGACGACCTTGACCGCGGCGATCTCCCGGACATGCGCCATCGCGCGGACGGGACTGGGGGGGAAGGCGGTGAAGCGCGCCTCGGGCGAGCCGATCAGTCCCCATGTCCAGCGCAGGATCAGCAGCACCGCGACCCCGTAGCCCACCCACTGGTGGACCGCGGAGCCCTCCTCCGTGAGGATGCCGTTGGCCACCACGCCGGCGGCGACACCCCAGTGGGTGAGCTTCACGAGGGGATCCCATCGTCTGTCGTTCGCGGGCGCCATGGCCGTCTCCCTGCAACTGAGGGAAATGGACCTCGCGCGGCGCGCCGCCGGACTCCATCGACGGCGCGCTTATGCGCCGCCCGATAAGCCGGTGCTTACGCGGCCGGATGGCGGACTAGCGTGGAAGCGGCGTCGAGGCGGTCACGATCGAACGCTGCAGGCCAGCGTCGCGATGGACCAGCGCGGCGAGGTAGTCAGGCGCATGCTCCATGGTCAGGATCGCCTCGGGCCGGTCATACTGCATGACCGCCACCTCGTCCCAGGTCCCCGCCGCAGGACCGGCCGCCGCCGCCCGGACGACCGCCTCGACCGGAGCGAAGAAGACCAGATGCCCGCCGGTCCGGTAGACGGTTCTCAGCGCCACCACGCCGTAGCGGCGATAGGCCGTGGCGCCCGTGACCGGCGCGGCGCCGGGGCGCGGCGTCTCGTAGCGGGCTGTCGCATGGTACTGGAGCAGGTTCAGCATCGCCGGCGCGTAGTCGGCAGGCTGGTCCAGTAGTCGACGGATGGCGCCGGCGTCGGGCATGACCTCGGCCCGGAACCCCTTGCCGGACAGGTCCTCCGCCGGCGCGCCGGTCGGAGGGCGCAGCACACCGAGTCCCGTCAGGCAGCGCAGCAGGCCGACGGCGATCCGCGGCGGCCGGCCCGGCTTTACCCGCAGGACCAGCGCATCCTCGACGTCCTCGGCGAGCACGACGGGCTCCGCGCCCTCCGCGCTCCCCGCGACCAGCGCGAAGAGGTGCCAGT
This sequence comes from uncultured Caulobacter sp., assembly GCA_937991555.1. Lineage (GTDB taxonomy): Bacteria > Pseudomonadota > Alphaproteobacteria > Caulobacterales > Caulobacteraceae > Caulobacter. Next base: position 2,624 of record CALKHU010000076.1, read on the forward strand.
AGGGGTCGGCGGGCCCCACGAAACCGAAGTCCGGCCGCGCCGCCCAGCGACGCTCGATCCCTTCGGCAAGCGTCAGGTCGCCGTGGCCCTCGCGCCACCGAACGGCGACGAACCAGAACGGACCGCCGCGGCCGACCCTGAAGACCGGCTCCGCGCCGCCGACGAGCCAAAGCGCCGCGACGATCAGACCCGCCACGGTCGCGAGACCGGCAACAATCGACACAACCAACGCCATAACCCTTCATGGCGCCGCCGGGGCCCGGGCCGCAACGGGAATCTCGCCCCGGCGCGGCTATTCGTCCACGTACTGCCGCAGCGCCTGCAGGCAGAGCTGAAGGCCGGTCACGTCGCTCATCGTGTCGGGGGTGACGATGACGAACAGGCGCCGCGCCTCGGCCCACAGCATGGTCGTCTCCGGCAGGCCGAAGTCCTCGATCAGGGCCCCGGAGCCGTCGCGCCAGACGCCGTCCTCGTCGAGCTGGGCGCCGATGTGCGCGTCGATGCGGTCGCGGTATTCGGCGTCCTGCTCGTCGGGAATGTTCATCCAGGCGAAGACCGGCTTGCCGAGGCCCGAGAGAAAGCCGGCCTCGAACGCGGCGCCCGGATCGGCGGTCGGCCCGCGCCAGGGGGTCAGGTTGACGATGCCCGCGTCGGCCCGCCGCATGCGGGCGACCCGTTCGGCATAGATCTCCCGCGCCATGACCTCGCCGGGCTCGAGCTCGCGCAGCGACTCGGCGTCCGGCAGCAGCATGGTGAAGCCGGCTTCGGCGCAGAGGTGCTGGCGCAGGCCGAAATGGGCCCCGGCGTTCGGAAACCAGATCTCCGGCCCGGCCAGGTACAGGGTCTCGATGCGGCGCATGCCTAGCTGGCCGGTGCGACGGCGAGGACCTCGATCCGCACGGGCACCCGGTCGCCGATCGCGCCGCCCGCCCGGCTGACGCCGAAGTCGGCGCGGACGATCTCGCCAGTGATGGTGAAGCCGGCGGACGGCCGGCCAGAGCCCATCGCCGGGCCGAGCTTGTTGAGCCTGACCTTGAAGGTGACGGGCTTGGTCACGCCGTTAAGCGTGAAATCCCCGGTGACGTCGGCGGTGTCCTTTCCGGTCGGCACGGTCCGCGTCGACTTGAAGGTGATCAGAGGGTGGGCCGCGACGTTCAGCCAGTTGGCGCCCTTGAGGTGATCGTCGCGGGTCGGCTCGCCGGCGGTCAGGCTGGCGGCCTTGACCGTGGCCTCGACCCGAGAGTTCGCCGGGTTCGCCTCATCGAGCCAGATCACCCCTTCGGCCTGGGTGAAGGCGCCGAAAATGGTCGTGAAGCCGAAGCGGTCGACGCTGAAGGTGGTCTGGGTGTGAGTCGGGTCGATCGTGTAGGCGACAGGCTCGGCCAGCGCCGGCGTGGCGGCCAGGGCGAGGGCGGCGGCGAGGAACAGGCGCTTCATGGAGACCTCCGGGAACGATTGACCGAATGTCGGTCGTCGGGGGTCAGACCGCAAGCGCCCGCGCTCAGGGCGTGGGTCTGGAGAAGACCGCGGCGACCACAGCCTCCTGCTTCGGCGTCAGCGTGCAGGCGGGGCCGCCGGCGACCGGCTCGCAGCCGGACCAGACGACCGTCCAGTCCTGGCCGTAGACCCCGCGCCCCTGGGCCGTGAGGACCAGCGGCTGGTTGCGCCTGACCCACAGCCAGCACTGGTGGTTCGCACGCGGATCGTACTGGAACTCGGCGCCGCCGCAGCGGATACCGACCGGCGCACTGGTCACATACTGGTCGGGCGTCATCTGGCCGCCGACGGCGACGGTCAGCCGGACGTCCGTCGACGCGAACACGGTGACGCTGTCGACCTCATTGGCGACCGAAGCGGCGGACGCCGCCGCCGCAACCAGCGACAGCGCCACGCCGGCGATAATGGAACGTCGAAGCACGAAGGATCCTCAACCCCTGAAACCCAGGGGACGGATTTGGCTCAGTTCTTCGCCTTGTCCACCAGTTTATTCTTCGTAATCCAGGGCATCATGCCGCGCAGGCGCTCGCCGACCTCCTCGATCGGATGCTCCGCCGCGCGACGCCGGATGGCCTTGAAGCTCGGCTGGCCGACGGCGTTCTCGGCCATGAAGTCGCGCACGAAGCGGCCTTCCTGGATGTCGGTCAGCACGCGCTTCATCTCCGCCTTGGTCTCGGGCGTCACGATGCGGGGGCCGGTGACATAGGCGCCGTACTCGGCGGTGTTGCTGATCGAGTAGCTCATGTTGGCGATGCCGCCCTCGTAGATCAGGTCCACGATCAGCTTCACCTCGTGCAGGCACTCGAAGTAGGCCATCTCCGGCGCGTAGCCGGCTTCCACGAGCGTCTCGAAGCCGGCGCGGATCAGTTCCACGAGGCCGCCGCAGAGCACGGCCTGCTCGCCGAACAGGTCGGTTTCGCATTCCTCGCGGAAGTTGGTCTCGATGACGCCCGAGCGGCCGCCGCCGATGGCGGAGGCATAGGCCAGGCCGAGGTCCATGGCCGAGCCGGTGGCGTCGTGGTGGATGGCGATCAGGCAGGGCACGCCGCCGCCCTTCAGGTACTCGCCCCGCACGGTGTGGCCGGGCCCCTTCGGCGCGACCATCAGCACGTCGACCGTCTTCTTCGGCTCGATCAGGCCGAAGTGGACGTTGAGGCCGTGGGCGAACAGGAGGGCGGCGCCGTCGCGGATGTTGGGCGCGATCTCGTTCTCGTAGATGCCGCGCTGCAGCTCATCCGGCGCCAGGATCATGATCATGTCGGCCCAGGCGGCGGCCTCCGCAACCGTCATGACCTTGATGCCTTCAGCTTCGGCCTTCTTCGCCGAGGCCGAGCCCGGACGCAGCGCCACGGCCACGTTCTTCACGCCGGAGTCGCGAAGGTTCAGTACGTGCGCGTGACCCTGGCTGCCGTAGCCGACAACGGCGATCTTGCGGTCCAGGATGCGGGCCAGATCAGCGTCGCGGTCATAGTAGACGCGCATGATTATTCTCCGGTTGGCTCGAAAGCGCTGCAAGCGCGCAACGGCGCCGCAGCAAAGGCCGGGCTATCGAGCGGAATTTTGCGCCGGGGTCAAGGGTCGCGACGGAAATGCCGCGCCGTGACCGGCGTGACTCGCGGAAAGGCCCCGGAGTCGCCTCCGGGGCCTTCGCGTCCGGCGGGAGCGCCCTCCTACCAGAACAGGTCGTAGTAGACGGCCAGGACGCGGCCGGTCCAGACATCGACCAGGACGGCGTCATCGCCCACCCGCACCCACTCGCAGCCGATCGGCGGATAGGGCAGGCCGTAGTAGCCGGCGTTCAGGTAGTAGCTCGAGCCGAACCAGCCCCAGGGCAGATAGTCGCCGAAGGACCAGGTCCGCACGTACCAGCCGCTCGGGTAGCGGTACGCCGGGGCGCGGTAGCGGTGCGGCGCACGGTAGCTCGGTCGCCAGCGGCGCTGGTCGTACCAGCTGCGGCCGCGGTCGCGGTCGCGCATCTGGCGGCCTTCGCCGGGCCGGCGGCCGTCCCAGCGGCGATCATCGCGGCGTCCGTCGCGGTCCCAGCCGCCACGGCCGTCCCGGTCGCGGCCGTCGCGGTCCCAGCCGCCCGGTCCCTGACCCGGACGGCCGTCGCGGTCGGGTCTGCCGTCCCGGTCCCAGTCGCCCCGGCCGTCGCGGCCGCCGCGATCGTCACGTCCGTCGCGGCCGCCGCGATCCCAGTCGCCGCCGCCCGGGCGTCCGGGCTGGCCGGGACGTCCCGGTT
>CALKHU010000077.1 GCA_937991555.1 uncultured Caulobacter sp.
CGACCACCTTCGGGCTGAAGCTCGCCGGCCACTACGCCGAGTTCCAGCGCGCCAAGGAGCGGCTGGCCATGGCCCGCTTCGAGATCGCCACCTGCGCCATCTCCGGCGCCGTCGGCACCTTCGCCAACGTCGACCCCCGGGTCGAGGCCCATGTGGCCGAGAAGATGGGCCTGGCGGTCGAGCCGGTCTCGACCCAGGTCATCCCGCGCGACCGCCACGCCGCCTGGTTCGCGGCCCTGGCCGTGGTCGCCTCGTCGATCGAGCGCCTGGCCGTCGAGATCCGCCACCTGCAGCGCACGGAAGTCCTCGAGGCCGAGGAGCCCTTCGACCCGGGCCAGAAGGGCAGCTCGGCGATGCCGCACAAGCGCAACCCGATCCTGACCGAGAACCTCACGGGCCTTGCCCGCCTGGTCCGCTCGGCGGTGGTGCCGGCGCTGGAGAACGTCGCCCTCTGGCACGAGCGCGACATCAGCCATTCGTCGGTCGAGCGCGGCATCGCGCCGGACGCCAGCATCCACCTCGACTTCGCCCTGCGCCGCCTGGCCGGCGTGATCGAGCGGCTGGTGATCTATCCGGAGAACATGCTCAGGAACCTCGACCGCCTCGGCGGCCTGGTCCACAGCCAGCGGGTCATGCTCGCGCTGACGCAGAAGGACTCCAGCCGAGAGGAGGCCTATGCGGCCGTCCAGTCCAACGCGATGAAGGTCTGGCGCGGCGAAGGGAAGTTCATCGACTTCCTGAAGGCCGACCCGTTCGTCTCGGCCCAGCTGACCGACGCCGAGCTCGATGCGTTGTTCGACAATGGCTACCACTTCAAGCACGTCGACACGATCTTCGCCCGCGTGTTCGGGGAGCAGGCCGACGCGTAAGCGCGGCTTTCCGCCGGTCGTCGACGACGGCGTCCGGCTGCTGGTGCTGGGCAGCCTGCCCGGCGAGGCGTCGCTCGCCGCCGGCCGCTACTACGCCCACCCGCAGAACGCCTTCTGGCGGCTGATGGGGACGGTGATCGGCGAGGACCTGGCCGGCCTCGACTACGAAGCGCGGCTGGCGGCATTGCTACGGCATCGCGTGGGCCTATGGGACGTCGTCGGCGAAGCCGTCCGCCCCGGCAGCCTCGACACCGCCATCCGCGACGCCGTTCACAACGATCTGGCCGCCCTGGTCGACACGCTGCCGGCCCTCCGCGCCGTCGCCTTCAACGGAGGCACGGCGACGAAGAAGGGGCTGAAGCTGCTGGCGGGTTATGAGGGGCGGTTGGAGATGATCCCTTTGCCCTCATCGAGCCCTGCGCTGACAACACCCTTCGTGGTGAAGGCAGAGGCTTGGGGTGTGATACGGGGATTGCTTTAGCGACAGCCAAGGACCGAAGCGGACTTGGCGCGGCATATGGCCCTATCTCGCGACCTTTTCGAACGAGACCCTGACGTTACCCACGCGGGTTGGCGATGCGAACACGCGCGCCCTTTCGTCGTAGCGAATGACAAGACGCGTCGGAGAAGCCCACAGCATTTCCGCCCAAGGGCCGCCCCATGAAGCAGCAGCAGCAGCGCCATGATCGTCGTCTGCGACAAACGCGTTCCCGCTTCCGAGGGGTTGCTCTCCGCGCGTCATCACTGAAATCTGCGTCGAAAAGCCGGTGGTAGCTCCACAATCGCGCTGAAACAGCACGGCGCGGGTCTCTCCATCTGGCGCGACAACTTCCGAGACTATTTGGTTGCCGCAAGCATCCGCTCTGCACCCTGACAGCACGACGCAAAGAGACAGCACCGCAGCTACGAGCAGCTTGGCCATGCTCTAAAGCCTAGCTTCGCAGCTGGCCGGCAACCACCCCTAGCTGGCGCGCTGCCATGAAAAAGGTCACCCTCACCACAGTCGCTGCACGTCGAACCCGTCGAACACCGTCTCGTTCGACACCAGCGTCATGCCCTCCTCCCGGGCCTGTGCGATCAGCAGCCGGTCGAAGGGGTCCTTGTGCGGGATGTCCATCGTGCCGGCGCGTCGGGCGTGAGACAGTTCGATCGGCAGCGGCGCGAACCCGTGGCGCTCGACCTCAGCCGGAAAGTGCTCGGCCAGCACAGCGACATCGGGCAACTTCCCCATCCGGTACTTCTGCCCGATCTCGAAGGCCGATACCGCGCTGACGTAGACTTCGTTCGCACCGTCTCGGATGGCGTCGCGCGCCGCCGCGCTAAGGCGCGGATTGTCCTCGCTCCACCAGAGCAGCGCGTGGGTGTCGAGCAGCAGCCTCAATCGCCCTCGCCGTTCCACAAGGCGAGTTCATCATCGGGCAGCGGGTCGAAGAAGCGGTCGTCGAAGGATATCTTGCCCTTCAGTAAACCCGGCGTGCGGTCTGGCCGCGCAACCGCCTTCTCCACGGGCACGACCCGCGCCACCGGCGTCTTGCCGCGGGCGATGACCACCTCGCCGCCCGCCTCGACCTCGGCGATCAGTTTGGAAAGATTGGTCTTGGCCTGATGGATCGTGACGACGGTCATGGCGATTTCCTCGTCCGAAAGTTAGCTAACTTTCCCGTTTTGTTCAATGCGTGGTCGCGACAGGGCGACACGACAAAAGCCCCCTGCTGATCAGGATCGCCCGGCTGGTGTTGGTGGCTCGCAAACGCCCCGTCCGTTCGCCGGAGGAGGCGTCTGCGCTTTCGGCCTAGCCGCCCGCCTTGATCGCTTCGCGGGCCTGGGCCAGCAGTTCGTCCATCTTCAGGCGCACGTCGCCCTCGGTCACCGAGACGCCGGAGCCCTTCAGGTCCTCGAACACCTTGCGCAGGACATCCTCGTCGCCCGGCTGTTCGAAGTCGGACTTCACGACGGCCCGGACGTACTCATCGACGGATTCCAGACCCATCAGGCCGGCCGCCCATTCGCCCAGCAGACGGTTGCGGCGGGCCGCGGCCTTGAACTCCTGCTCGGCGTCGAGGGCGAACTTCTTCTCAAAGCCCTTCTCGCGGTCGTCGAACGTGCTCATGTAAACTCCGATAGGTATTGCGCGCCCTGATATCCGCTTGCGGGCGCCGCCGCAATCGGGCGTGTCGCCCCGGAAGAGAGTTCTCGCCCCCGACCTTCGCCTCGTTTGCGCCCGGGGCCCTGTTCCGCTAGGGTCAGGCCCGACTTCAGCGACAGCGGCTCCGAGTCGTCGATACGCGCGCAGGCTCCTCCGCCCGCGCGCGATTTTCGTTCCCGGAACGGCCGTCGCGACCCCCACGGGGAACCGAGAAGACCATGACCACCCGCCGCAAGAAGATCTACGAAGGCAAGGCCAAGATCCTCTACGAGGGCCCGGAGCCCGGCACCCTGATCCAGTACTTCAAGGACGACGCGACCGCCTTCAACGCCCAGAAGAAGGCCGTGCTCGAGGGCAAGGGCGTCATCAACAACCGCATCAGCGAGTTCGTGATGACCCGGCTGGGCGCGATCGGCGTCCAGAACCACTTCATCAAGCGCCTGAACCTGCGCGAGCAGCTGATCAAGGAAGTCGAGATCATCCCGCTGGAGGTGATCTGTCGCAACATCGCCGCCGGCAGCCTGTCGACGCGCCTCGGCCTCGAGGAAGGGGCGCCCCTGCCCCGCTCGATCATCGAGTTCTGCTACAAGGACGACAAGCTCGGCGACCCGATGGTCGCGGAGGAGCACATCACCGCGTTCAACTGGGCCACGACCCAGGAGATCGACGACATCATGGCCATGACCCTGCGCATCAACGACTTCCTGTGCGGGATGTTCGGCGGGGTCGGGATCACCCTGGTCGACTTCAAGGTCGAGTTCGGCCGCATCTGGGACGGCGACTTCTCGCGCGTCATCCTGGCCGACGAGATCAGCCCCGACAGCTGCCGGCTGTGGGACAGCACGACCAACGAGAAGCTGGACAAGGACCGGTTCCGCCGCGACCTCGGCGAGGTCATCGAGAGCTACACCGAGGTGGCCCGGCGCCTCGGGATCATGAAGGAAATGCCGACCGTCATCAAAGGCGGCCTGCACTAGAGCTGTGACGAGACCAGATTGATGAAAGCCACCGTCCACGTCTTCCTGAAGCCCGGCGTCCTCGACGTGCAGGGCAAGGCTGTCGAGAGCGCCCTGCACGGCCTGGGCTGGGCCGACGTCAAGGACGTCCGCGTCGGCCGGGTGATCACCTTCGACGTCGGCGCCGCCGACAAGGCCGCGGCCGAGGCCGAGGTGAAGGCGATGTGCGAGAAGCTCCTCGCCAACACCGTGATCGAAGGCTACCGGGTCGAGGTGGCCTGACGTGAAAGCCGCCGTCATCGTCTTCCCCGGCTCCAACTGCGACCGCGACTGCGCCGTCGCCGTCGAGCGCTCGACCGGCGCGAAGGTCGAGATGGTCTGGCACAAGGAAACGGCCCTGCCCGACGGTCTGGACCTGATCGTGCTGCCGGGCGGCTTCTCCTACGGCGACTATCTGCGCTGCGGCGCGATGGCGGCGCTGTCGCCGGTGATGAAGGAAGTCATCGCCGCGGCGAACCGGGGCGTGGCCACGGTCGGCATCTGCAACGGCTTCCAGATCCTCTGCGAGGCGGGCCTGCTGCCCGGCGCCCTGCTGCGCAACGAGGGCCTGAAGTACGTCTGCAAGCCGGTCGCGCTGGAAGTGACAAACGCCCAGACCCGCTTCACCGCCGGCTACCAGGGCCGTCGCGAGGTGACGATGACCGTCGGAAACGGCGAGGGCAACTTCTTCGCCGACAAGGAAACCCTGGCCCGGATCGAGGGCGAGGGACAGGTCGTGTTCCGCTACCTCGACAACCCCAACGGTTCGGTCGACGACATCGCCGGCATCATCAACCCGGCCGGCAACGTGCTCGGCATGATGCCGCACCCCGACCGCGCCTTCGAAGAGGACCTCGGCTCGGCCGACGGCGCCATCCTGTTCCAGAGCGCGCTCGCCAGCGCCTGAGCCTCCTGCGCCAGTCGCGCGATGGCGCGCGCCCGCCGGCGGACGGTCCCGCGACCGGCGAATTCGCTGTGCGCCCGCGCCTGACCGCCGCAGATTGCCCCGGCCTGCGCGGGGAGGGCTGCAAGCGTGGATATCTCGGGGATCAACTGGGCGGTGTTCGCCCTCGGCGTCTTCGCCGTGCTTCTGCTCGCCTGGACACTGGTCGCCCGTCGCGCCAAGGCCGGGCCGGCCGCCGGCTTCGTCTCGCTCGCCCATCTGTCGGTCGCCGGGCTGAACTCGGCGGCGCCGGTGCGCGGCTACCTCGACCCGGACTATGTCGGCTACGGCTTCGGTTTCGCCCAGGCGGACGCCGGCCTCGCGGTCACGGTCGTCGCCGGCGCCATCTGGCTGCTGGCGGTGACGGCCGGCTTTCTCGCCCTGGCGCGCAACCGCCTCGCGATGCTGTTCGTCCTGCTGGTCAGCACGCTTTTCGCGGTCAATCTCGGCTATCCGCTGGTCCGCGACCAGCTGCAGGGCAAGCTGCCGATCGTCCAGCTCGGCGAGTACCTGACCATTCCCGGGCTGTTGGCCATGGTCCTGATCCTGGCGATCCTGGTCCTGCCCTTCCTGTTCGCGACGGTCTGGTCGGCAAGCCGGCTGGTCCGCCCCCGCTAGACAGGCGAAAGGGCCGGCGCCTCGCACCGGCCCTTCCTTCAGCGAACGGCCGCTTCCGGCCGCCGCCTGAGGTGGCGGACCTGCGTCAGCGCGAGCCCTCCCCGGACTCGCGGTCCATCTGGCCGCCGCCCTGCTGCTCGCGACCCTGGCCGCCCTGGCCGCCCTGCTCGCGTTCGCGGTCGCGTTGACCGCCCTGCTGTTGCTGCTGGTCCGGGTTCTGCCGCTGCGGATTGTTCTGCTGTTGCTGCGGGTTGTTGTTGTTGTCGGCCATGGAGGTCTCCCTTGGTTACGCGCGCCGTCCGGCGGGGCCCGGCGGCGCACAGGGAGAACGACCCGGGTCCGCGGCTGTTCCGGCGGCCGCGATCACGGCTGCGGGAGGCCCGCGTCGGCCCGCCGACTCAGACCGCGCGGGCGACCGACGGGATCGGAATGGTCGGGTCCAGCATCTGCCCGGCCATGCCGAATTCAGCCCCCTTGGTGGGCGACACCGGCGCCTTGTGCAGCGCCTTGACCACCTCCATGCCCTCGACGACCTGGCCGAACACCGCGTAGCCGGCGTTGTCGCCGGGCTGGGACGGATCCGCGTCGAGGCCGTTCGACATGTTGCCCAGGCAGATGAAGAACTCGCAGGTCGCCGAGCCCGGCCCCTCGCGCGCCAGGGACACAGCGCCGTCCTTGTGGGTCAGACCCGTCTGGCGCGTGGATTCGTGGGCCACCGGCGGCAGCATGCGCTTGCCGGTCCCGTTCAGCCCGCCCTGCAGCAGGCCGACGTCCGGCATGCCGGCGAACGCGATCTTGCGATAGAAATGCGCGCCCTCCAGCCGCTTCTCGTCGACGTAGCGCAGGAAGTTGCCGGCGGTCAGCGGCGCGCGGTCGGGATAGACCTCGACGACGAACGCGCCCTTCGGGGTTTCGAACCGGATG
>CALKHU010000078.1 GCA_937991555.1 uncultured Caulobacter sp.
CGTAGAGGACGATGACCATGCGCATCGTCCTCGCCGCCCTGCTGCTCTGCTTCGTCGCCGCCCTGCCGGCGCGCGCGGCCTGGGCGCCGTCCGCCGAGGCGCTGTCCCGGCTCGCCCGCGGCGATGTGCACGCCGATGTCATGCCCGACCCTGGCGGGGCCGCCGGGGTCGTCCACGGCGCCGTCGACATCGACGCCCCGCCGGCCGTGGTCTGGCGGACCATCCTCGACTGCGGCCGGGCCGGACGGATGGCCCCGGGGGTCCGCTCCTGCCGGGTCACCGACCGCGACGCCGCCGGCCGCTGGGACGTGCGCGAGATGACCGTCCGCTGGGCGGCGCTGACGCCGACCTTCCGCACCGTGTTCCGGTCGGACTTCGAGCCGCAGCGCCGCATCCGCTTTCGCTGCGTGGACGGCGACATCCGGTTCTGCCAGGGCGAATGGCGGCTCGAGCCCCTGCCCGGCGGCGGCACGCGGGTGATCTACGAGAACCGGGCCACCTCGCCGATCGCCGCCCCGGCGGTCCTGGCCCGCGCGGCCATGCGGCGCGACGTGGCCGCGGCTCTCAGGGCGCTGCGGGCCGAGGCCGAGCGGCGGCTCGCCGAATAATCCTCAGCGGCGCTCGACGCGCTGCCGGTAGGGAATGTACAGCGCCAGCTCCAGCGGACCCGACTGATACCAGCTGACCGGAAGCTGCAGGCCCTCCACGGCCACGCCGTAGCCGTCGCCGAAAGCGCCGGCGGTCTGTTTCCCGTCCGCGGCGATCAGGGCGATGATGTCGCCGCGATGCCGCTCGGGACCGATCAGGGTCAGGTTCCAGTCGCCCTGCCGGAGGATCTCGGTGCGGCCGGTCTTCGGCGTCTTTTCGATGTAGCCGGTGATGCGGGCGGCGGCGCTGTCGAAGGTGTCCGTCGGCTGGACCCGCGTCTTGACCACCACCACGGCGAAGCTCGTGTCCGCGCGGACGTCCGGCCGGATCACGGCGTCCACCATGCCGGCGTCGAAGCGGCCCACGACCTGGTCCCCGAGGCCGAGCTCTATGCCCGAGCCGGGTCCGGCCGCCCTGATCATCGCCCGCAGGGTGCTCTTCAGCTCTTCGCGCCGCTGGCTGAGGTCGCGCGTGTCGCAGACCACCTTGACCTCGGTGATCAGGTTGTCGGCCCGACGCTTCAGCGCCACATGCGGGGTTTCCATGGCGTCGTAGTCCCGCAGCGAAGCGGTCACCACGATCTCTTCCACGCCGCTGTTCTGCGCAAAGGCGGCCGGGCCGGCGACGAGGGCGGCGGCGATGACGCAGCCGATCAGCCTGTTGTTCATGGGACCCTCCCAGGTTGTCCTGGACGTTGGCTCGACCCTCGCCCGCTGTCCAGCGGGCTACATGACAGGACCGTAATCTGCGGCTGGCGATGGCCGGTGCTAGGGTCCGCGCGACCTGTGTTTCCGGAGCCCTCCATGAACCGTTCGGCCAAGGCCCTGTTCCTCGCCCTGGCGCTGTCGACCAGCGCGCTCGTTCCCGCGGTCGCCTGGGCGCAGGCGGCGCCGGTGGCCGCCGCGCCGGCGGCCGAGGTCCCGCCGATCGGCTTCAAGAGCCGCGTGCTGCCGAACGGCATGAAGGTCTTCTGGTCGGTCGACCGCACGACGCCGAACGTCACCGTCCAGGTCTGGTACGGCGTCGGCGCCAAGGACGATCCCACCGGCCGCTCGGGCTTCGCGCACCTGTTCGAGCACCTGATGTTCAAGGCCACCCGCGATCTGCCGTCGGAGAGCTTCGACCGCATGACCGAGGACGTCGGCGGCTTCAACAACGCCTTCACCGCCAACGACACCACGGCCTACTACGAGGTGGTGCCGGCCAACCACCTGCAGCGGCTGCTGTGGGCGGAGGCGAGCCGGCTGGGGTCGCTGGTCGTCGACGAGGCGGTGTTCAGGTCCGAGCGCGACGTCGTCAAGGAGGAGCTGCGCCAGCGCGTCCTCGCCAACCCGTACGGCCGGTTCTTCCGCATCGAGATCCCGAAGGCCTCCTACACGGTCCACCCCTACCGCCGGCCGGGGATCGGCTCGATCGAGGAGCTGGACGCGGCGACCATCGACGACGTGCTGAACTTCCACGCCACCTACTACCGGCCGGACAACGCCGCCCTGATCGTGGTCGGCAACCTCGACGAGGCGCAGTTCAACGCCTGGGTCGACCAGTACTTCGGGCCGCTGACGACGCCGAAGACCGCCATGCCGCGCGTCACGGTGAAGGAACCGCCGCGCAAGGCCGCGAAGACCGTGACCGCCTACGCCCCGAACGTGCCGCTGCCGGCGGTGGCCATCACCTGGCAGGCGCCGGCCGCCGCCGACCCGGACACCGCCGCCCTGACCGTGCTCGACGCCATCCTCTCGGGCGGCAAGTCCTCGCGGCTCTACAACAGCCTCGTCTACGAGCAGCAGATCGCCCAGAGCGCCTTCTCCAACAACGAGGGCGCCGCCCAGCCGGGCCTGTTCTACGTCGGCGCCATCATGGCGGGCGGCAAGTCGGCCGAGGACGGCGAGAAGGCCCTGATGGCCGAGGTCGCCCGCCTGCGCGACGCTCCGCCGACCGACGCCGAGCTGGCCGAGGCCAAGACCGAACTGGTCGCCGGCGAGGTGCGCGAACGCGAGACCATCGACGGCCGCGCCAGCGCCATCGGCGCGGCCCTGATCTTCGAGGGCGACGCCGCCCGCGCCGACACCGGCATCGCCGCCCTGCAGGCGGTCACGGCCGCGGACGTCCAGCGCGTGGCCCGCAAGTACCTGACCGACGACACCCGCGTGGTGATCCGCTACCTCGACGAGTCCCAGCGTCCCGCCGGCGAGAAGGCGGTCGCCGAGGCGGCGCCGAAGCCGGGCAAGTCGCCCCGGTTCAAGGGCCGCGTCTGGACCCTGGCGCCGGAAGGCGCGCGCCAGGCCCCGCCGCCCCTCGCCGCCGCCGTGTCGCCGACCCTGCCGACCGCCGCCGAGAAGACCCTGCCCAACGGGCTGCGGGTGATCGTCTCGCGCAGCAGCGACCTGCCGCTGGTCACCGCCGAGCTGTCGGTGCTGTCGGGCGCCGCCGCCGACCCCGCCGACCGCGCGGGCGCCTCGGCCATGATGGCCGAGCTGCTGACCGAGGGCACCGCCAACCGGTCCGCGCAGCAGATCGCCAGCGAGACCGAGGCCCTCGGCGCCGCCCTCGGGGCCGGCTCGGGCTGGGAGGCCTCGTCGGTGACGCTGAACGTCATGCCGCAGAACCTGAAGGCCTCGATGGCCATCATGGCCGACGTGGCGCTGAATCCGGCCTTCGCCCAGGACGAGCTCGACCGCGTGCGCGAGCAGTCGCTCGACGGCTTCAGCGTCGCCCTGAAGAACCCGGCCAGCGTCGCCGGCTTCGTGTCGGCCCCGGTGCTCTACGCCGGTACGCCCTACGGCCATGTCGCCGGCGGCACGCCCGGCTCGCTGCCGAAGCTGACCCGCGACGACCTCGTGGCCGTCCACAGGACCTGGTGGCGGCCGGACAACGCCGTGCTGGTCATCGTCGGCGACCTGACGGCGGAGGAGGGCTTCAGGCTCGCCGAGGAAGCCTTCGGAAACTGGAAGAAGCCCGACGCGCCGCTGCCGGCGCGGCCGACCGCCGACGTCGTCGCCGCGCCGCGCAACATCGTCATCGACATGCCCAACGCCGGCCAGGCGGCGGTGGTCGTCACCCGTCGCGGCATCGCCCGCAGCGACCCGCGCTACTACGCCGGCATCGTCGCCAACACCGTGCTGGGCGGCGGCTACTCGGCGCGGCTGAACCAGGAGATCCGCGTCAAGCGCGGCCTCGCCTACGGCGCCGGCTCGGGCCTCTCGGCCCGGCGCGTCGTCGGCGGCTTCACGGCCTCGACCCAGACCAAGAACGAGTCGGCGGCCGAGGTCGTCGAGCTGATCCGCGGCGAGATGAAGCGGATGGCGAGCGTGCCCGCCTCCGACGCCGAGCTGGCGGCCCGCAAGTCCGTGCTTGTCGGCGGCTTCGGCCGTGACCTGGCCACGACCGACGGCCTCGCCGGCATCCTGGGCAGCCTGGCGGTCTCCGGCGTCGACCTCGAGGAGATGAACGTCTTCACCGCGCGGGTGGAGGCGGTCACCGCGGCGGACGTGCAGGCCTTCTCGACCGACGTGTTCGACCCCTCGAAGGCCAGCGTCATCGTCGCCGGCGACAGCAAGCTGTTCGGCGACACGCTGAAGACGGCGCTTCCGGGCGCCGAGCAGATCCCTATCGACGAGCTGAACCTCGACGCCCCCTCTCTGAGGAGCCCGGCCCCGGCCGCGAAGTAGGACGCCCACGCTCCGTCATGGTCCGGGGGTCCGGGCCGTGACGGTTTGGGCTTGTGCGAAGGCGGGTTCCACGGCGTAACGGGACCATGTCCGTGCGCATCGACCCGTTCCACGCCATCGCCATCAGCCGGCTGGCCCACCAGCTGAAGCTCGAGGGGCGCTCGATCATCCACATGGAGTTCGGCCAGCCCTCGACCGGGGCGCCGAAGGCGGCCATCGCGCGGGCGCACAAGGTGCTCGACACCGACGGCATGGGCTACTGGGAAAGCCCCGAGCTGCGCGACCGGCTGGCGCGGCACTACGCCGACCGCTACGGCGTGACGGTGGAGGCCGACCGCTTCGTGATCACCTGCGGGGCCTCGCCGGCCCTCGTCCTGGCGCTGCTGTCGGCGTTCGAGCCGGGCGACCGCGTGGCGCTGGCCCGGCCCGGCTACGTCGCCTACCGCAACACCCTCAAGGCGCTGCATCTCGAGCCGGTCGAGATCGCCTGCGGCCCCGAGGACCGCTTCCAGCTGACGGCGGCGCATCTGGCCGCGCTCGATCCGGCGCCGAAGGGCGTGATCATCGCCAGCCCGGCCAACCCGACCGGGACCATCATCGCGCCGGCCGAGCTGGAGGCCATCGCCGCCGTCTGCCGCGAGCGGGGGATCCGCATCGTCTCCGACGAGATCTACCACGGCCTCAGCTACGTCGGCCCCTGCGCCTCGATGCTGCAGTACGAGCCGTCGGCGATCATCGTGAACAGTTTCTCGAAGTACTTCAGCATGGTCGGCTGGCGGCTGGGCTGGCTGCTGGCGCCGCGCGACCTGATCGGCGCGGCCCGCGCCTATGTCGGCAACCTGTTCCTGACCGCGCCCTCGCTGAGCCAGCACGCCGGCCTGGCGGCCATGGACTGCCGGGACGAGCTGGAGGGCCATGTCGAGGTCTATCGCCGCAACCGCGCGCTGCTGCTGGAGGCGCTGCCGGCGCTCGGCCTGCGCGAGATCGCCCCGCCGGACGGGGCCTTCTACATCTACGCCAGCGTGGCCCATCTCACCGACGACAGCCTCGCCTTCTGCCAGGAACTGCTGCGCGACACCGGCGTGGCGACGGCGTCCGGCGTCGACTTCGACCCGGTCGAGGGGCGGCGGTTCATCCGCCTCAGCTTCGCCGTCTCGACCCCCGAGATCGAGGAGGCCCTGCGCCGGCTGACGCCCTGGTTCACCGCGAAGACCATTGCCGCGGACGCCAAGCTGCCCTAACGCCCGGTCAGGGGCATCCGGATAGCGACGATATGCAGACTCACGAGGCGCCGGCCGGCGAGCGGAGGCAGATAGCCCTCCATGAAGAGGGCCATGAGCGGGCCCTGTCCCGCCACTCGGCCGAATTCGTGCTTAGGGCGCTCCGCTCCGTTTCGAAGGTCTATGGCGGAGACCTGATCCTGGCGATCGTGGCGATCGAGATCATCGCCGCGAACACCGGCCACCTGGCGACGATGTCGTCCGAGCCCTTCGGATCGATCGACACGCCGGTGCCTGACAACTTGCGCCGGCCGGTCAGCGCCCTGGCCATCGCCGGCGCCCTCGGCGTGCCGCGGGAGACCGCCCGCCGGTACGTCAAGCGGCTCCAGGCCATGGGCGTGTGCGAGAAGGTCGGCGGCGGCTACATCATCCCCGCCGCCTTCCTCGCCTCGCCGGCCAATCTCGAGGTGATCCGCGAGAACGTCGCCAATCTCCGGCGCCTGGTCGACCGGCTCCGCGACGCCGACGCGCTCCGCTGACCGCTACATCTTCAGCATCATCGCGCCCATGAAGTCGCGCTTGCCGAGCGGCACGCCCTTCATGCGCAGGATCCCGTAGGCGGTCGAGGCGTGGAAGAAGAAGTTCGGCAGCGAGAACGACAGGATGTAGCCCTCGGCCGAGAACGGCAGCCGCGTCTGGCCGAGGTTGAAGACCACGGTCCCGCCCTCGAGCGCGTCGACCTCCTCCGGCGTCAGGGCCTTCAGCCGGGCGATGGCGTCGGCGATCAGCGCCTCGCCGGCGGCGTAGGTCTCGGGCATCGGTCCCGGCGGCGGACCGGACTGGCCGCTCCTCGCCGCGTCGATGGCGCCGATCGAGTGGTGGGCCGCCGACACGAGCTGGAACGACAGCGGCAGCATGTCGCCGCACAGCCGTTCGCCCATCAGCGAGTCCGGGTCGATGGCGTTGGCCTGGCAGTGGTCGCGCCCCTTCTTCAGAACGCCCTGGAGCGCCCCCAGGGTCTGCAGGTAGCGGCCGACGCTGAGCGTATGCAGTGAAATCGACATCGTTTCTCTTCCCTTGTCCGGTCGGCCGCAGACTGCCGGGCCGGAGGTGAGTTTTCAATCGAAATCAACGCCGGGCGCGGCGGTACTCGGCCGGCGTAACCCCGAACCAGGCCTGGCAGGCCCGCCGCAGGCTCCGGGCGTCTGAAAAGCCGAGCTCGGCGGCCACGTCCTCGAGGCCGCGGCCGGTGACCAGCAGGCTCTCGGCCGCCTCGCGCCGGACGTCGGACGACAGGGCCCGGAACGAGGCGCCGGCCTCGGACAGGCGCCGGCGCAGGGTGGCGGTGCTCATGCCCAGGGACCGGGCCACGACCGGCTCAGCCCAGGCCTCCGGCCCGATGGCGGCGCGCACCTGGGCGACGATGTCGGGGGGCGCGGGCGCGACCGAGGCGGTCATGCCGGCCGCGGCCTCCTCCAGCAGCGCGGTGAACTCGCCCAGCTCGTGGGCGGCCCAGTGCTGGTACTTCACCGGCCGGATCGGGACCCGCGCATCGGCGAGGTCGTAGCCGATCGTCACCCCGGTGCCCCGTCGCAGGGCCACCGGCGAGATCACCGGCCGCAGCAGGGTCGGCCCCATCGGCGGCAGGGCCGGCTGCACGCGCAGCGACACCGGCGGCAGCCGGCGGCCGGTCAGCCAGCGCAGACCGCAGTGGACGGTCAGGGCGAAAATCTCGTTGAGCAGGTCCCGGCGCGCCGACCTCGGTCCCTCGTAGCCGAACGACAGCTCCAGCGCCCGGCGGGTGCGGTTGAAGCGGACCAGGGTGTCGGGGCGCAGCATCGGGGCCGCGTCGGCGAAGCGCTTCAGCGCCTCGGCGAAGGTGTCGCCCTGGGCCGCGGCGGCGAGCAGCAGCCCGAACGTCCCCGGCGCGACCGGGGTCGACCGGACGCCGAGCGCCTCGTCGCCGGTGCGCCGCATCTGCTCGAGGCAGAGGTTGAGAAAGCGCATCGAGCCGAGGACGCCATCCTCCGGCGGACGCCCGGTCAGCACCCGGGCCTGGTCCTCGCCGACCAGCAGCGACAGGTAGTGGGCCGGCACGCGGAAGTCGGCCGCCGTGAACACACGCCCACGGGCGGGACCGCTTCGGGTCTCGTCCCTCGTCACCATGGGGTGAACCTAGGGAGCTTACCCTACGGTAGAAAAGAGAGGGCGCGCCCTGGCTCCCCGCCGGACGCGCCCCAAGGCCCTGGATCTCTACGGGAGGTAAAAGGATCCGATGGCTAAGACAGGGTGGATCAGTACTTCACCGTCAGGGTCAGACCCATGGTGCGCGGCTGGCCGGCGAAACGGACGACCGTGTTGGCGTTGCTGGCCACGGCGGTCCAGTAGTACTCGTCGGTCAGGTTCCGGGCCCAGGCGCTGAGCTCCCAGCGGCCGTCGAGGGACTCGACGCCGACGCTGGCGTTGACCAGGCCGTAGGACGGGATCTCGTACAGCGGGTTGCCTTCGAGATCGGCCTGCGACTTCGCCTGGTAGCGGGCGTTGACCATCGCCTTGAAGCCCAGGCTGTCGGTCAGGTCACGGTTGTACATGGCCGTGACGCTGCCCTGGAACTCGGGGCTGTAGAGGAACTTCGCGCCGTCGTAGTCGCGGGGCAGACCGGCGCCGTCGGTGCCGACGAAGCCGTCGATCTCGGTGTGCAGGAAGGTCGCCGCGGCGTTGAGGGTGAAGTTGTCCGTCGGGCGCATGGTGATTTCACCATCGATCCCGTAGGCGAACGACTCGGGGATGTTCTGCAGACGGGCCAGCGCCGTGTAGAGGGCGTCCGGGTTGTAGGTGCTCATCTGCTTGTCGGTGTAGTCGTAGTAGAAGGCCGAGATGTTGGCCTGCAGGCGGCGCTCGAACAGGGCGGCCTTCACGCCGACTTCATAGGCGAGCAGCTGCTCCTGGCCGACCGGCAGGTTCTGCTCGTAGAGGCTGGCGGTGTTGACCGGCGCGCCGCCGGACTTGGCGCCCTGCGACACCGAGCCGAACAGCAGCACGTCGTCGGTGACGTTCCAGTTCAGCGCCAGGCGCCAGGCGACGTTGTCCTCGTCCAGGCTGGTGATCACCTCGCCGCGGGTGGCGGTGTTGGTCGTCCAGTCGATCCGGGTCGTCGAACAGCCGTTGAAGTCCACGTTGTCGATGATGGCGACGCCGTAGCGCAGCGCATACAGGTACCGGTTGGTGACGTTCAGGTTGACCAGCATCGACCCGTCGACATCGCGCGAGCAGATGTTCGCGTCCTGCTTGTCCTGCGTGTAGCGGATGCCGGTGGTCAGGCTCAGCGAATCGGTCAGGACCCAGTCGGCGCTGGCGAAGATGCTGGCCGTCGTGGTCTCGATCCGGCCGTCGTCACGATAGCTCTGGAAGGTGTTCTGAGCCTGGGCGAGCGTGTAGGAGCCGCCGGGGCCCTGGCCGTTCGGCAGCGGACCGGTGTTGAGCGGCGTCGCCAGCAGCTGGGTGCTGAGGAACTGGAACAGGCGGACGTTGGCGTTGTCGCGGAACAGGGTGCGGTTGGTGTCGACGATGTCGTCCTTGCCGTAGTAGGCGCCGACCAGCCAGGTGACGCGGTCGTTGCCGCCCTGGATGCGCAGTTCCTGGGCGAAGGACTCGATCTCGCCGTCGGCGTCCTGGATCAGCACGTTGTAGGGCGCGCCGGCCCAGTCCATGACGCCCTTGCGCTCGATCTTGTTCAGGCTGGTCAGCGACACCAGGGTCAGGTCGTCGGTGATGTCCCAGGACGCGTTCAGCTTGAAGCCGAGGAAGGTCGAATCCTCCTCGAGCGGCTTGTCGATGCCGGGGAAGCCGCCGACCGTCGAGGTGCGGCGCGCGTCGGTGGCCCAGTCGGCGTGCTCGGCCTTGGTCGGGGCGTTGTTGGCCACGAAATCGGCCAGGCCCGGCGCGTTCCAGAAGCCGGCCCCCAGCGGGTTCACCGCCTGCGGCGTGGTGCCCGGGGTGAAGCCGATGGCCTGGGCGGCGAGGGTGTCGCTCTTGTTGGCCCAGTAGCTGAGCGAGGCGTCGAACGACAGGCTGTCGGTGGGCTGGAAGGCCAGCGCGGCGCGGACGCCCAGCTTGTCGACCTCGCCGAGGCGGTCGCCGCGGCTCTGCGAGACCTGCCAGCCCTTGCCGCTGGTTTCGCTGCGGAACGACAGGCGGCCCTGCAGGTTGTCGGTCAGCGGGCCGCTGATCATGCCCTCGAAGTTGGTCGTCTCGTAGTTGCCGACCTCGGCCACGGCGCGCCACTCGAACGAGGTCGACGGCTTCTGGGTGACGAAGTTGATCAGGCCGGCGGTGGTGTTGCGGCCGTACAGGGTGCCCTGCGGGCCCTTCAGCACCTCGACGCGCTCGAGGTCGAAGACCGGGCCGGTCAGCATCATCGGGTAGGCGTAGGCGACTTCGTCGACATAGGTGCCGACGGTCGAGGTGGCCGACATGTTGATGGTGTTGAAGCCGATGCCGCGCAGGGTGAAGCTCGGCACGCCCTGATAGGAGCGCGAGACCGAGAAGCTCGGCGTCACGGCCTGCAGGTCCTGCACGTTGGTGACCCGCAGCTCCTCGAGCTGCTCCGAGCCGAAGGCCTGGATGGCCATACCGACGTCGTTCAGCGCCTGCTCGCGGCGCTGGGCGGTGACGACGATCTCCTCGACGGCGGCTTCGCCGGCGGGGGCCTGGGCAAGGGCCGGCGTCGCCAGGGCGGAAGACGCAAGCAGGATGGCGGTCAGGGCGCGGGTGCGCATATCGATCTCTCCCTCATGATCTTGTTCTTGAGGGTCTCGACGCGCCGACCGTCCGGCTCGCGCGGAGCCGGACGGTCGGACCCCTGCGGCCCCCGATTTGGGGAGGGACCATGGCGATGCGCACGCCCGAGGGCGAGGACGCCGCCGCGCAATCTTCAC
>CALKHU010000079.1 GCA_937991555.1 uncultured Caulobacter sp.
ACAAGGGCATGGTGCCCTACGACATCGTCAAGGGTCCGAACGGCGACGCCTGGGTCAAGGCGCACGGCAAGGACTACAGCCCGCAGGAAGTGTCGGCCTTCATCCTGATGAAGCTCAAGGAGGACGCCGAGCGTCACCTGGGCGAGAAGGTCGAGAAGGCCGTCATCACGGTGCCCGCCTACTTCAACGACGCCCAGCGCCAGGCCACCAAGGACGCCGGCAAGATCGCCGGCCTGGAAGTGCTGCGCATCATCAACGAGCCGACCGCGGCGGCCCTCGCCTACGGCCTGGACAAGAACGACGGCAAGAAGATCGCCGTCTACGACCTCGGCGGCGGCACCTTCGACGTCTCGATCCTCGAGATCGGCGACGGCGTGTTCGAGGTGAAGGCCACCAACGGCGACACCTTCCTCGGCGGCGAGGACTTCGACCTGCGCGTGGTCGATTACCTGGCCGACGAGTTCAAGAAGGAAACCGGCACCGACCTGCGCAACGACAAACTCGCCCTTCAGCGCCTGAAGGAAGAGGCCGAGAAGGCCAAGAAGGAGCTGTCGACCACCGCCCAGTACGAGGTCAACCTGCCCTTCATCAGCATGAACGCTTCGGGTCCGCTGCACCTGAACATCAAGCTGAGCCGCGCCAAGCTGGAAGCCCTGGTCGAGGACCTGATCGCCAAGACGATCGCGCCCTGCGAGCAGGCGCTGAAGGACGCCGGCATGAAGAAGACCGACATCGACGAGGTCATCCTCGTCGGCGGCATGACCCGCATGCCGAAGGTCGTCGAGGCGGTGAAGGAGTTCTTCGGCCGCGATCCGCACAAGGGCGTCAACCCGGACGAGGTCGTGGCGCTGGGCGCCGCGGTCCAGGCCGGCGTCCTGCAGGGCGACGTCAAGGACGTGCTTCTGCTCGACGTGACCCCGCTGACCCTGGGCATCGAGACGCTGGGCGGCGTGTTCACCCCGCTGATCGAGCGCAACACCACCATCCCGACCAAGAAGAGCCAGACCTTCTCGACCGCCGACGACAACCAGTCGGCCGTGACGATCCGGGTCTTCCAGGGCGAGCGCCCGATGGCGCAGGACAACAAGCTGCTCGGCCAGTTCGACCTGGTCGGCATCCCGCCCGCGCCGCGCGGCGTGCCGCAGATCGAGGTCATCTTCGACATCGACGCCAACGGCATCGTGCACGTCACGGCCAAGGACAAGGCGACCAACAAGGAGCAGTCGATCCGCATCCAGGCCAACGGCGGCCTGTCGGACGCGGACATCGAGCGCATGGTCCGCGAGGCCGAGTCCAACAAGGCCGACGACGAGAAGCGCAAGGCCGGCGTCGAGGCCCGCAACCAGGCCGACGCGGTCATCCACTCGACGGAAAAGGCCCTCGCCGAGCACGGCGACAAGGTCAGCGCCGACGAGAAGGGCGCCATCGAGACGGCGCTCGCCGACCTGAAGGGCGTGCTCGAAGGCGGCGACGCCGAGGAGATCGGCGCCAGGACCCAGGCCCTCATCCAGGCGTCGATGAAGCTCGGAGAGGCCATGTACAAGGCGCAGCAGGGCGACGCCGGCGGCGCCTCGGCCGAGCAGCCGGCGGACGATGGCGTCGTCGACGCCGAGTTCGAGGAAGTCAGCGACGACGACAAGAAGTCGGCGTGACGTTCCGCCTCATGGCGACGGAGCCCCGGGATATGACACAAGCCTGCCCGGGGACCGTCGCCGCCGCCTTCGCGAAGGCAGAAGTCCCGTCCCTCTCGTCCGGCCCGATCTTCGCTCCGGCGCCGCACTTGCAGAGGGACGGGCGCTCTACCACTTCCAAAGACAAGCTTTTCCGAATGTCCGTCGATGCGTGACTACTACGACATTCTCGGGGTCCAGCGGGGCTGCGACGAAGCGGCCCTGAAGAGCGCCTTCCGCAAGAAGGCGATGGAGCACCATCCCGACCGCAACGGCGGCTGCAGCGACGCCGAGCAGCGGTTCAAGGAGGTCAACGAGGCCTACTCGATCCTCTCGGACCCGCAGAAGCGCGCGGCCTACGACCGTTTCGGCCACGCCGGCGTCAACGGCATGAACGGCGGGGGCGGCGGCCAGCAGGGCTTCCACGACGTCCACGACATCTTCAACGAGGTCTTCGGCGACGCGTTCGGCGAGATGTTCGGCGGCGGCCGCCGTCGCCAGAACAACGGCCCGGCCCGCGGCGCGGACCTGCGCTACGACCTCGAGATCACCCTCGAGCAGGCCTACGCCGGCGCGGAGGTGGAGATCACCGTCCCGGCCTCGATCACCTGCGAGACCTGCGACGGCTCCGGCGCCCGGCCGGGGACCAGCCCCACGGTCTGCGGCGGCTGCGGCGGCGCCGGACGGGTGCGCGCCACCCAGGGCTTCTTCGCCATCGAGCGCACCTGCCCCCGCTGCGGCGGCTCGGGCAAGCTGGTCCTCGATCCCTGCCAGGATTGCCATGGCCACGGCCAGGTCCGGAAGGACCGCACCCTGTCCGTCCGCATCCCGGCCGGCGTCGACGACGGCGCGCGCATCCGCCTCGCCGGCGAGGGCGACGCCGGCCAGCGCGGCGGGCCGCGCGGCGACCTCTACATCTTCCTGTCGGTGGCCCCGCACGACCTTTTCGAGCGCGACGGCCTGGACCTGCTCTGCACCGTGCCGGTGGCCATGACCACCGCCGCGCTCGGCGGCGAGATCGAGGCGCCCTGCCTGCTGGGCGGCGAGAACTGCGACGGAAACTGCAGGATTCCGGTGAAGATCCCGGAAGGCGTGCAGACCGGCAAGACCATCCGCCTCAAGGGCCGCGGCATGCCGTCGCTGCGTTCCCGCGAACGCGGCGACCTGGTCGTCGAGCTGTTCGTCGAGACCCCGACCCACCTGAACGCCCGCCAGAAGGAGCTGATGCGCGAACTCGCCGAACTGTGCGGCGAGCAGCAGCATCCGAAGGCGGCCGGCTTCATGGGCAAGGCCCGCAAGTTCTGGGACGGCGTCACCGGCCAGGCCTGAATCGCCTTCCGCAACGGCCCCAAGGCCTCCGGCGCCGCGCCGGAGGCTTTTTTTGTGTCCGCCATCGTGACACCTGCGTCATTTTCTGGCCCTATGTGAACAATGACAAGATAAGGGAGGCCGCCATGGCGGACGGGTCGTTCGATTTCGGCAAGGCGCAGCGGGACAAGGCCGAGCGCCTGGCGGCCGCGCGGGAGCACGCGTACTCGATTCCGCTGGAAGAGATCGATGTCGCCAATCCCGAGCTGTGGATCACCGACACCCACTGGCCCTACTTCGAGCGGCTGCGGAAGGAAGACCCCGTCCACTACTGCCCGACCGGCCACGAGGAGGTCGGGCCCTACTGGTCGGTGACGAAGTTCAACGACATCATGGAGGTCGACACCTCCCACAACGTCTTCTCGTCGGACGCCTTCAAGGGCGGCATCACCCTGCGCAACTTCGACGAGGACTTCGTCCTGCCGATGTTCATCGCCATGGACCCGCCGAAGCATGACGTCCAGCGCAAGACGGTCTCGCCAATCGTCAGCCCGGCGAGCCTGATGCAGCTTGAGCCGATCATCCGCCAGCGCGCCGCCACCCTGCTCGACAGCCTGCCCGTCGGCGAGGAGTTCAACTGGGTCGACAAGATCTCGATCGAGCTGACCACCCAGATGCTGGCCACCCTGTTCGACTTCCCGTTCGAGGACCGCCGCAAGCTGACCCGCTGGTCGGACGTGGCCACCGCCTCGCCGGAGAGCGGCATCATCGAGAGCGAGGAACAGCGCCGGATGGAGCTGTTCGAGTGCGTCGACTACTTCACCCGCCTGTGGAACGAACGCGTCAACGCGCCGCCGAAGAACGACCTGATCTCGATGCTGGCCCACGGCGAGTCCACGCGGAACATGGACCGCATGGAATACCTCGGGAACCTGATCCTGCTGATCGTCGGCGGCAACGACACGACCCGCAACTCGATCAGCGGCGGCCTGCTGTTCCTCAACGAGAACCCGGGCGAGTACGACAAGCTGCGCGCCAACCCGGCGCTGATCCCGTCGATGGTGTCGGAGATCATCCGCTACCAGACGCCGCTGGCCTACATGCGCCGCACCGCGCTGCAGGACTACAACCTGGGCGGAAAGACCATCAAGGAAGGCGACAAGGTCGCCATGTGGTACGTCTCGGGCAACCGCGACGACACGGCGATCGAGAACCCCGACCAGTTCATCATCGACCGTGAGCGGCCCCGCCACCACATGTCGTTCGGCTTCGGCATCCACCGGTGCGTGGGCAACCGCCTGGCCGAGATGCAGCTGCGCATCGTCTGGGAAGAGATTCTCAAGCGCTACCCGCGCATCGAGGTGGTGGGCGAGCCCAGGCGCGTCTACTCGAGCTTCGTGAAGGGCTACGAGAGCCTGCCGGCCGTCATCCCCGCCCGCGCGGGCTGATGCAGCCGGGCGACGAGGCCCTGGTCGTCCGCTCCCTGGAGCGGGCGGCCGAGCTCTGCGAGGACCTGACGCCGCTCGTCTACGAACGGCTTTTCCGGGCCCATCCCGGGATGGAGGCCCTCTTTGTCCGCGACACCAACGGCCAGGTGCGCGGCGAGATGCTGACCCGCGCCTTCGAGGCCATCCTCGACTTCGTCGGCGATCGCCGCTGGGCGGCGACTCTGATCCAGACCGAGGTGGTCAACCACGAGGGCTGGGATGTCCCGCGCGAGGTGTTCGGGGTCTTCTTCGGCATGGTGGCGAAGACGGTTGAGGCGCTGGTCGGGGACGGCTGGACGCCGGAGACCGACGCCGCCTGGACCCGGCTGCTGGCCGAGCTGGACTGGTACGTGAAGCACCCGGACCAACAGGTGTTGGCGGCTCGATAGCGCCTTGCGTGCTTCGACACGCGCCTGCGGCGCTGCTCAGCATGACGTGGGAGAGGAGCTTTCAAACGACGTCATCCTGAGCAGCCGCGCAGCGGCGTGTCGAAGGACGCACGGCCCCGGCGGCGTTCGTCGCTCGCAATGGGCCAGGGTGAAAGCCCTACCCCTTCCAGAAGCCGACGATGTCGCGCACCTCGGCCACGGTCGGCGCCGCGACCTCGCGGGCCCGGGCCGCGCCCCTGGCCAGGATGCGGTCGATCTCGGCGGGGTCGGCCAGGAAGCGGCGCATGGCCTCGCTCACCGGTCCGAGTTTCGCCACCGCCAGGTCGGCCAGCGCCGGCTTGAAGGTCCCGAAGCCCTTGCCGCCGAACTCGGCGATCACCTGCTCGCGGCTCATCTCCGCCAGGGCGCCGTAGATGCTGACCAGGTTGTCCGCCTCCGGACGAGCCGCCAGGCCTTCGACGGTCTCCGGCAGCGGCTCGGGGTCGGTCTTGGCCTTGCGGATCTTCTGGGCGATGGCGTCGGCGTCGTCGGTCAGGTTGATGCGCGAGTTGTCGGACGGGTCCGACTTGCTCATCTTCGCCGACCCGTCGCGCAGGCTCATGATCCGCGCGCCCGGCCCTTGGGTCAGGGGATCGGGCAGCGGGAAGAAACCCGGCCGCTCGAAGTCGTGGTTGAACTTCTGGGCGATGTCGCGGGTCAGCTCCAGGTGCTGCTTCTGGTCCTCGCCGACCGGCACATGGGTGGCCTTGTAGATCAGGATGTCGGCCGCCTGCAGCACCGGATAGGTGTACAGGCCGACCGAGCTGCGCTCCTTGTGCTTGCCGCTCTTCTCCTTGAACTGGGTCATCCGGTCGAGCCAGCCGAGACGGGCGACGCAGTTGAAGATCCAGGCCAGTTCGGCGTGCTGCGGCACGGCCGACTGCGGGAAGATGGTCGCCTTGTCCGGGTCGAGCCCGGCGGCCAGGTAGGCGGCGGCGATCTCGCGCGTCTGGGCGGCCAGCAGGGCCGGGTCCTGCCAGACGGTGATGGCGTGCATGTCGGCGACGAAGATGAAGGTGTCCATCTCGTGCTGCAGGCGGGCGAACTTCACCAGCGCGCCGAGGTAGTTGCCGAGGTGCAGGGCGCCGGACGGCTGGACGCCGGAGAGCACGCGGACGGGGCCGGCGTAGGGAGCGGGAGCTTGGTCGGTCATGGGTCGGTCTTCTTGGAAATCAGGTCGTACACGCGCGGACTCGATCCGCGCCGGCAAGGCGGATGGGCGTCAGGCGCTGCGCCATCGGCGCGGGGTATGTGCCGCGAAGACCATGAAGGCTCGATACGGCGCCGCCGGGGTCAGGACAAGAGTTTGAGGCGCTGATCTCTCAGTCCCTCTCCCCGTGGGAGAGGTGGCCCTGCGAAGCCCGTCAGGGCAAGCAGGGTCGGAGTGGGAGGCGCTGTCGCCAAGCGGTTTGCCTCGGTGCTTCCCACTCAGTCACGGCTTCGCCGCGACGGCTCTCCCACGGGGAGAGCGACTTGTTCCTGGTCGTCCGCCGCGCCTAAAGCGGATCGGCGGTCGGCGGGCTGGGGGCGCCTGGCCGCCTACGAAGCGCTGCCTTCACCTCGGCGATCGTCACCCCGCCGGACAGCAGCAGCAACGGCGGATAGAGGGCCGCGCCGGCGAGACAGACCAGCAGGATGGTGATCTCCTTCGGGCCGAGGCCGATGAGGTTGATCCCGCCGAACAGCCCCTCGAACTCCGCCCGCCAGACCTGCCCCGCGAACAGCGCCAGGCCCATGGCGGCGCTGGCGATGAACACGCGGACCAGCTTGCCCGCCGCCCGCGGCGACGGCGTCCAGTCGCCCCGCCTGCGCAGGGCCCAGACCATCTGCCCGACATTCAGCCATGAAGCCGCGGCGGTGGCGGCGGCGATGCCTTCGAACCCGATGACGTAGAACAGCGCCACGCCCAGGACGATGTTGACGATCATCGAGACGATGGCGAACTGCATCGGCGCCCGCGTGTCGGAGCGGGCGAAGAACACCGGCGACAGCACCCGCGCCAGCACGAAGGCCGGCGTGCCGATGCCGTAGAAGAACAGCGCCTTGGCCGTTTCGCTGGCGTCGTAGGCGGTGAACTCGCCGCGCTGGAAAAGGCCGTCGATCAGGTAGTGCGGGATGGCGATCAGGGCCGCCGCCGCCGGCAGGGTCAGGGCCATGGCGAACACCACCGCCTGGTCGGTGGTGCGCTGCGCCTCCGCCTTGTCGTCCAGCCCGATGGCGCGCGACAGCGCCGGCAGCAGGGCGACCCCGATGGCCACCCCCACGAGACCGAGCGGCAGCTGGTAGAAGCGGTCGGCCACGGCCAGCCAGGTCCGGGCGCCGTTCACCTGGCTGGCGATGATGCCCGAGATGAAGATGTTGATCTGGGTGACGCTGGCGGCGATCGCGCCCGGCACGGCGGTGGCGATCAGCGCCTTGATCTCGGGGGTCAGCCGCGGCCAGGTCGGCCGGATCTTCGCCCCGACCCGGCGGACGCCCCACCACAACAGTCCGGCCTGGACGATCCCGGCGCCGAACACGCCCCAGGTGGCGGCGTAGGCCGAGTGGACGGCGTCGTTGGGCGGGATCACCGCGATCAGGATGCCGGCGTTGAGGATCGTCGGCGCCACGGCGGACAGCGCGAACCGCCCGCCCGCGTTCAGCACCCCCGACAGCAGCGCCACGATGGCCATGCAAGGCAGGTAGGGCATGCTGATCTGGGTCAGCACCACCGCCAGCTTGAACTTCTCCGGCTGGTCGATGAAGCCCGGGTTGATGACCATCATCAGCCACGGCATGGCCAGCTGGAAGGCGATGGTCAGGCCGAGCGTGATGGCCGCCAGCGTCGCCAGCGCGTCGGTGGCGAGCTTGTCCGCCGCCTCCTGGCCTTCCTTGGCCAGCACCTTGGAGTAGGCGGGCACGAAGGCGGCCGTGAAGGCCCCCTCGGCGAAGATGCGCCGGAACAGGTTGGGGAAGGACTGGGCGGTGTTGAAGGCGTCGGCCGCCGGCGTCGCGCTGGCCCCGAGCCGGGCGGTGATGAACAGGTCGCGCGCCAGGCCCATGAACCGGCTGACCAGCGTCAGGCTGGAAAACACCATGGACGACCGGATCAGGCCGCCCTTCGGGGACTTCACGGGTCTGGACGGCTGCTCGGCGCTCACGACGCGTGTGTGCGCCGGGGCCGCAGGACGGTCAAGGCGGCGCGACGAAAGAGGACGGCCCCTGCATCGGTCCTTCCCCGCACGGCCCCCTCCCACCTGGGAAAGGATCGTGCGTCAGCGCGCGACGCTGGCCCGCGCCCGCTCGAGCTTCGGCCGCCCGCGGGCCTGTCCGGCGGCCTCCTCGGCTTCGAGCACCGCCATCAGGGCCTCCTTGAGCGCGGCCTGGGCCTTGCCGTCGACCAGCTTCCCGCCGCCCGGCGTCTGGACATAGAAGGCGTCGACCGCCCGCTCGCCGTATCCGTCGATGTGGGCGCTGACGATCGACAGGCCCGCGTCGGCGACGGCCCGCGCCAGCGCCTCGAGCAGCCCGGGCCGGTCGCGGCCCGAGGCCTCGACCACGGTGGCGTCGTCGGAGGCGTCGTTGTCGAGCATCACCGTCGGTGTGATCGAGAAGGCGGCCGCCCGGCCCAGCTCCTGGGGCTTGCGCGGCTCGAAGGTCGGCGGCTCGCCGCGGCCGGCGGCCTCCAGCGCGTCGGCGAGGCGCCTGAGGATGCGGGGGTTGTCGGCGCCGATCGGCGCGCCGGTGACGTCCTGGACGTGGAACACGTCGAGCGCCTGGCCCTGGGCGGAGGTGAATACCCGGGCGCCCACCACGTTTCCGCCGAGGCCGGAGATGACCAGCGCCAGATCGGCGAACAGGCCGCGCCGGTCCTTGGCCGCGACGACGATCTCGGCGGCGTTCCGGTCGGGCCGGATGCGGGTCTCGGCCGCCGCGCCGCCCTGGATCTGCGCGCGCCGGGCCAGCTCGGCGTGGGCGGCCAGTTCGTCGGCCGTGAAGGCGGTGAAATAGGCGTCCTCCATCGACGCCGCCCAGCCCTTGGCGACCGGATCCCGGGCCGTCAGGGCCGCACGCGCCTCGGCGGCGACGGCGTTCTGGTGGCGGCGGGCGTTGGCCTCCGGGTCGCTGCCGCGGCCGCCGCGGAACACCGCCTCGGTCGAGGCGTAGAGCTCGCGCATCAGCTGGCCCTTCCAGCCGTTCCAGACGCCGGGGCCGACGGCGCGGATGTCGGCCACCGTCAGCACCAGCAGCAGGCGCAGCCGCTCGGGGTTCTCGACGATGCGGGCGAAGGCGGCCACCGTGGCCGGGTCGGTCACGTCGCGCTTCTGGGCGTAGTCGCTCATCACCAGGTGGTGCTCGACGAGCCAGGCGATCAGCTCGATCTTGCCGCGCTCGATCCCCAGCCGCTCGCAGGCCGACCGGGCCGCCCGCGCGCCCGCCTTCTCCTGCCCGCCGACGCCGCCCTTGCCGGTGTCGTGCAGCAGCATGGCCAGGAACAGGCTCTCACGGTCGTCGATCAGCGGCATGATCGACACCGACAGCGGATGGTCCTCGGCCAGTCGCCCGTCGGCGATGTCGGCGATCACGCCCACGGCCCGCAGCGTGTGCTCGTCGACCGTGTAGGAGTGGTACATGTTGAACTGCATCTGGCAGACCACCCGCCCGAACTCGGGCAGGAAGCGGCCCAGCACCCCGGACTCGTTCATCAGGGTCAGGGTCCGGTAGGTCCGCTTGCCGCGCGCGAGGATGTCGAGGAAGGCTTTCGCCGCCTCGGGATCGCGCCGCGTCTTGGAGGTGATCAGCGGCAGGCTGCGGGTCACCGCCGTGAAGGCGTCCGGATGCAGGTCGAGATTCCGCTGGTCGGCGATGCGGAAGATGCGGATCAGGTCGACCGGATCCGCCTGGAACACCGCCGGCCCCTCGATGTTGAGGCGGCCGCCGTCCTCGAAGAACCCCGGGGCGTCGAGCGGCTTGCGCTTCGGGCTCCCGCCTCCCGGCAGGAAGCGCGACAGGCCCTTGGGCCGCGCCTTCAGGTGCTCGGTCTCCAGCTTGGCCGAGAAGGTCCGCGTCAGGGCGCCGACCTCGCGGGCGATGAGGAAGTAGCGGCGCATGAACCGCTCGACGGCCGGATTGTCGGCGCGGTCGCCATAGCCCATCCGCCGGGCGATCTCGGGCTGCAGGTCGAAGGTCAGCCGCTCCTCGGGACGGCCGGTGGCGAAATGCAGGTGCGCGCGGACCGCGTGCAGGAAGTCGAACGCCCGCACGAAGGCGGCCACTTCGCGGCGGTCGAAGTAGCCGAGCCGGAAGACATCCTCCGGCTTCTCGACCGGGTGGAGGTATTCGGCGATCCACATCAGGGTGTGCAGGTCGCGCAGCCCGCCCTTCCCCTCCTTGACGTTGGGCTCGACCATGTAGCGGCTGGCGTCGGCGCGGCCGTGGCGGTCGTCGCGTTCCTTGAGCTTGGCGGCCACGAACTCGGGCCCGGTGCCTTTCACCACCTCGGCGCGGAACCGCTTCTTCAGGTCGGCCGCCAGCGCCTCGTCGCCGGTCAGCCGCCGGGCCTCGAGGATCGCCGTGCGGATGGTGAAGTCCTCGCGCGAGAGCTTCACGCACTCCTCGACCGTGCGCGAGGCGTGGCCGACCTTGAAGCCCAGGTCCCACAGCGCATAGAGCATGAACTCGATGACGCTCTCGGCATGGGCGGTCTGTTTGTAGGGCCGCAGGAACAGCAGGTCGATGTCGCTGAACGGCGACAGCACCCCGCGGCCGTAGCCGCCCACCGCCAGAAGGCACAGGCGTTCGCCCTCGGTCGGGTTGCGGGCCCGGAACATGTGCACGGTGGTGAAGTCGTAGAGGGCGGTGATCACCTCGTCGGTGACGCCGCACAGCAGCCGCGCGGTCTCCACGCCGCCGGCGCCGTTCTCCAGCCGCTCCTTGGCGATCATCCGGCCGCGGAACAGGGCCGCCTTGAGGATCTCCAGCGCCTGCCTGCGCTGCTCCAGCTCGTTGCCGGCCGCGTCCAGCGCGGCGGCGGACAGCCGCGCCCGCAGGGCGTGGCCGTCGACAACATGTTCAAGGCGGGTCGGTCGGAGGCGAGGCGGCATGACGGCTAGTATGGTCCCCCCGAACGGTTAGAGCATCCCCCTGAGACGATAGAGCGCTTCCATCGCCTCGCGGGGGCTCATGCCGTCGGGGTCGAGGCCGCGCAAGGCTTCCTCGACGGGACTGGGACCGCTTTTCACCGGCGCCGGGGCGGTCGCCGCGAAAAGCGGCAGGCCTTCGAGCCGGGCGGGCGATTCCGCCTCGGCCTCAAGCCGTTCCAGCACCTGCCGGGCGCGGGCCACGACGGCCGGCGGCACCCCCGCCAGCTTGGCCACCTGCACGCCGTAGCTGCGGTCGGCGGGACCGGGCCCGGCCTCGTGCAGGAAGACGAGGTCGCCGTTCCACTCCTTGGCCTTCAGGCTGAGGTTGGAGACGTAGGCGAGCTTCTCCTCCAGCGCCGCGAGCTCGTGGTAGTGGGTCGCGAACAGCGCCCGGCAGCGGTTGGTGGCGTGCAGCGACTCCGCCGTCGCCCAGGCGATGGCCAGGCCGTCCCAGGTCGCGGTGCCCCGGCCGATCTCGTCCAGGATCACGAAGCTGCGCGGCGTGGCCTGGGTCAGGATGGCGGCGGTCTCGACCATCTCGGCCATGAAGGTCGAACGGCCGCGGGCCAGGTCGTCGCCAGCGCCGACGCGGCTGAACAGGCGGTCGACCACGCCCATCTTCAGCGATCGGGCCGGTACGAAGCAGCCGGCCTGGGCCATCACCGCCAGCAAGGCGTTCTGGCGCAGGAAGGTCGACTTGCCGGCCATGTTCGGGCCGGTG
>CALKHU010000080.1 GCA_937991555.1 uncultured Caulobacter sp.
CTGGCGGCGGGCCTCTTCCTCGGCGCGGGCGCGGGCGGCGGCGGCCTGACGCTCCTGGGCCTCGCGGGCCGCGTCGATGGCGCGCTGGCGAGCCCGCATCTCTTCCGGCGACAGGTTGCCGGCGGGGTCCACGGGGGCGGGGCCGGCGGGACGCGGCGCGGCCGGGCGCGGTTCGAAGGTCGGGCGCTTGTCGGCGGCGGAGGGGCCGGCCAGGTTCGTCGAGGCGCCCGGCGCATGGGCGCGCACGCGTTTGGTCTCGACCACCACCGTCTTCGACCGGCCGTGGCTGAAGCTCTGCTTGACCACGCCCGCGCTCACCGAGCCCGCCCGGGGCTTCAGGGTGAGAGAGGGCCTGGGGGTGTTCGGCCGGCCGTTGTCGTTCTCGTCGCTCATGCGTCTCGCTTAACTCACAGGACCGGCGGATCCGGCCCGAATACGTGTCGTTCAAACCCGGAAGGGACCGAGGCGCGATCCGCCCGGCCCTTCTATTCCTCGCGCCAACCCTCAGGAAGAAGCGGACGGAACCCCGCCAGTCTTCGGACGTCGCGCGTCCAGTGACCGGAGGCTCGCCCCGCAAGGAAGGCGGTGTGTATCACATTCTCGCCCCCCAAGGCCAAACCCAATTCGGCCGAGGAGAAGACGCCGATCAGTTGCGGCGGCGAAGGCGAGGTCCGGCAGGCGGACAAAAGCTTGCGGCGCCCGTCGGCGGCGCCGTCCGAGGCCTCGACCAGCCAGGCGGCCCTGCCGCCCCGGATGCTCGCCAGGACCTTCTCGAAACCCGAGATAATGTCCCCGCCCCGGCGCGCAAGGCCGAGGCCGTCGAGCAGGCGCCGGCGCAGCAGGGCCTCGACCTGGTCGGCGAGGTCCGCCGACGCCGTCAGCTTCGCCTTGGCCGAGCGCGAGAAGAGGTTCTTCTTCACCGCCGTCTCGACGCTGTCCCGGTCGGCGGCGACCCAGATCCCGCGGCCGGGCAGCTTGCGCGCCAGGTCGGGCGTGACCACGCCGTCCGGCCCGGCGACGAACCGGACCAGCCGGTCCTCCTCCATCACGGCGCCGGAGACGATGTCCCGGCGCTCGCGCGAGGCCTGCGCGTGAGTCCTGGCGGGCTCAGTCGACAATCACA
The DNA here is from genome assembly GCA_937991555.1 of uncultured Caulobacter sp. GTDB lineage: Bacteria > Pseudomonadota > Alphaproteobacteria > Caulobacterales > Caulobacteraceae > Caulobacter. The sequence goes on from CALKHU010000080.1 coordinate 1,124, forward strand.
AATCTCCGACCACCCCGGCGAAGGCCGGGGCCCAGTTGAAAACCACAATCCGCTCGGGTCGCAGCCCCTGGGTCCCGGCCGCGGCCGGGATGAGCGGACAATCAGGCGTCCTGCGCCTCGCCCTCGGCCACGGCCAGGTCGTAGTCCTCGCCCTCGGCCGCCTCGTAGTCGCCCTCGTCGTCGTACTCGGGCTCCGGCGGCGCCTCGACCCAGCCCATCGCCACGCGGGCGCGCATGATCAGGGTCTCGGCGTCGTCCGGCGACAGGTTGAAGGCCTCCAGGATGCCCGGCTCGCGCACGCGCTCGCCGTCGCGGGTCTCGAACCAGCCGCGCAGGTCGTCCGGGATCAGGCCGGCGAGATCCTCGACGGTCTTCACCTCGCCCTCGCCGAGGGCCACGGCCATCGGCAGGGTGACGCCCTCGATCTCGAGCACGCCGTCCTCGACGCCCAGCTCGCGGCGACGGGCGTCCTGCTCGGCGGCTTCCTTCTCGAGGAACTCGCGGGCGCGGGCCTGCAGCTCCTCGGCCGTGTCGTCGTCGAAGCCCTCGATGGCGGCGATCTCGTGCGCCTCGACGTAGGCGACGTCCTCGACCGAGACGAAGCCCTCGGTGGCGAGCAGCTGGGCGATGACCTCGTCGACGTCCAGGGCCTCCTGGAACAGGGCGGTGGTCTCGGCGAACTGGCGCTGACGGCGCTCGCTCTCCTGGGACTCGGTCATGATGTCGATCTGCCAGCCGGTCAGCTGGCTGGCGAGGCGGACGTTCTGGCCGCGGCGGCCGATGGCCAGCGACAGCTGCTCGTCCGGGACCACCACCTCGACGCGTTCGTCCTCCTCGTCCATGACGACCTTGGAGACTTCGGCCGGGGCCAGGGCGTTGACGATGAAGGTCGCCTCGTCCGGGTTCCACTGGATGATGTCGATCTTCTCGCCCTGCAGCTCGGCGACCACCGCCTGGACGCGCGAACCGCGCATGCCGACGCAGGCGCCGACCGGGTCGATGCTGGAGTCGTTGGAGACGACGGCCATCTTGGCGCGGCTGCCCGGATCGCGGGCCACGGCGCGGATCTCGATGACGCCGTCATAGACTTCCGGCACTTCCTGGGCGAACAGCTTGGCCATGAAGCCGCCGTGGGCGCGGCTGAGCATGATCTGCGGGCCCTTGGTCTCGCGGCGGACGTCGTAGATGTAGCAGCGGATGCGGTCGCCGAGGTTGAAGTTCTCGCGCGGGATCGACTGGTCGCGGCGCATGATGCCTTCGCCGCGGCCCAGGTCGACGATGACGTTGCCGTACTCGACGCGCTTGACGGTGCCGTTGACGATCTCGCCGACGCGGTCCTTGTACTCCTCGTACTGGCGCTCGCGCTCGGCCTCGCGGACCTTGCCGGTCACCACCTGGCGGGCCATCTGGGTCTGCACGCGGCCGAACTCGAACGGCGGCAGCTCCTCTTCGGTGACCTGGCCGACGAAGGCGTCGCGGTCGACCGCGAGGGCGTCGCTGATGCGGACCTTGCCGACTTCGCCTTCCAGCTCGGCGTCGTCCTCGACCACCGTCACATAGCGCTTGATCGAGGTCTCGCCGGTCTTCGGATCGATGTGGACGCGGATGTCGTGCTCGGCGCCGTAGCGGGTGCGGGCGGCCTTCTGGATCGCTTCCTCGATGGAGGCGATGACGATCTCCTTCTCGATGCCCTTCTCGCGGGCGACCGCGTCGGCGATCTGGAGGAGTTCGAGGCGGTTGGCGGCGATGCCGGTGGCCATGGTCGTTTCCTACTCTTCAGCGGATTGGATGCGGGCGGCGCGTTCGTCCGCTCCGAATTTCATGAGCTTGTCGTTCAGGACCAGCTTGGCTTCCTGGATCCAGTCGAACGGGATGTAGAGGGTGGTGTCGGCCTCGCCCTCGACGTTGATCCCGACCTGCCATTCTCCCGAAGGGCTGGCCTCGACGCCCGCGAGTTCGCCGCGGAAGCGCTTGCGGTTCTCGGCCAGGCGGTCGAGCTCGATGCGGGCCTCGAAGCCTTCCCAGGTCTCGAAGTCCTTCAGCCGGGTCAGCGGCCGGTCGATGCCGGGGCTCGAGACCTCCAGCGTGTACTCGCCGGTGATCGGATCGGCGGCGTCGAGCACCTCCGACACCGCCCGCGACAGGATCGCGCAGCCCTCGACGGTCATGTCGCCGGACGGCGTCTCGGCCATGATCTGCAGGCGGCGGCTGTCCTTGCCGGCCATCAGGCGCAGGCGGACGATCTCGTATCCCGCCGCTTCCGCGACCGGATCCAGCAGTTCGAGCAGTCGGGCGTCTTCCGCCGTCCGTGCGCGCATCGGTCCAAAACCCAAACAAAAAGCGGCGACCTCTCGGCCGCCGCTCGAAAGCGCCATCCAGCGCTATCAAACGATGTTGACGGACCTATAGCGCGACGGGGGACGCTTGTCAGCCCCCGTCGCGCCGCGGCTCAGCGGCCGCCCAGGAAGTCCAGCTTGCCGATCGGCGCGCCGGCGGCGCGCAGCAGGCCGTAGGCGGTGGTGACGTGGAAGAAGAAGTTCGGCAGCGCGAAGGCGGTCAGGAACTCCCCGCCGGTGAACTTCAGCTCCATGTTCGGGAACCTGAGCACCACCTCGCGGTCCTCGGCCCCCTCGAACGCGGCGGGATCGAGGCTCTCGACGAAGGCGACCGTCCTTTCGATCCGCGCCTTCAGCTCGGCCAGGGTGGTCTCGGTGTCCGGCATTGCGGGGACCTCGACGCCGGCCAGACGCGCGACCGCGCCCTTGGCGGCGTCCGAGGCCATCTGGATCTGCCGCGGGAAGGGATGCATGTCCGGGGCGAGGCGGGCCTCGAGGATCGTGGTCTCCTCGAGCCCGGCGGCGAGCGCCTTGTCGATGATCGCGGCGGTGTTGTTCAGCGCGCGCACGAAGACCGGCGCGGAGGCGGCGTAGACGGAAAAGCTCATCGGAAATCCCCCTGGGGCATGAAGCGAGCCGCTCACATCGTGCGTCCCACGCGTCTTGCCAAGGCCCGGCTCAGCGGCGGACGAAGTCGAGGAACACCGGCGCGCAGTCGCCGAGGCGCTTCTCCTCGTAGCGGGTGGTCAGATGGTCGGCGGGCGGGACCCGCCAGTCGTCCGCCGTCTCGGCCGGCCAGTCGAAGAGGCCGCTCTTCAGGACCCGCTCGAGCGTCCAGTCGGCATAGTCGGCCCAGTCGGTGGCGAAGCGCAGCCGCCCGCCAGGCTTCAGCTTGCGGGCCAGTTCGGCGAGGAAGTCCGCCTGGACGATGCGGCGCTTGTGATGGCGCGCCTTCGGCCAGGGGTCGGGAAACAGGATGAAGACGCGGTCGAGGCAGCCGTCGGGCAGCCGGGCGACGACCTCGCGGGCGTCTCCCTGGTGGACGCGGACGTTGGCCAGGGCCTGTTCGTCGACATGGCGCAGGGCGCTGGCCACGCCGTTCAGGAAGGGCTCGACGCCGATGACCAGCAGGTCGGGGTCGCGCGCGGCCTGGCCCGCCATGTGTTCGCCGCCGCCGAAGCCGATCTCCAGCCAGACCTCGCGCGCGTCGGGCTTCAGGTCGCGGGGATCGAACGGGCCGTCCGGGATGTCGACCTTCGGCGCCAGCGTCTCCAGCAGGGTCGCCTGCCTGGCCTTGATCGGGCGCGCCTTGACGCGGCCATAGCTGCGCAGGGCGCCGTGCGGCTGCTGGGGGGTGACGGTCATGGGGCTCCGTGCGTCCTTCGACACGCCCGCTGCGCGGGCTGCTCAGGATGACTAGCTCAATTCTCAGTCATGGTGAGGAGCGAACCGAAGGTTCGCGTGTCGAACCACGCAATGCCTCAGACGAGCTTCTTCAGGTCCGGGACCAGATCGGTCTTCTCCCAGCTGAAGCCGCCCTCGTTGTCCGGCTGGCGGCCGAAGTGGCCATAAGCGGCGGTGCGGGCGTAGATCGGGCGGTTGAGTCCCAGATGCTCGCGGATGGCGCGCGGCGTGGCGCCGTTGATCATCTCCGGCAGCAGCTTTTCCAGAACGGCCTCGTCCACCTTGCCCGTGCGGTGCAGGTCGACATGGAAGGACACGGGCCGGGCCACGCCGATGGCGTAGGCGATCTGGATCGTGCAGCGGTCCGCCAGCCCGGCGGCGACGACGTTCTTGGCCAGGTAGCGGCAGGCGTAGGCGGCCGAGCGGTCGACCTTGGTCGGGTCCTTGCCGCTGAAGGCGCCGCCGCCGTGGGGGGCCGCGCCGCCGTAGGTGTCGACGATGATCTTGCGGCCGGTGACGCCGGCGTCGCCGTCGGGGCCGCCGATCTCGAACCGCCCGGTCGGATTGACCAGCCACTGGGTCTTCTTCGTGACCAGGCCGTCCGGGAAGATCGGCAGGATGTGCGGCCGGATCAGCTCCAGCACGCGCTTGCTGGTCGGGGTCTTGCCGCCGATCTTCTTCGCATGCTGGTGGCTGACGACGATCGACACCACCCGCTGGGGCACGCCGTCGCCGTCATACTCGAGGGTGACCTGGCTCTTGGCGTCGGGCTCGAGCTCGGCGAGTTCGCCGCTGTGGCGCAGCTCGGCGAGCCGGCGCAGGATGTTGTGGCTGTACTGCAGGGTCGCCGGCATGAACTCCGGCGTCTCCGTCGTGGCGTAGCCGAACATGATGCCCTGGTCGCCGGCGCCTTCGTCCTTCTTGTCGCTAGCGTCCACGCCCTGGGCGATGTGGGCTGACTGGCCGTGCAGATAGCAGGCGTACTTCGCCTTCTGCCAGTGGAAGCCCTTCTGCTCGTAGCCGATGTCCTTGATCGCGGCCCGGACCTTCGGCTCGAGGGAGGCGATGATCTCCTTGGTGAAGGCCTTGTTGGCCTTCTTGTCGCCGCCCGGCGCGCCGGCCCGCACCTCGCCCGCCAGCACGACGCGGTTGGTCGTCACCAGGGTCTCGCAGGCCACGCGCGCCTCGGGATCGGCCGTGAGGAAGGCGTCGACCACCGTGTCGCTGATCCGGTCGGCGACCTTGTCGGGATGGCCTTCCGAGACGCTTTCGCTGGTGAAGATGTAGGAGGAGCGGTTCAAGGCGAGACTCCAAAGGAAAGGGGCCGTCCTCAGGACGGCCCCAAAACCTATAAAGACATCTTTATATCCGCAAGTCCGACGTCGCGCGAAGGCGTCCGGACGGTCCGAGAATTTCGGGAGGCGCCGTCAGGCGCGGTCAGTCCTCGGCCCCTTCGCCGGCGTCATCGTCCTCGGCCATCGAGCGGACCAGGTCGAGGATCCGGCGACGGACGCGGCCGCGCTTGATCTTGGGGAACAGCGAGGCGAGCTCCAGGCCCTCCGGGGTCATCAGGAAGTCGTGGATGAACGGCTCGGCGCCGCTGTCGGCCACGCCCTCCGCCCGGGCCGTCGACGGATCGACCAGGCCGTCAAAGAAGTAGGAGATCGAGGTCTGCAGCGACTTGGCGATCTCGTACAGCTTGCTGGCGCTGACCCGGTTGGCGCCGCGCTCGTACTTCTGCACCTGCTGGAAGGTCAGACCCAGATCGTCCGCGAGGCGCTCCTGCGAAACGCCCAGCAGTTTCCGCCGCATCCGGATGCGCCCGCCGACGTGCAGGTCAACGGGATTGGGCGAGCGGTCAGTATCAGTGGTGGTCGTCATGGGGTCCCGGTAGCAGAAATCGCGGTTTCGCCTATGCCCCCTAAACTCAATTCTGACGTCTTTTCAAGGGCTGCACTACCCGAATACGCAGGATGAGAGCGGCCGGGATCATCAACAGGGCGACAAAGGGCAGGTCGCCGAGGCGGCTGTACAGGGTGTCCAACTGCCCTGCCGGGAGGGGCGCGTCAATAACGCCGGTCTCGCCCAGCCGCAGAGGGTCGGCCCGAAGCTGTCCCAGGGGGCTGATGACCGCCGTGACGCCGGTCGGCGTCGCGCGCAGCAGGGGCAGCCCCTCCTCGATGGCGCGGTAGCTGGCCAGGTTGAGATGCTGCAGCGGGCCGCTGGTGCGGCCGAACCAGGCGTCGTTGGAGACATTGACGATGAAGCGCGGGCGCACGCCCGACAGCGCCGCGCCGCGGCGCGTGAAGCCGGGAAACAGGCTCTCGTAGCAGATCAGCGGCTGGAACGGCGGCAGGCCGTCGACCTGCATCGGCCGGGGCGGCCCGCCGGCCGTGAAGCTCTCCGGCGCCTTCACCAGCGCCTTGAAGCCGATCCCGGTCAGGAAGCCCTCCATCGGCAGGTACTCGCCGAAGGGAACCAGGCGGTGCTTGTCGTAGGCGTCCAGCACGTCGAGACCCGACGCCGTCCGGCGCACCGCGACCAGGGTGTTGTAGTAGCGCGGATCGTCGATCGGCCCCTCGTACCGGTAGGCGCCGACCAGAAGGGTCTGGCCCGGCAGCAGCGCGGCCTGGATGGCGTCGCGGGTCCAGGTTCCGGGGGCGAGGTAGTCGTTCGCCGCCGCGGGAATCGCGCCCTCGGGCCAGATGACGATGTCGGCCGGCCGCCCGGCGTAGGGGCGGGCGGTCAGGCGCGTGTAGGCGTCGACGATCCGCTGGAAATGGGCAGGGTCGTACTTGGCCGCCTGCTTGATGTCGGCCTGGACGATGCGGACGGTGAGTTGCCGCGCCGAGGGCGGCGTGACCGGCGTCCGGTCCAGGGCGACCCTGACCGCGCCCCAGCCGAACAGCAGCACGAACACCGCCAGCGCCGACCCAGCGACGACCCGGCCGCGCCGCCCCTCCCGCCACAGCAGGACGCTGGCCGCCATCCAGAGCGTCACGAAGGTCAGGCCGTAGGCGCCGAGAAGCGACGCCGACTGCGACATCGCCGAGCCGGCCTTCCAGGTCTCGCCGGGCAGGTTCCACGGGAAGCCGGTCAGGATGTGGCCGCGGATCCATTCGAAGGCCGCGAAGACGCCCGCGAAGACCACGGCCCGCGCCAGGCCGGTCGCCCCGGTCAGGCGGTAAGCCAGGATGGCCGCGCCCCAGAACAGCGCGACGCCGCCGGCCATGGCGCCGACCGCGAAGGGGGCGATCCAGCCGTGGGCGGCGATGTCGACCAGGAAGGCTTCGGCGATCCACCAGGTTCCGACCGCGAAGTAGCCGAGCCCCGCCAGCCAGCCGCGCCAGAAGGCCGAGCGCAGCGGCCGGTCCGGGCCTGCGTCATCGACTAGCCAGAGCAACAGCGGGTAGCCAAGCAGGCCGGGCAGCAGCCCGAACGGCGGGTGGGCGAGGGCGGCGGCGACGCCGGCGAGCAGCGCCAGCAGCCAGCGCGGCGTCGCCATGAGCCGCCGGGCCAGGCCTTCGGCGGTCACGCCGCCGGGGCCTCGAGCGCGGACTGGTCGGGCCGCGCCCGGATCCGGATCCGCTTCACCCGGCGCGGATCGGCGTCGATGACCTCCAGCTCGAAGCCGGCCGGATGACCGATGACCTCGCCCCGGCGCGGCACGCGCCCGGCGATGGCGACGACAAGCCCGCCGACGGTGTCGATCTCCTCCTCGAGGTCGCTCGGCGCCAGCTCGCCGGCCCCGAGGGCCTCCTCCAGGTCTTCCAGCGCCGCCCGGGCGTCGGCCTCGAACACGCCGCCGGGGCGGGCGCGCACGCCGCTGACGCTGGCCTCGTCGTGCTCGTCGTCGATCTCGCCGACGACCGCCTCGATCAGATCCTCGATCGTGACCAGACCCTCGGTGCCGCCGTACTCGTCGATGACCAGCGCGAGGTGGATGCGGGTCTTCTGCATCTGCGCCAGCAGGTCGGCGGCCCGCATCGAGGCCGGGACATAGAGGGTCTCGCGCTTGAGCCGCCGCAGCAGCGTCGAGGTGGCGGCAGGCTTGCGCGCCTTGCCCGCGACGACCTTGAACACGTCCTTGATATGGATGACGCCGACCGGGTCATCGAGCGTGTCGCGGTAGATGGGCAGGCGGCTGTGCTCGCTTTCCATGAAGCGCGCGACCAGGTCCTCGAACGGAGTGTCGACCTCGACCGCGACGATGTCGGCGCGCGGCGTCATGACGTCGTCGACCGTGAGGCGCTGGAAGGCCCGGGCCTGGCCGACGAGGGTGGCGGCGGCGGCGGCCTGCTGGGCGGCGGACGTCTGGAGCTCCTCGACCGGCTCGGCGACCTCGCGCTTCAGGCGGCGGAAGAGGGCGCGCAGGCCGCGGCTTCGTCGGGGCGTCTCGGGCTGGGAACCGGCGTCGTCTTCGCTGGGCATCTCGTCTCTGCTGTCAGGCGTAGGGATCGGGCACGCTGAGCCCGGCGAGAATCCGCCGCTCGAGCGCTTCCATTTCCCCGGCCTCCTCCTCGTTGAGGTGGTCGTATCCTAGAAGATGTAGCACGCCGTGCGCCACCAGGTGTTGCAGATGGTGGGCCAGCGGCTTGCCCTGCTCGGCCGCCTCGCGGGCGCAAACGCCGTAGGCGAGGGCGATGTCGCCGAGGTGCTCCTCCGGGTTCTCCGGGGCCGGGAAGCTCAGCACGTTGGTCGGCCCCGGCTTGCCGCGGAAGCGGGCGTTGAGCTCGGCGACGCTGTCGTCGTCGGTGAGCAGGATGGTGACGCCGCCCGGCCGCTCCAGCGCGGCCTCGGCGGCGGAAACGACCAACGGCTCAATTCCGGGAAGAGCGGCCGACCAGGCCTCGTCCTCGACCTCGATGTCGATCGCCAAGGCCGCTACCGCCCCGCCCGGCGGGCCGCGTCAGCGTCGTAGGCCTTCACGATCCGCGCGACCATCGGGTGGCGGACGACGTCCTCCGACGAGAACCGGGTGACGCCGACTCCCTCGACGCCCTCGAGGATCGAGACCGCATGGGCGAGGCCGGAGTCGTCCGGGTTGAGCAGGTCGATCTGGCTGGGATCGCCGGTGACCGCCATGCGCGAGCCTTCGCCCAGGCGGGTGAGCACCATCTTCATCTGCAGGCGGCTGGTGTTCTGGGCCTCGTCGACGATCACATAGGCGTGGCTGAGGGTGCGGCCGCGCATGAAGGCGATCGGGGCCACCTCGATCTCGCCCTTGTCGCGGCGGCGGCGCAGCTGTTCGGCGCCGATGATCTGGATGAGGGATTCCCAGACCGGGGCCATGTAGGGGTCGACCTTCTCGGTAAGGTCGCCGGGGAGGAAGCCGAGCTTCTCGCCGGCCTCGACCGCCGGGCGGGTGATGATCAGCCGGTCGACGTCGCCGCGCAGCAGCATGCCGGCGCCGTGGGCGACGGCGAGGAAGGTCTTGCCGGTGCCGGCGGGGCCGAGCCCGAAGGTGAGCTCGTCCTTGCCGAGCATCTCCATGTAGCGGGCCTGGGTCCGGGTCTTGGGCGACACCGGACCGCGCCGGGGCGCGCCCGGGCCGGCCGCCGCGGACGGGGCCTGGATGCCGGGCGCCGCCGGG
>CALKHU010000081.1 GCA_937991555.1 uncultured Caulobacter sp.
GCGGCTCATGCCCGGCTTGCGCGGCACGCCGGCGGTGACGATGCAGACGTCGGCGCCGGCGATGTCGGCGTAGTCGTTGGCGCCCTTCAGGGCGACGTCCTTGCCGAACACGGCGCTGGCCTCGGCGATGTCGAGCGCCTTGCCCTGCGGGGTGCCCTCGGCGATGTCGAACAGGATCACGTCGCCCAGTTCCTCGCGCGCGGCGATGTGGGCCAGGGTGCCGCCGATCATGCCGGCGCCGATGAGGGCGATCTTCGCGCGAGCCATCTTTTGGCGTCTCCGTCAGTGCGAAAAGGGTCGGCGGCGGTCTAGACCCGGCGCGGTTTCGTCTCAAGCCTCTTTCGCAAATGCGAAGGGCGGGGCATTACCGCCCTGCGTCCTTCGATACGGCCGCTGACGCGGCCTGCTCAGGATGACGCGTGTTTGTAGCCCATCTGATTCCGTCATCCTCAGCACCGTCCACGGGACGCGTGCCGAAGGACGCAACGAGGCCGACGCCCCATGTCCAAGACCGATCCCGGCAACTACTTCGAAGACTTCCGCATCGGCCAGGTGCTGGCCCACGCGACGCCGCGGACGGTCACGGCCGGGGACGTGGCGCTGTACAACGCCCTCTACGGGCCGCGTTTCGCGCTGACTTCGAGCGACGAGTTCGCGCGGTCGTGCGGACTGCCGGCCTCGCCGGTCGACCCGCTGGTCGCCTTCCACATGGTGTTCGGCAAGACGGTGCCCGACATCAGCCTGAACGCCGTCGCCAACCTGGGCTACGCCGAGGGCCTGTTCCTGAAGGCGCTGTATCCCGGCGACACGGTCACCGCGACGAGCGAGGTGATCGGCCTCAAGGAGAACTCCAACCGCAAGACCGGCGTCGTCTACGTGCGCACCACCGGCGTGAACCAGCACGGCGAGCCGGTGCTGCGCTACGTGCGCTGGGTGATGGTCCGCAAGCGGAGCGAGGAGGCCGAGGTGGGCGAGCAGGCGACGCCGAAGCTGGCGGGCGCCGTGGCCGCGAGCGACCTGGTCGTGCCGGAGGGCCTGGACTTCAGCCGCTATGACTTCGCGCTGGCCGGCGCGCCGCACGCCTTCGAGGACTACGCGGTCGGCGAGAGGATCGACCACGTCGACGGCATGGCCGTCGAGGAAGCCGAGCACCAGATGGCGACGCGCCTCTACCAGAACACCGCCAAGGTCCACTTCAACCAGTATGAGCGCGCCAAGGACCGGACCGGCCGGCGTCTGGTCTACGGCGGGGTGGTGATCTCGACCGCCAAGGCGCTCAGCTTCAACGGCCTGCAGAACGCGGGGCTGATCCTGGCCATCAACGGCGGGCGGCATGTGAATCCCTATTTCGCCGGCGCGACCGTGTTCGCCTGGAGCGAAGTGCTGGACAAGGCCGACCTGGGCGAGGGCGTCGGCGCGCTGCGGCTGCGGCTGGTGGCGACCAAGGATCGTCCGTGCACGGACTTCCCGGACAAGGACGAGGCCGGCGCCTATCCGGCCGAGGTCATCCTCGACTTCGACTACTGGGCGGCGGTTCCGAAACGTGGCTGATTTCGCGCTCGATCCGGCCTTCGAGGCGGGCTCGCTGGCGGTCGGCGAACTGCCGCTGTGCCACGTCCGGCTGCAGGACGATGCGCGGTGGCCGTGGCTGATCCTGATCCCGCGGCTGCCCGGCCTTCGCGAGATCGAGGACCTGTCGGCGGCGGACCGCGCGCGACTGATCGAGGAAACCGTGATGGCCGGCGAGGCCGTCCGCACGATCGGCGTCGCGACGGGATTCGCGGTCGAAAAGATCAACGTCGGCGCCCTCGGAAACGTCACGCCGCAGCTGCACGTGCATGTCGTCGGGCGCCGGGCGGGCGACGCGGCCTGGGCCGGGCCGGTGTGGGGCGTCGGGGTGGCGGAGCGGTTTTCGGATGAGGCGCGAGCGGCGGCGGTGGAAGCCGTTCGCGCGAGCCTCGGAATCTGACGGGGACTGGATGAAGCGGCCCAACGGGCCGCGCTTCCTGTCCCTCGACAGCCTTCGAACAGAGTTGAGGGGACTGCTATGGGCAATCGCCCCAAGCCGTCCCCGGGTCAGTTCCGGCGCATGGTGATCGCGCGCGTGCCGGTCTCGTCGCTGAGGTCGCCGACCCATGCGCCATCGCTGCTCGCCGTCAGGGTCAGCACCGCGGTCTTGCCGTACACGCGGGTGATGCGGATGGTCAGCAGCGAGCCCTGGCGGTCCAGGCTGTCGATCAGGCCCACGCGCCCGGACCCGCCCAGCGCGCGCCAGGCGCCCTCCAGCGGCCCGTAGCCGCCCCGGTCGACCAGCTGGAACCCGTAGAGGGCCACGCCGTCGGCGCCGCGCACGGTCCAACCGCCGTCGAGCGGACCCTGCAGGCCCTGGGCGCTGGCGGCCGACCCGCGGATGCGGGCCTCGTAGCCCAGATCCAGCGGCGTGGGCGGGCCGTCGGGCGAGCGGCCGACCTCGTCGATCATCACCGGCCGGTCCAGCATCGGCCGCTGCGGCGTCGCCGGTCGCAACGTCGGCGCGCCGGGGTCGAAGGGCTGGGCCCGGACATAGCCCGGCGGGGCGGCGGGCGGCGTCGCGGGCGGCGGCTGCGGCGTCAGGATCGGCGTCGCCGGCTGCGCGCCGGGCATGAAGGGGGCGGACTGAAGGGCCGCGGACGGATCGGACGGACCCGGCTCCGGCTCGGCCTCGTCGGTGGTCTGGTCCGGGGGCAGGGCCCCGATCAGGTCGCCGATCGGGTCGCCGCCGGGGGCGCCGGTCGGACCTTGCGGCGAGGCCTCCTGCGCCCCGGCCGCGGTGGCGGCCAGGCTCAGCGTCAGCAGCAGGGCGACGCCGGGACGGATCAAGCGGCCTCCGCCTCGCGGATGGCGTCGGCGACGGCCACGAGCCGCTTCGCCTGCTCCAGGTGCAGCAGCTCGGTCATCTTGCCCTCGACGCGGATGGCGCCCTTGCCCTGGTTCTCCGGCAGGGCGAAGGCGGCGATCACCGCGCGGGCGAAGTCGACTTCGCCGGGGGTCGGCGAGAACACGCGGTTGCAGACCTCGATCTGCTTGGGATGGATCAGGGTCTTGCCGTCGAAGCCGAACTCGACGCCCTGGCGGCAGACGGCCTCCAGCGAGGCGGCGTCCTCGATGTCGTTGTGCACGCCGTCGAGGATCGTCAGGCCATGGATGCGGGCGGCCATCACGGCCAGCGACAGGGCGGCGTGGAACGGCTCGCGGCCCGGCGTGATGTGGGCGCGGGTCTCCTTGGCCAGGTCGTTGGTGCCCATCACGAAGGTCGTCAGTTGCGTCGAGGCGGCCGCCGCAGCGATGCTCTCGACGTTGAAGATCGAGCGGCCGGTCTCGATCATCGCCCAGAGGTCGGTGTCCTCGTGCAGCGGCGCCGAATAGGCGGCGACGTCGGCGGCGGAATTGACCTTCGGGACCAGGATGGCGTCGGGCCGCGCGGCGGCGGCGGCGCGGATATCGGCCTCGCCCCAGGGGGTGTCGGCGCCGTTGACGCGGATGACCAGCTCCCGCCGGCCGAAGCCGCCGTCCTTCACCGCCTGGATGGCCTGCTCGCGGGCCGTATCCTTGGCCTCCGGCGCGACGGCGTCCTCGAGGTCGAGGATGATCACGTCGCACGGCAGGGTCCGCGCCTTCTCGATCGCCTTGGCGTTCGAGGCGGGCATGTACAGGGCGCTGCGGCGGGGACGTGAGGCGGTCATGGGGGCTCGTGGGGATCCGTGTTCTTGTTGATCCTCTCTACTGTCATCGCGGGCGCGGTGTGAAGTGACGGCGCGAATCCTCTCCCTCTTGGGAGAGGGGGACCAGCCGGAGGCTGGTGGAGCGGGATGTGCGTGCGGAGGGGATTGGCCGTCGGACGGCGGCGCGTTCCTCTCCACCACGCTCCGCGTGGTCCCCCTCTCCCAAGTGGGAGAGGATTGCCGAATTTCGCCCTTCAGCCTTGATGGAACGGGAGCGGGGCGCCCGCCCGCGCCATGCTCCGCCAAGGCGTCAGGGCGGGGTGTGCCGTGCGGATGCGGACGCGCTCCGAAGGTGCGTGTTCCTACCGCTTTGCGTGGTTCGACACGCGCTATGCGCTGCTCACCATGACAACTCTGGATCAGTCATCCTGAGCAGCAGCCGAAGGCTGCGTGTCGAAGGACGCACCGATCCGGGCGACAAGCGCCGCTTCGCGCAGCATGACCTCCGTGCTATATCCCCCGTCCCAAGGGCGGCCCATCGGCCGCCCGTCTTTGTTTGCGACATGACCAAGGCCCTCCCCATCCCCGCCGAGCTCGAGGACGTGCAGGTCGTCACCTTCGGGTGCCGGCTGAACGCCTATGAGAGCGAGGCCATCCGGGCGCGGGCCGAGGCGGACGGGCTGTCGGACGCGGTGGTGTTCAACACCTGCGCGGTGACGGGCGAGGCCGTGCGGCAGGCGCGGCAGGCGATCCGTAAGGCGCGGCGCGAGCGGCCGGGGGCCCGGCTGATCGTCACCGGCTGTGCGGCCCAGATCGACCCGCAGGCCTTCGCCGCCATGCCCGAGGTCGACCTGGTGCTGGGCAACGCCGAGAAGGCGGCCCCCGGCGCGCTGGGCGACACCACCGCGCGGGTGCGGGTCAACGACATCATGAGCGTGCGCGAGACCGCCGGACATCTGGTCGACGGGCTGAAGGACCGGGCGCGCGCCTATGTCGAGGTCCAGAACGGCTGCGACCACCGCTGCACCTTCTGCATCATTCCGTATGGCCGCGGGAACTCGCGCTCGGCGGCGGCGGGCGAGGTGGTCGAGCAGGTGCGCCGGCTGACGGCCGAGGGCTATCGCGAGGTGGTGCTGACCGGCGTCGACATCACCAGCTGGGGCGCCGACCTGCCGGGCCAGCCGACGCTGGGCCAGCTGGTGTCGCGGATCCTGAAGCTGGTTCCCGACCTCCCGCGCCTGCGGCTGTCGTCGATCGACGCGGCCGAGATCGACCCCGACCTGATGCGCTGCCTCGCCACCGAGCCGCGGCTGATGCCCTATCTGCACCTGTCGCTGCAGGCCGGCGACGACCTGATCCTGAAGCGGATGAAGCGCCGCCACCTGCGCGCCGACGCGCTGGCGCTGGTCGCCGACGTGCGGGCCGTGCGGCCGGACACCGCCTTCGGCGCCGACCTGATCGCCGGCTTCCCGACCGAGAGCGACGCGGCGTTCGAGAACACGCTCAAGCTGGTCGAGGAGGCGGGTCTCAGCTTCCTGCACGTCTTCCCCTACAGCGCCCGGCCCGGCACCCCGGCGGCGAAGATGCCGCCCGTGAAGGGGCCGGTGATCAGGGACCGCGCCCGCCGCCTGCGCGAGGCCGGCGAGGCCGCGCTGCAGCGACATCTGCAGCGCCAGGTCGGCCGCGTGCTGAATGGTCTGGTCGAACGCGAGGGCTTCGCCCGCGCCGACGACTTCACCGAGATCGCCTTCACCGGCGCGGCGCCTGCGGGCGAGATCGTCCGTATACGGATTACAGGGTTCGGCGGCGGGCAGGCGGTCGGGGAGGTGGTGGCGTGACCATCACCGGCGGCTGCCAGTGTGGCGCGGTCCGCTACCGGATCGAGGGCGGGCTCGGTCGGGCGTCCATCTGCCATTGCCGCATGTGCCAGAAGGCGTTCGGCGGGCCGTTCGGGCCGCTGGTCTCGGCGCGCATCGCCGAGCTGACCTGGACGCGCGGCGAGCGGAAGCGGTTCGCGAGCTCCAACAAGATCCAGCGGGGATTCTGCGGCGACTGCGGCACGCCGCTGACGTTCGAGTACGCCGGCGACTGGATCGACGTCTCGATCGGCTCGCTGGACGATCCGTCGGTCGCGGTTCCGACCGTACAGCTGGAGCGCGGCGCCCGTATGCGCTGGACCGACGACATTCCGTCGCTCGAAGAGATCTTTCCGCCGGACGGCTTCTACGAGAGCATCCGGTCCAACCAGCACCCCGACCACGACACGGAAGAGTGGCCGGCGCGCTGAGGCGCGGTGCGTGCTTCGACACGCGCCTGCGGCGCTGCTCAGCATGACGTGCTGAGAGGTGCTGGGTCCACGTCATCCTGAGCAGCCGCGGAGCGACGTGTCGAAGGACGCAACCCGGTTCCGCCGCACCGATAACCGCCCTAGAGTGAACCCCGTTCTTCGGGCGGGGCTGCGTCGATGACATCCAACACCAGGCTCTGGGCGATCCTGACGGCGCTGGCCGGGCTGGCCACGCTGGCGGTGACGGTCGGGTTCCGCATCCTGCCGGAGGTGGCGGCCGCGCAGGCGGCCGGCTGCGGCGGGCCGCAGGTGATCGCATTCGAATTCGCGCGGACGGTCGCCGAGGCCCTGGCCCTGTTCCAGCCCGACCGCTGCCGGGCGGACCTGGTCGCCGCCATGGACGCGGCCAACACGCTCGACGTCAGGGCCTACATTCCCGCCTACACGCTGTTCGGCGTGTTCGGCGCCATCTTCGCGGCGCGGGGTGGGCGGCCGCCGCTGGTGCTGCTGGCGATCCTGGCCTCGATCACGGCCCTCGTCGCCGACTATGTCGAGACCCTCGGACTTCTGGCCATCACCGCCGACCTCGGCGCGGCGACCGACGCCATGGCCGGGCGCGCCTCGGCCGCGGCCTGGATCAAGTTCGGGGCGCTGGCCGCGCACGGCCTGCTGGTCGCCGGCGCGTCCTTCCTGACCACGCCGAGGCGCTGGATCGTCGGCGCGGCGATGATCGCGCCGGCGATCGGCTTCGCGGCCGCGGCGATCGACCCGGACCGGTTCATGGCGGTGCTGTCGCTCGGCTATGTGATCGGCTGGATGACGCTGCTGGTCGTGGCGATCAAGGAAAGCGTCCGCGGCCCCAGACCCTGACAAGGCTACGGCGAAGGGGCCCCGCCCTTCCCGAACGCCGGCAGGCTCCAGCCCCAGCGGAGGGCGGCGCCGCGCAGCGCGAACCCGGCCAGGAAACCGGCCCCGCTGGCGGCCAGCCGGTCGACGCCCAGGCTCGCCAGAAGCACATAGACGGTCGCGGCCAGCAGGGCCGCGGTGACGTAGATCTCGCGGCGCAGCAACACCGACGGCTCTCCGGCCAGCACGTCGCGGAGCACGCCGCCGAAGCAGGCGGTCAGCACGCCCATCACCGTGGCCGGGACCGGCTGCACGCCCAGCGACAGCGCCTTGGCCGCGCCGACCACGGCGTAGGCGGCCATGCCGACGGCGTCGAGCCACAGCAGCGCGCCCATCCGCCAGCCCTTGCCGCCGATCATCCACACCGCCACCGCCGTGACGACGCAGGCGATGAGGTAGCCGGGACTGGCGATCCAGACGACCGGCGCGTCGATCAGCAGGTCGCGCAACGTGCCGCCGCCGACGCCTGTGATGGCGGCGAAGAAGGCGAAGGTGACGATGTCGTCCCGGCGTCGCGCCGCCGCCAGCGCGCCGGTGGCGGCGAACACCACCACGGCGGCGTAGTCGAACACGACGAAGGCGGTCTCGAGCGCGGTCATGGCCGCCCTTATCTCCCTTCCTCCTCGATGGAGGAAGGGCCGGGGATGGTGGTGAGGGCGGCGACCGGGTGGATGGCCCAGGTCGGCGCCGAGCCCGTTGAGCCTTTCCCTTCGGCCCGGCGGATACACCACCACCCCCGCCCCTCCTCCATTGAGGAGGAGGGGAGGATGACGCCAGCGCCCGCGACCGCTAGAAGCGCCCCATGGCTGAACAGAAACAAGGCTGGTTCAAGCGGCTGACCGCGGGGCTCTCGCGGTCGTCGAAGGAGATGACCGAGCAGGTCACGGCCGTCTTCACCAGGAAGCCGCTCGACCAGGAACAGCTCGACCAGCTGGAAGAGATGCTGATCGAGGCCGACCTCGGCCCGCACGCGGCGGCGAAGATCGCCAAGGCGTTCGGCGAGGCGCGCTTCGGCAAATCCTCCACCGAGGACGAGGTCAAGGAGGCGCTGGCCGCCGCCGTCGCCGGCGAGCTGGTCAGCCGCGAGGGCGTGTTCGATCCGCTGTCCGGACCGCGGCCGTACGTGGTGCTGTTCGTCGGGGTGAACGGTTCGGGCAAGACCACGACGCTGGGCAAGATCGCCGCTGACCTGAAGGGTAAGGGCGCCAGGGTCCTGATCGCCGCCGGCGACACCTTCCGCGCCGCCGCCGTCGAGCAGCTCAAGGTCTGGGCCGAGCGGGCCGGGGCCGACTTCATGAGCAAGGGCATCGGCGCCGACAGCGCCGCCCTGGCCTTCGAGGCGGTCGAACGCGCCCGGGCCGAGGGCTACGATGTCGTCCTGATCGACACCGCCGGCCGGCTGCAGAACAAGCAGGACCTCATGAACGAGCTCCTGAAGGTGATCCGGGTGATCAAGAAGGTCGATCCGGACGCCCCGCACGAGACCCTGCTGGTGCTCGACGCCACGGTCGGCCGCAACGCCCTGGCGCAGGAGAAGATCTTCGGCAACCAGGTCGGCGTCTCGGGCATCGTGATGACCAAGCTGGACGGCACCGCCCGCGGCGGGGTGCTGGTGCCCGTCGCCCAGGCGTCCGACTCGCCGATCAAGCTGATCGGGGTGGGCGAGGGCATCGACGACCTGCAACCCTTCGACGCCCGCGCCTTCTCGCGCTCGCTGGTCGGACTGGAGGACTGAACATGGCGGGCTCTGCCAAGACCACCTGGGTGCGGACCGCCGTCGACTACGGCGCGCCGATCGCCTTCGCAGTCGCCTTCTTCGGCTTCGGCCGGGACATGCTGCTGGCCACCGGCGTGCTCGTCGCCGCGTCGGCGCTGGCGCTGCTGGTCGGCTACCTGGTCGAGCGGCGGATCGCGCCGCTGCCGCTGATCGCCGGCATCTTCGCGCTGGTGTTCGGCGGGCTGACGCTGATCTTCAACGACCCGACCTTCGTGAAGATGAAGCTGAGCTTCCAGAACGCCGCCTTCGCCGCAGCCCTGCTGGGCGGCGTGGCGCTACGCAAGAACCCGCTGAAGCTGCTGCTCGGCGACAGCCTGAAGATGGCCGACGCCGCCTGGCGCACCCTGACGATCCGCTACGGGCTCTACTTCGTGTTCATCGCCCTGGCCAACGAGGCGGTCTGGCGCACCCAGAGCGACGAGGTCTGGGTCGGTTTCCGCATCGCCGTCCTGCCGCTGGCGATCGTGTTCTCGCTGGCCCAGGTGCCGTTCATGATGAAGAACCTGCAGACGCCGGACAAAGAGGGCGCCGTGCCCGAACCGCCGGATCCGGGCGTCTGACCTTCGCCCGGATCGTCCGACGTCAAACCGTCATCTATGGTCGCTAGGGTCCGCACCGCTAAGCTGGAGGGGACCCGCCATGGCCAAGGACAAGTCCGCGAAACGCACGCCGGCCGTCGAGGCTTCGGTCGGACATCTGCTGCACAGGGCGGCCCAGCGGGCGCTCGATTTCTACGCCGAGGAGGCCGGTCCCGGCGCCGTCACCCAGCGCCAGCACGCCGTGCTCGCCGCCGTCGCGGCGCGAGAGGGCGCGGCCCAGGCGGACCTGGTCGCGGCCACTGGCGTCGACCGCTCGACCCTGGCCGACATGGTCGCCCGCATGATCGACAAGGGCCTGCTGGCCCGGGAGCGGTCCAGCCTCGACGCCCGCGCCAACGCCGTGCGGCTGACCGACGCCGGCCGCGCCGCCCTCGCCGAGACCGGCCCGAAGGCGGCCGCCGCCGACGCCCGCCTGCTGGCGCTGTTGCCCAAGGGCCGGCGCGAAGCCTTTCTCGAGGCGCTGGCGGCCGTGGCCACCGGCGTCGCGGCCGTGAAGAAGCCCAAGGCCGGAAAGGCCGAGAAGGCCGAGAAGCCCGCCAAGGCCGGCAAGAAGAAAAAGAAGAAGACCGCGAAGGCCGAAGCGGTCGAGGCGCCGGCGGCGGAATAGGCCGGGGACTGGATGTAGCGGCCTGCATCGGCGCGCTCCCTGTCCCCGCGACAGCCTTCGAATGGTGTTGAGGAGGACAGCCACGGGCCGCGCCCGGAGCCGTCCCCGGTCAGACCTTGATGTCCAGCAGCGAACCCGGGCGAAGGATGCGCTGCGGCGGTTCCGAGGGCGGCGTGAAGGTCGTCCGCACGCGCTCGGCGTGCGGCTGGGGCATGGTCTCGGGACGGACCGTCGTCGGCTGCACCGCCTGGGCGGGCTGGGGCCGCTGGGGCTGGCCGCTCGCCCGGCCCAGGGCCTGCTCGAAGAAGGCGCCCCTCGCCGAGGCCCGCGCATTGCCCGCGCCGCCCGAGGCGGGCGGCTGGACGGTCGGCCAGACAGGGGGGCGGACGGCGGTCACGGGCGATTCCCAAACATGGTTAACGCCGCAGAAACTATGTTCGCTCCCGTGAAGCGGGGGTTAACGGCGCTGCGGCTCCTCCCCTTGAGGGGGGGGACCATGCGGAGCATGGTGGAGAGGTGGCGGTGCTGAGGGCCAGGGGCGCGGCCCACGAGCGACCAGATCAGCCGGCCGCCAAGCAGGCCGGGTCGGCAAGTCATTTGCACAGCGCCCGGAACCCGATCCTGGACGCTCCTGATTGCATCCCTCTCCACCATGCTCCGCATGGTCCCCCTCTCCCGGTGGGAGAGGATCGCTATCGCGCTTTCGCCAGCAGAGCCCGCGCGTCCTCAAGCGTCAGCGGGCCGCTGTGCTTGGCCAGGATCGTTCCGTCGGAGCCGACCAGAAAGGTCTCCGGCACGCCGGTGACGCCGAACTCCAGGCCGGCGCGGCCATCGCGGTCGACCAGCCGTGCGCGGAAGGGGTCCCCGAGCCGGGTCAGGAAGGCGCGGCTGTTCTCCGGCGCGTCCTTGTAGGCGACGCCGACGATCGGGGCGCCCTCGGCCTTCAGCTTCATCAGCACCGGATGCTCGATCTCGCAGGGGGCGCACCAGGAGGCGTAGAAGTTGACCAGCACCGGCCCGGGCGCGGCCTGCGCCAGCGGCGTCGCCTGGCCGGTGTCCAGCGAGGGCAGGACGACGGCGGGGGCCGGCTTGCCGACCATCGCCTGCGGCTGAACCTGCGGGTTGCGGTTCAGGCTGTAGCCGACGAACAGCACCGCCAGCAGGGCGAGGGCCGCGAGGGGCAGGAAGGCCAGCAGGCGTTTCATTCGCCGTCCCGGCGCGACAGCCGGTCCAGTTCGCGCTTCCAGCGGCGGGCGCGGGCGAGGGTGTCGACGATCATCCAGGCGAAAGCCGCCGCGGTGACCGCGAAGGCGGGCCAGACGTAGAGGGCGTACTTGCCGGCGTCGAAGTCGGGCATCAGGCCTCCGCCGCCTTGAGGGCCAGCACCGTCGCGCGCCGACGGCGGACCTCGGTCTCGATGCGCAGCAGCCACAGCGAGCCGAACGCGGCCATGAAGCCGGCGACCATCAGGCCGAGCGGCAGGGCATAGACCGGGGGCAGGGCGTCGCCCGCGTCGGCGAACAGGGTCGAGGAGCCCTGGTGCAGGCTGTTCCACCAGTCGACCGAGAACTTGACGATCGGCAGGTTGATGACCCCGACCAGGGCCAGGATGGCGGCCGCGCGGCCGGCCTTCGTCTCGTCGTCGATGGCCGAGCGCAGGGCGATGTAGGCGAGGTAGAACAGCAGCAGCACCAGCACGGAGGTCAGGCGCGCGTCCCAGACCCACCAGGTTCCCCACATGGGCTTGCCCCACAGGGCGCCGGTGGCCAGCGCCAGCGCCGTGAACACCGCGCCCAGCGGGGCGGCCGACCGGGCGGCGGCGTCGGCCAGCGCGTGGCGGTAGACCAGGGTCAGGAAGCTGGCCACCCCGAGGCAGACGTAGACGAAGCTGGCGAGGATGGCGGCCGGCACATGGATGAACATGATCCGGACCGTGTCGCCCTGCTGGTAGTCCTCCGGCGCAGTGAAGCTCAGCCACAGGCCGGCGGCGATGGCCAGCGCGGCGAGGGCGCCGAACATCGGCGCGGCCCAGCGCGAGAAGGCCATGAACCGGTCGGGATTGGCGAGGAAGGCGAACATCTCAGGCGCGGCTTACGGCGGCGCCGGGTTCCGCGCAAGGGGAACGCCG
>CALKHU010000082.1 GCA_937991555.1 uncultured Caulobacter sp.
GCGGTCGATGATGAAGCAGAAGCCTTCCTCGTCGATGCGGGCGAGGTCGCCGGTCTTGACCCAGCCGTCGACGAAGGTCTGGGCGGTGGCCTCCGGCTTGTTCCAGTAGCCCTTCACCACCTGCGGGCCCTTGCACCACAGTTCGCCGACCTCGTTCGGACCGAGCTCGCGGTGGGGCGCCTCGACCGTCATGATCTTGATGTCGGTGACCGGCACGGCCGGGCCGCAGCTGTCCGGGCGGTTGACGTAGTCCTCGGCCGAGTTGGAGGTCGCCGTCGCCGAGGTCTCGGTCATGCCCCAGCCGTTGCCGGGCTGGGAGTTCGGCCAGACCTCCTTGATCTTGCGGACCAGTTCCGGCGCCGAGGGGGCGCCGCCGTAGGCCATGCTTTCGATCGAGCTGAGGTCGTACTTGTCGCGGTTCGGGTGCTCGATGATCTGCCAGGCGATGGTCGGCACGCCGCCGGCGCTGGTCAGCCGCTCGCGCTCGATGACCTGCATCGCCTGCTCCGGATCCCACTTGCGCATCATCGCCAGCTTGCCGCCCGCGAACAGCGTCGGATTCAGCACCGCGAAGCAGCCGGTGGCGTGGAAGAAGGGCACGCTCAGCAGCGATCCCTTCTGCGGCAGGCTGGGATCGGGGGCCGGCGGCTGCTCGCCGCGACGCAGGAAGTTCCGCGCCCCGACGCAGAGGGCGGCCATGATGTTGGAGTTGATGTTGCGCTGGGTGGCCAGCGCGCCCTTGGGCTTACCGGTGGTGCCGGAGGTGTAGAAGATGGTCGCGTCGTCGTCCTGCTCGATGGGGCCGTCGGGCAGCGGCAGGTCCGGCAGATCCGCCCAGCTGTTCGGACCGCCGATCACGTCCTCCATCCGCGTCACATAGGGATGGGCCACTTCGTCGATCATGCGGGCGACGAACACATGCTCGAGGTCTGGGCAGTTGGGGAAATGCTCGGCGAGGCGGTCGAAGCGCTCGACGTCGACGATGCAGACCTTGCTGCCGGAATCGGTCAGCCCGTACTCGAGCTCCGGTCCGGTCCACCAGGCGTTCAGCGGCGTCACGATCGCGCCCAGGCAGGCGGCGGCGTAGAAAGCCACCGGCCATTCCGGCAGGTTGCGCATCACGATGGCGACGCGGTCGCCCTTCTTCACGCCCTTGTCCGCCAGAGCCCTGGCGAAGTTCGCCACCCCGCGGTGGAAGGCCTCGAACGTGACGCGCTCGTCCTCATGCACGAGGAAGACCTTGTCGCCGTGGGCGCGGCCGATGCTGACCACGTCGCGCAGGGTCGGCGGGGCGTTCTTCCAGACCCGGGTCGGAATGCCGCGGATGACGACCTCCTCCATCTCGGTCGGCATGCCCGGAGCGGTCAGGATCGCGTACGCGTCCTTGATCGACATGGCGGGCCAGTTCGGCGGCAGGGTCGCGGCGGCTTCGGTCATTCGGAATCCTCCCGATGGGGCACTGAATCGGCGGAGCAATCTGGCGTCGCCCTCGGGTGGTCAAAAGCACAGGCCGGCCGCCCGCGCAAACATCTGTTTGACCTAGCGGTATCCAGACAGCCGCGGCGCAATGAAATCGATGAAAGCGCGGGCCTTGCGGGGAAGTTCTTTCGCCGCCCAGAGCGCGTGCAGCTCGAGCGGCGGGCCGCTCCAGGCCGGCATCACCCGCACCAGCCGTCCCCCGGCGACGGGCCCGGCGACGACGAAGGACGGCAGCAGCGCGACGCCCAGTCCCTGGGCGACGAGATCGACGATCGCCTCGCCGGAACTGGCGCGCGTCTCGCCGCGCACCTCGACCTCCAGCGTGCGCCGGCCGTCCGTGAGCGGCCAGCGACGACCGTAGGCGACGCCGGCGAAGTCGACGGTCCGGCCGCGCTGCAGATCGCCCGGCGTGAGAGGGGGCTCATCCAGCGGGGCCGCGACCAGCCACCGTTCGTAGGCGCACAGCCGTCGGCCGACGAGGCGACTGTCCTCCAGCGGGCCGAGCCGGAAGGTCAGGTCGACCGCATCGGCGACCGGGTCGACGCGCTCGTCCTTGAGCACGAAGTCGAGCCGCATCTGCGGATGCTCTTCGAGGAAGGCCCCGACGTGCGGAACCAGCTCGGCGCGGGCGAAGGCGACCGAGGCGGCGACCCGCAGCAGGCCCGCCGGGGTGCGGTCCAGGCCCTTCACCGCCGCCTCGAGCCCCTCCGCCTCGGCGAGCACCGACCGGGCGCGGTCGAGCGCGAGCCGCCCCGCCTCGGTGAGCACGAGCCGCCGCGTGGTGCGCAGGAACAGACGGGCCCCCAGCCGGGCCTCCAGCGCGTCGAGCAGGCGGCTCGCCGCAGGCTGCCCCATGCCGAGTTCTCGCGCCGCCCTGGAGATGGCGCCGGCGTCCGCGGCGCGGACGAAGAGGCGATAGGCGTCGAGGCGATCCATTCATGCCAAAATGACATGAAACACCTGTCGAATAACAGCATTATCGCCAAGGGTCGCGGCAGCCAGAGTGCGGCATGGCTGAATTTCCGCTGCACACCCGCGCCACCGCCCCCTTCGCCGCCAAGCCGATTCTGGAGGAGGCGAGCCGGACGATCGGCTATGTCCCCAACCTCGTCGCCCAGATGGCCGAGGCCCCCGCCCTGCTGGAGGGCTACGCCACCCTGGCGGCCATCTTCCGCAAGACCGACTTCACGGCCCGTGAGCGGGCGCTGATCCTGCTGGCGCTGTCAGTCGAGCACGACAGCCACTACTGCACCCCGGCGCATACGGTGGGCGCCCGGGACGCGGCGCTGGACGACGGGACGATCGCCGACATCCGCGCGCGACGTCCGGTCGCCGACGCGCGGCTGGAGGCCCTCCGCCTCTTCTGCGTCAAGATGGTTCGGGAACGCGGATTCCTCGCCGACGCCGACATCGCCGCCTTCGAGGCGGCGGGATTCACCCGGGCCAACGCGCTGGAGATCATCCTGGCCGTCGGGCTCAAGACGCTGAGCAACTACGTCAACCACATCGCCGAAACCCCGCTCGACCCGCCGCTCGTCGCCGACGCTTTCGCGGCCGGACGACGCGCGGCCTGACGGAGCCTGTTTTCCATGAGAGCCCTGATCGCCGTCATGACCCTGCTCGCCTGCACCGCGCCCGCCCTGCCCGCCCATGCCGCCAAGCCCCCGGTCTACACCGCTCCGCTCTCCGACCTGGGGGCCGGCGGCTACGACGTGGTCGCCTACTTCACACAGGGCGCGGCCATGAAGGGCGACAAGGTTTTCGCCATGAGCTGGCGGGGCGCGA
>CALKHU010000083.1 GCA_937991555.1 uncultured Caulobacter sp.
CCGGCGTGAGCAGGGCGCTGACCTCGCGGTCCAGGGCCAGCAGGTCGGCGGGGGCGCCGACCGCCGGCGCGGGTCCCGCCAGCGGCGCGGCGGCCTGCGCGACAGGCGCCGCAACCAGGCCGGCCACGATGGCGGCCGTCAGAAAACGCATGCGCATGAGGTCCCCCAACCCCGCATCAGACTTCTAGAAGCCGCCCCAGTAGTCGCCCCACAGGGGGGCCTCGACCTTGCGGCCGACAGCAGCCAGGGCGGCGAGCACGGCCGGATCGTTCAGCACCAGCTGGCGGCGGCGCTCGAACTCCGCCAGCCAGGCGGGCTGGTCCGCCGGGCCGCGGGTGACCCAGTAGGGGTCGAGGGCGCCGGCGCGGTGCCGGGGCGTGTTCAGGCGCTCGATCATCAGGGCGCGGGCCTCGGGCAGGCGGTCGCCGCAGATCAGCGCCTGGCTCAGCGCGGCCGGGTTCTCGCCCTTGCCCTTGCGCAGCCCGTCCAGGGCGGCCTCGTAGGCGGCCGGATCAAGGGCGACCAGGGCGCAGGCGCGCTGCGACTGGATCCACAGGCGCCCGTAGGGGGTGACGTCGCCGTCGTCGATGGCGGACAGCACCTCCAGCACCTCCTTCGGCCGCGAGAGGTCGAGCAGGCGGCCGGCGAAGGCGAGCCGGGCGTCCACCTGCCGGTCGTCCGCGTCCTCGCCGATGGCTTCGCGGAACACGGCCTCGGACTCGGCGTAGCGGCCCGCCTCGAACAGGGCCTGGGCGAGGCCGATCAGGACATCATCCCGCTGGCCGGGGTCGTCGAACGCCTCGCCGTCCTGCAGCCGGGCGCGGAAGGCCTCTCCGACCTGGATCGCCTCCTTCAGCCGGCCGAGCGCGCGCAGGGCGCCGATCATGTCGTCGGCGGGGCGGAGGCTGGCCGGCCGGTCGGCGACTTCAGCCGTGGCGCGGGCGAGCCGGGCCTCGGCCAGCGCGGTCCAGTCGAAACGCTTCTCGGCGGCGAACCGGTCCCAGACGCGGGCGAAGCGGCGGTCGCCGGCGACGATCAGCATGACATAGAGGTCGTCCGCCCGGGCGACCGCGGCGCCGGCCTCCGCCAGCCGCCCCCGGTCGGCCAGCTGCCAGCCGTACGACAGGGCCCAGGCGTTTGCGGCGGCGCGCCGGCTGGCCTCGTTGGTCCATTCGACCGACGCCAGCCGCCCGGCGAGCTTCAGCGACAGCTCGGGGTCCTCGTCGATGTAGTCGGCGAACGGCCCGATCATCTCCGGCTCCCAGCCGGCGACGACCTGCGGCTGCGTCTCAAGCAGGGACAGGAAGATGCGGGCGGCCTCGACCGTCGCGCCGCGCTGCATGGCCTCGGAGATCTGCACCGAATGGACGGCGCCGATCTCGGCCGGCTCCTCTGCGAGGGGTTCAAGGCGCCGGGCGGCCTGGACCGCGAACGGAAGGTCCTCGCCCTCGGCGCAGACCATGATGGCGTAGAGCGCCGTGCGCCGGATCTCCGGGGTCATGCGGTCGAAGCGCGGATCGTCGTAGACGCTCCGCAGCGCCGGCGCCTGGCTGGAGCAGGCCTTGCCCGAGGACTGGAACACCGCGCCGGCGGCGGCCACGGCGCGATCCTGCAGCCGGATGAGGTCGAAGCGGCGGCTGAACGACTGTGCGTCCGCCTGTGTCGCGGCCGCGGCGAGACAGGCGCCGGCCACCAGCCCCGCGACAACGCTCAAACGCATCTCGACTCCTCTCGTCCGACGGCGCACTCAGGCGGGCCGCCGGGGCGGCGTCAAGCGGATGCGCCCGCGGCGGGTCAGCGGTAGCGGATGCCCTGGTAGACGTCGGCGACGTCGAGGCAGACGCTGCGGGCGACGTTCCAGTGCGAGCGGGGGCCGAAGCCGCCGCCTTCGCGGATCTTCTGGAAGCCCTCGGCGCGGCCGGCGTTCACGGCCGGGCCCACCGCCGCCGTGGCGTCGGCCCTGGACAGGGCGCGATCGCGCATCACGCGGTCGATGGAGTCGCGCAGGAAGACGACGCCCTGCGCCTTCGCGGCCGCGGCGCCGTCGGCGTCGCCGCGCTCGGCCATGACATTGCTGGTCGCGCCGTAGAGGCCGGCGCACTGCGCCTGGATCACCCAGACCGGCTTGCCGATCGCATCTTCGCTGAGCAGCGATCCGCCCGGATAGAGCAGGTCGGCCGCCGTCGCCGGGCCGGCGGCCGCGATGGCCATGGCCGAGAGGAGATAGATCGCCCGTCGCATGTCGTGTCCCCAAGCAGGTTACCCGCTGACATGGTGACTCCGGACGGTGACGCTGGCAACGGGCCTCTCCGCTGTCGCTCGGCTACTTGTCCGGCTTGTCGGCCTCGTTGATCACCGCGCCGGTGGCGGCGCCGACCACCGCGCCCGGAGGACCGGCGACCGCGGCGCCGGCGATGGCGCCGGTCGCCGCGCGCTGCTCCATGTTGTGGCCGCAGGCGGCGAGACTGGCCGCCGTCAGGCCGATGGCGGCGACCAGGGGAAGGGTCTTGCGCAGGTCGGTCATGGTCGTTTCCTCGTCAGGCGGCCCATGGGCCTTTCCTGTCGAACGACGGGCGAGGCGCGGGAGTTCCCGCTCGCGAGTCGCGCGAAATGCTGCACTGAAGCACGGCGAGTCCCGCAATGGCGCAACCTGTTGAGTCACAAGGACTGCGCAAGCATTCGCAGAGTCGCGGCGGCGGCGAGTCGTTGTGCGGCGCAGCATATGCTTGCGAATCGGCCACATTTAGGCCATATAGCCGGGTACAAGGCGGACTTCGGCTTCTTCGTGAACAGGCCGAATCCCCGTCCGGCGGCCCTTCCTCGATGCGTTCAGAGGGTCGTTCGGGCGTCGAGTCGGGGGGCGGGACGCCCTCGCCGCACAGGACACGAATCCGTTGTTTCCTCCCTCGCAGACGCGTGCGAAGGCGCGCGCGCTGGTCAGCGTCGTCTTGACCGGAACCGCCCTGGGCGTGAGCCTCGGCGGCATTCTCGGCGGCGCCTATCTGGCGGGCGGCTACGCCCAGGCGGCTTCGACGCATGCGCGCGTCAGCGAGCTCGCCGATGTCGCCTCGGGCGGCTACGCGGCTGAGGACCTTCAGCGGGTCGTGAACCGGATGGACGACTCCGCCCTGGCCGTGGCCAGGCGACATGATCCCTTCACCAGCACCGGCGCCGCCCAGCGCGACCGCCAGGCCGCCCTGTTCGCCGCCCGTCTGGAGCGCCACGCCGGCCGCTCGACGGCGCAGGCCGAGGGGCAGCTGATCAAGGCCAGCTTCGGCAATGTCCTGACCATCAGCCCGGCCGCCCGGCCCTTCCGGCTGGAGGGCGCGCTGGAAGCCTCGCGCGATCTCGAGTGCCTGACCCAGGCGGTCTACTACGAGGCCCGGGGCGAGACACCGGCCGGCCAGGCCGCCGTCGCCCAGGTGGTGCTCAACCGCGTGCGCCACCCGGCCTTCCCCAAGACCATCTGCGGCGTCGTCTTCCAGGGCGCCTACGGCCGCGGGACCTGCCAGTTCAGCTTCGCCTGCGACGGGTCGATGCGGAAGCGCCGCGAGCCGGGCGCCTGGGCCCGCGCCGAGCGCGTGGCGACGCGCGCCCTGTCCGGCGCGGTGATGGCCGACGTCGGTAACGCCACCCACTTCCACACCATCAACGTCTCGCCGGGCTGGGGCCCGCGCCTGACGCGGGTGGGGCAGGTGGGCCTGCACATCTTCTACCGGTTCGGCGGCCGCGGCGGCCAACCGGGCATGTTCGACCGCACGCCGCAGCCGTCCGGTCCCGAACTCGGCGAGCGGCAGGTCTACGCCGGCCTCAGCCCGGCCGAGCCGATCCCCTACACCGCCCTCGCCCCGTCGCGGGACGCGGTGTTCATCGCCGCCACGGCGGTGGCCCCGCAGCCGCTGGAGATCGTCGACGGCGCCGTCGGCCTCGGCGGTCCGTCGGGCAAGCCGGTCGAGCCGGCGTCCGCCCCGAAGCACGCCGCGCCGGCGCGGTCCGAGCCGGTGGTCAAGCCTGCAGCATCTGGCGGAGCTGCTTCCTGACCTGACCCGGCATGAAGCGGGCGACGAAGCGCAGCCGCTTGCCCGCCTTGCCGACGACGTGGTGCAGCTCCTTCGAGGCCACCGAGTTGAAGATCACGTCAGCGGCTTCCTCGACGGTGTAGACCTCAGAGCCGCCGGCCCGGATGCTGTCGGCGATCTTCTCGTTGCTGCCCTGTGATCCGGCCTGCAGGATCGGCGTATCCACGAACCAGGGCATGATGCAGCGTACGGCGACGCCGTGGCGCGACCATTCCGCGTCGAGGGCTTCCGAGAGGCCGCGCACCGCGAACTTGGTGGCGCAGTAGATGGCCATCTTGGGCGCGCCGAACAGCCCGGCGCAGGAGGCGACGTTGATCAGGGTCGAGCCCGGCGTCGCCTTCAGCAGCGGCAGGCCGGCGCGGGCGCCGTTGATGACGCCGTTGACGTTGATCGAGACCTGGCGGTCGGCCTCCTCGTCGGTCTGGTCCTCGAAGAAGCCGTAGTTGGCGATGCCGGCGTTGTTGAGCAGCACGTCCATCCGGCCGCCCGAGGCCCTGCCGAACGCGCCGAGGGCGTTGTCCCAGGCCTGGCGGTCGCAAACGTCGAGGATGTGGGTGGAGCAGTTGTCCGCGCCGAGTTCAGCCTCGGCGGCCTTGAGGCCGGCGGCGTCGATGTCCGACAGGCCGACGAACCAGCCCTCCTTCGCGAACCGCCTCGCCGCCCCAAGGCCGATGCCGCTGGCCGCGCCCGTGATGAAGATCGCCTTGCGGCCGTTTGCAGCCATGTCCCGCCTCCCGTTTCCCGTTGCGACGATCTGACGGCGCATGGGCCTTGCCGGTCAAGGCCGACGCGGGGTCAATTGCGGGCGGAAAATCGGGGAGCCCGACCATGACCGACGCCCGCCGCGACGCCCTGTCCCGCGAACTGCTGGACAGCCCCTACGACGACCTGCCGCCGGTGAAGCGCAGCGTGATCGACCTGATGGTCGACAAGTCCCCTTCGGCCGCCGGGCCGCGGGTCGGCGACGACGGCCTGACCTTCGGCGAACGGCTGGCCGACCGGGTGGCGGCGGTGGGAGGCTCCTGGTCGTTCATCATCGTGTTCGCCTGCCTGCTGCTCGGCTGGATGGGGCTGAACCTGGCGCTGGCGTCGAAGGCGCTGGCCTTCGATCCCTACCCCTTCATCTTCCTGAACCTGATGCTGTCGACCCTGGCGGCGATCCAGGCGCCGGTGATCATGATGAGCCAGAACCGCCAGGCGGCGAAGGATCGCGAGGCGGCCGAGCACGACTACCTCGTCAACCTGCGCGCCGAACTGGAGATCATGCGGCTGCACGACAAGCTGGACGCGGTGCGCGACCAGCAGCTGATGGACCTCCTGCGCTGCAACACCGAGATCCTCGAGACCCTGCGCGGCCAGGTGGCGGCGCTGGCGGCGAAGGAGGGGTAGGCGCGTCGCGTCCTTCGACGCGCCGCTGCGCGGCTCCCCAGGATGACTGGAAAAGAAGGCCACCCTCCATAGTCATGCTGAGCAGCGCCGGAGGCGCGTGTCGAAGCCCGCAGGGCGACGGCGGTGTTCATGGGTGGCCCGAACAGGTCGGGCCATGACGGGTCGAGGGGTTGGCGGGACCCTACGGAAAAGGCCGCCGGCGTTTCCGCCGACGGCCTCTCTCAACTCAGATCATCAGTCGGGGGACTACATGCGCTCGACGATGATGGCCGGAGCCATGCCGCCGGCGGCGCACATGGTGATCAGGCCGCGCTTCTTGCCAGTGCGCTCCAGCTCGTCGACCATGGTGCCGATCAGGATCGAGCCGGTGGCGCCGATCGGGTGGCCCAGAGCCATGGCGCCGCCGTTCACGTTGACCTTTTCACGGTCGAGGCCGAGGTCGCGGATGAACTTCTCGGCCACGACCGCGAAGGCCTCGTTGATTTCCCACAGGTCGATGTCGTCGACCGTCAGGCCGGCCTTGGCCAGCACCTTGCGGGCCGCCGGGACCGGGGCGTTCAGCATCAGGGTCGGCGAGTCGCCCTGGTTGGCCATGGCCACCACGCGGGCGCGGGGCTTCAGGCCGTTGGCCTCGGCGTACTTCGGCGAGGCCAGCAGCAGGGCCGCGGCGCCGTCGACGACGCCCGAGCTGTTGCCGGCGTGGTGGAAGAACTTGATGTCGAGGTCCGGGTAGACCGCGTTGATCAGCTTGCGGAAGGTGGTGCCTTCCTTGTCGAGCGGCACGTCGGCCATGGCCTCGAACGACGGCTTCAGGGCGGCGAGGCCCTCGGCGGTCGTCTGCGGACGCGGGAACTCCTCGTGGTCGAGGGCCAGGGTTCCGTCTTCCTTGTAGACGGGGACCAGGCTCCTGGAGAACCGGCCCTCGGCGATGGCGACGGCGGCGCGCTGCTGGCTGACCAGGGCGAGGGCGTCGAGCGCCTCGCGGCTGATGCCTTCCATGGTGGCGATGGCGTCGGCGCAGATGCCCTGGTGCGACTGCGGGTGCCTGGCGCGCAGGCGCAGGTTGCCCTGGTCCATGGTCACCGGGCCGTCTTCCGGCGAGCGGCGGTTCGGCATCGACATCATCTCGCAGCCGCCGGCCACGACGAGGTCCGACATGCCCGACATGATGGTCGCGGCGGCGAAGTTCACCGTGGTGATGCCCGAGCCGCAGAAGCGGTCGAGGGTCACGCCGCTGGAGCGGATGTCATAACCGGCGTCGAGCGCCGACATGCGGCCCAGATCGCCGGCGGCCGGACCGCGCTGGCTGCTGGTGCCCCAGATCACGTCGTCGACGTCGGCGGTGTTGAGGTCGTTGCGCTCGGCGATCGCCTTCAGGACCGTCGCGCCCAGCTGTTGCGGGTGGATGTCGTAGAGGGCGCCCTTGCCGTACTTGCCGATGCCGCGCGGGGTGCGGGCGGCGTCGATGATCCAGGCTTCGCTCATGGGGGTCTTCCTTCCGGTGCGGTCTTTTGTGGTTTAGCGCGGCGTCATGCGAATGGCGCCGTCGAGACGGACGTCCTCGCCGTTGAAATAGCCGTTGGTGATCATGGTGTGCGCCAGGTGCGCGTACTCCTCCGGCACGCCGAGGCGGCGCGGATGGGGCACCTGGGCGGCGAGGCCGGCCTTCACATGCTCCGGCGCGCGGCCGAGCAGCGGGGTGTCGAAGATGCCGGGCAGGATGGTGTTCACCCGGATGTACTCGCTGGCGAGGTCGCGGGCGATGACCAGGGTCATGCCGACCACGCCGGCCTTGGAGGCGGTGTAGGCGACCTGGCCGATCTGGCCGTCCTCGGCGGCGACGGAGGCGGTGTTGACGATGGCGCCGCGGTCGCCGTCCTCGAGCACCGGCAGGGTCAGCATGCCGGCCGCGCTCTTGGTGATGCAGCGGAAGGTGCCGATCAGGTTGATGCCGACGATGCGCTCGAAGTTGTCGAGCGGGTATTCCTTGATCTCGCCGGTCTGCTTGTCGCGCGAGACGGTCTTGGCCCCGCCGCCGACGCCGGCGCAGTTCACGAGGATCCGCTCCTGGCCGATCGCGGCCCGGGCCCTGGCGAAGCCGGCGTCGACCTCCTCGGTCGAGGCGACGTTGACCTTGCAGAACACGCCGCCGATCTCCTTCGCCAGCGCCTCGCCGAGCTCCTCGTTGAGGTCGAAGATGGCGACACGGACGCCGTCGGCGGCCAGGCGCCGGGCGGTGGCCGCGCCGAGGCCGGAAGCGCCGCCGGTGACGACGGCCGAAATGCTTGAATCGAGCTTCATGGGCTCCTCCCTTGAAGCCCCCTTACGCCCCTCGCGTAACGTCAGCCAAGAGCGGCGGACATCTACGCGCTGCCTCTCCCTCCTGGGAGAGGGGGACCATGCGGAGCACGGTGGAGCGGGGGGCGCGGCAATCGCCGGTCGAGCTCGGTGTTCGGCTTCCTTCGCGTTCGCGCCAGGTCCTTCAGCGCGGGCGCTTCCCTCTCCACCGCCCTCCGGGCGGTCTCCCTCTCCCAAGAGGGAGAGGACTACAGGCGAAGAAGATACACGTGCTCGCCATCCAGGACGGTCTCGCCCTTCTGGTTCACGACCCAGGCCCGCATGGTCACCACGCCCGTCGTGCGCTGGCGCTTGAGGTCGGTGATCTCCAGCGCCGGATAGAGGGTGTCGCCCGGATAGGCGCTCTTCAGCACCTTCGCCCGCACCTCGATCATGCCCAGCAGGGCGTCGCCGATCTCGTGCGGGAACAGGCCGGCCCCGGCGGCGGTGAAGCACAGCACCTGCAGTCCATGCGCGAGCGGGCCGGGATGGCCGAGGGCCTGGCAGTATTCGACGTCGTAGTGGATCGGATGGTTGTCGAGGCTGACCGCCTGGAAGGCGGCGAAGTTGCCGTCGCCCAGCGTGCGGGACGGCAGCGGATAGCGGTCGCCGACCTTCAGGTCGTCGAAGCCCTTGGCGGGGACCACGCGGTGGGTTTCGTAGATCGTCGGCAGGGGCATGGGCAGGCTCTGTGCGTGGTTCGACACGCGGCCGGTGGCCGCTGCTCACCATGACGTCGGTGGGCGGCCTTCTGAATACGTCATCCTGAGCAGCCGCGCAGCGGCGTGTCGAAGGACGCACGTGAGGGACGCCTTGACGGGCGGGCGTCGAAAACTTTAGAAATCACTTAAGTGATTTCGTTGGAGCCGCCATGACCCTCCGCCTGTTCGCCCATCCGCTGTCGTCCTACTGCTGGAAGGCGCTGATCCCGCTGTACGAGGCCGGAACGCCGTTCATGTTCGAGAAGCTGGAGTTCGGCAGGGACGACGGTCCGATCGTCGAATTCATGCGGCGCTGGCCGCTCGGCAAGATGCCGCTGCTGCGCGACGAGGCGCGGGACGAGACGGTCGTCGAGTCCAGCGTGATCATCGAATACCTGGACCGTTTCCTCGGCGGGACGATGATCCCGGCGGACTCCGAGGCCGCGCTGAAGGCGCGGTTCTGGGACCGGTTCTTCGACAACTATGTGATGACGCCGCAGGGCCGGCTGGTGTTCGAGGTGCTGCGGCCCGAAGGCGCCAAGGATCGGTTCGGAGTGGCCGAGGCGCGTGCGCTGCTCGACAAGGCCTATGCCCACCTCGAGGCCGAGCTGGCCGACGGCCGGACCTGGATGACGGGCGGGGCCTATTCGCTCGCCGACGTCAGCGCCAGCCCGTCGCTGTTCTACGCGCAGCGCTGCCACGCCTGGGGCGAACGACCGCATCTGCAGGGCTACTACGACCGGCTGGAGGCGCGGCCGTCGTTCGCGCGGGTGATCGCCGAGGCTCAGCCGTACATGCACATGTTCCCGGGGGCGCCGGACTACTAGGCCGCCTTCGCCCCTCTGCGCAGCGCCTGCGGCGGCTGGCCGAAGGCGCGGATGAAGGCGCGGCGCATGCGCTCGGCGTCGCCGAAGCCGGTCTCCAGGGCGACGTCCTCGACCTGCAGCGGCTGGGAATCGAGCAGGGCGCGGGCGGCCTCGACCCGGAGGCGCTCGACCGCCTTGGCCGGGGTCACGCCGCAGGCGGCGGCGAAGGCGCGGGCGAAGTTGCGCTCGCTCATGCCCGCGTGGGCCGCCAGCTGCTCGACGGTCAGCGGTTCGCGCAGGTTCTCGCGCGCCCAGGCCAGCAGGCCGTCGAACCGGTCGCCGGCGTCGAGCTCGAGCAGGGCCGAGAACTGCGACTGGCCGCCCGGTCGCCGGTGGTAGACCACCAGCTGCTGGGCGGTCGCGCGGGCGATGTCCTCGCCGAGGTCGGCGGCGATCATGGCCAGCGCCAGATCGATGCCGGCGGTGATGCCGGCGCTGGTACAGACCTCGCCGTCGCGAACGAAGATGCGGTCCGGCTCGAGCTTCACCTTCGGATACCGGCGGGCGAAATGCTGCGACCGCGCCCAGTGGGTGGTGGCGCGGCGACCGTCGAGCAGCCCGGCCTCCGCCAGGACGTAGGCGCCCGAGCAGACGCTGGCCGTGCGGCGGGCGGCGCGCGCCGAGCGGCGCACGAAGTCGAGGGTTTCGGCGCAGATGGCCGGCCCCCGCGTGCCTTCGCCGCCGGACACGATCAGGGTGTCGAGCGCCGGCGCCGCGGCGAAGGCCTCCGCCTGCCAGGTCACGCCGGCCGAGCTGACCACCGGACCGCCGCCCTGCGACAGCACAAGGATGCGGTAGGCGCCGGGCGCGTGCCGGGCGGCGATCTCGAAGGCCGCGATCGGACCGGCCGCGTCGAGCAGCTGGAAATCGGGGAAGATCAGCAGGCCGATGGTGCGCATGGCGGAAAACGAGGGAACCTTGTCATTTCAGACGCACGCTAGGCCTGCGACTGTGCGGGCGTCAAGCCGAAGGACCAGCCCATGCCCGACCCTGAACTCACCATCGTCTTCGCCCTCTATCCGGGCGTGACACACCTGGACTTCACCGGCCCGCACCAGTTCCTGCAGCGGCTGCCCGGCGCGACGGTGACCGTCGCCAGCCTCGAGGGCGGCGAGATGGAGGCCGACGGGCTGACCTTCGCCGGGCTGACGCCCTTCTTCGACATCCCGCGCTGTGACCTGCTCTGCGTACCGGGCGGCTTCGGCACCGTGGACGCCATGAACGACGAGGCCTTCATGGGCCAGATCCGGCGGCTGGCCGAGGGCGCGCGCTATGTGACCAGCGTCTGCACCGGATCGCTGATCCTGGCGGCGGCGGGCCTGCTGACAGGGCGGCGGGCGGCCTGCCACTGGGCCTGGCGCGACCAGCTGGCGCTGTTCGGCGCCATCCCCGACCCGGCCCGGGTGGTGGTCGACGGCCGCTACATCACCGGCGGCGGGGTGACGGCGGGGATCGACTTCGCGCTGGTCGTGGCCCGGGAGATCGCCGGCGAGGACTTCGCCCAGGGTCTGCAGCTGGCGCTCGAATACGCCCCGGCGCCGCCGTTCGACTGCGGCCGGCCGGAACTGGCCCCGCCGGCGGTGCTGGACCGGATCCAGGGCTTCTACGGCGCGGTGCGGGCGCAGCGCGACGCGGCGGCGCAGAAGGCGGCGGACCGGCTGAAGGCGATGGGGTAGCGGCCAGCCTTCTTGGTCCGCCTCGTCAGGGTTGCCCTCGAAAACCGCTTGCGCCGTGCGTCCTTCGACACGCCGCTGCGCGGCTGCTCAGGATGACGTGAAGAGGCGCGGATAACCCCAGGGGACACGCCCGGAGGGGCATGCCCCCGCCAGAGCTAGGGCTTGGCCCGCTGTTCCGAGTTCTCCTCGGTGTCGCGCTTGGCCCTCACATCATGGCCGTGGTGGCGGTCGCGTTCGCCGCCGCCGCCGGAGACGTGGCTGAAGGGGGTGTTGGTCGGTTCGCCCGGCGCGCGGGGGTCGACCTTCGGCGGCTGGGGCTGCCTGGCGTTCTCGTGGCTGGCGCCGGGGCCGCCCCAGCGCTCGGTGTTGGGGTGCTTGTCCGGCATGATCAGCGATCCTGGACCTTGTGCTGCACGTCGGCGACGTTCTGGCGGAGATTGCCGTAGCGGCCCTGCTCCTTGAGGTTCGCGTCGGCGTCGCCGGGCTGGCCGGACTGCAGCTGGGTGCGCTCGTCGCGGCGGTCGCGCCGGCCCTCGGCGGGATCGGCGTCCTTGCCCATGAAGCTGCGTTGCTCCCTGGGGATCGGCGGGGCTTTGGACATGCGGTGCTCCTTGCTCGGTCGGGACAGGCGCTGAAGTGCATGTCCCGCGAAGCTAACGACCGCTTCAGAGCCCTGTTCCGGCCTCGCCGATCACGATCGAGGTCATCGAGATGCCGGCGAAGACGTCGTCGTTGAAGAACGACACCGGCTCGCCGGGCATGGCCGCGCCGAGGACGTAGAGCAGCGGCAGGTAGTGTTCGGCCGAGTTGATCGAGGCCTCGGCGTCGGGGCCGAGGCCCTGCCAGTCGATCAGCGGGCCGTGGTCGCCGGACTCGATCAGGGCCTTGGCCGTCGCATTGAAGCGCGGGGCCCAGGCCGGCGTCGCGCCGGCCCGCCAGTCGACGTCGCGCAGGTTGTGGACGACGTCGCCGCTGCCGACGATCAGCACGCCCTCGTCGCGCAGGGCGGCGAGGCGGCGGCCGGCCTCGTGGTGCCAGGCGTTCGGCTTGCCGCGGTCCAGGCTCAGCTGGACGATCGGCACGTCGGCGTCCGGATACATCGGCAGCAGCACGCTCCAGGCGCCATGGTCGAGGCCGCGGGTCGGGTGCTGGACGACCTTGTCCGGCGCGAGCAGGTCGGCCACGCGGGCGGCCAGGACCGCGTCGCCCGGCGCGGGGTACCGCACGTCGAACAGCGCCTGCGGGAAGCCGCCGAAGTCGTGGATCGTCGCCGGAGCCGGCGAGGCCG
>CALKHU010000084.1 GCA_937991555.1 uncultured Caulobacter sp.
AGGAGCGGGTTAGGGAACCGGCGCCTCTGGGTGATGGCGTAGAAGGTCTCCACCACCTCCTCGATCCGGGCGTATTCGACCAGCACGCCCTGGCTCAGTTCGTCGCGGACGACGATCGGGGGCACCAGGGTGACGCCGTCCCGCTCCCGGGCGAGCAGGCGCAGCATGGCCATGTCGTCGACCTCGGCATGGACGATCGGCCGGATGCCGGCCAGGTCCACGATGCGGTCGAACGCGTGCCGGATCTCGCTGTCCAGGCTGGGCAGCAGGATCGGCTCCGTCCGGAGGTCGTCCGGAAAGCGGAACGCCCGGCCCGACGCCCGCGGGCGGCCGACGAGGCTGACCGGCTGGCGGGCCAGCAGGTGGCTGCGCAGCTCCGAGCGCGAGTCCTGCGGCGGCGCGCTGTTGGCGAGGACCACGTCGAGCGCGTGGGCGTCCAGCTGGGCGAGCAGGCCGCGCATGTCGCCGGAGCGCACGATCAGCTCGACGTCAGGACGGCCGACCAGCGGCGTCAGGAACTCCAGCTGGAAGTTTCGCGAGAGGGTGGTCAGGGCGCCGACGCGCAGGACCTGGCGCTCCAGGCTGCCGCGCCCCGCCAGCGTGTCGAGCAGCTCGTCGCCGGCCTTGAACACGGTGTCGGCGTAGTCGAGGGCGATCCGCCCGGCCTCGGTGAGCACCAGCCGCCGGCCGACGCGGTCGAACAGGGCGTTGCCCAGCTGACGCTCGAGCTTCTGCAGCTGCACCGACAGCGCCGACTGCGAGACGTTCAGCCGCTCGGCCGCCCGCGTCAGCCCGCCCTCGTGCGCCACGGCCCAGAAATAGCGCAGGTGGTTGAAATTGATCGCCGACATGTTCGCTTTTGTAGAACGATTTGTTGCAAACAATCAATTTTATTCAACCACTTCCGGGACGTACAGGGTCGCACCGAAGGAGCTGACCCATGGAAGAGACAAGGAACGTCATCGGCGCCGCCCTCTATGCCGTGCTGCTGGCCAAGGCCGCCGTGGGATCGGTGCTG
This sequence comes from uncultured Caulobacter sp., assembly GCA_937991555.1. GTDB lineage: Bacteria > Pseudomonadota > Alphaproteobacteria > Caulobacterales > Caulobacteraceae > Caulobacter. The sequence continues at coordinate 1,019 of CALKHU010000084.1, forward strand.
GTCGTCGCCGGCCGGCGCCGGGAGACAGGCTTCTCGCAGGTCGCGCCGGCGGTCGCGCTGCTGGCCGTCCTCGTCTCGCTGGCGGCCGCTGCCGTGACCGTCGCCGCCGGGGCGGGTCCGTTCACGTTCGGGGCGCGGGACACCGGGATCGGCCTGCGGGTCGACGCCGTCAGCCTGATCATGCTGACCCTGGCGACCTTCATTGGCTGGGTCGTCGTCCGCTTCTCGGGGACCTGCCTGCGCGGCGAACCGGGGCGGTCGCGCTTCCTCGGCTGGCTGATGCTGACCCTCGCCGCGGTCGGCCTGCTGGTGACCGCCGGAGGGCTGGTCCAGCTGGTCCTCGGCTGGTCCCTCGCCAGCCTGGCCCTCCAGAGGCTGCTGCTCTTCTATCCGGAGCGCCCGGCGGCGCGCCGGGCCGCGGCCAAGAAATTCGTCGTCGCCCGCGCATCCGACCTCGCCCTGATCGGGGCCGCGGTGCTGCTGTTCGCCGCCTACGGCAGCCTCGACATCGGCGCGATCCTCGACCGCGCCCGGCTTGGAGACGGCGGCGCCGCCGCTGTCGGCGCGGCAGGCCTGCTGGCGCTCGCCGCGGCGCTGAAGTCTGCGCAGTTCCCGTTCCACGGCTGGCTGACGGAGTCGATCGAGGCGCCGACGCCGGTCTCGGCCCTGCTCCATGCGGGCGTCATCAACGCCGGCGGCTTCCTGCTCATCCGCTTCGCCGACGTGCTGCTTCTGGCGCCGGGCGTGCTGGCGGCGCTGGCCGCCGTGGGCGGCCTGACCGCCCTGTTCGGCGGTCTGGTCATGCTGACCCAGCCGGCGGTGAAGACCTCGCTCGCCTGGTCGACCGTCGGGCAGATGGGGTTCATGATCTTCCAGTGCGGCCTGGCGCTGTTCCCGGTCGCGCTGCTGCACATCGTCGCTCATTCCCTCTACAAGGCGCACGCCTTCCTCGCCTCGGGCCAGGCGGTGGAGGGCGTCGCCGCGGCCGGGCGGCCCGGGCCGGTCGCCGTCCCCGGAGCGCGGGCGGTCGGCCTCGCCTTCCTGGCCGCGCTGTCGATCTACGCGGCGCTCGGCTTCGCCTTCGGCTTCACCGACAAGTCTCCGCAGGCGGTCGCCCTGGGGGCGATCCTGGTGCTCGGGGTCGCCTACATGCTGGCGCAGGGGTTCGCCGACAAGGCGCCGGCGGCGCTGACCCGGCGGACCGCCGGCTATGCGGTCGCGGCCACGGTCAGCTACTTCCTGCTTCAGGCCGGGATGACGGCGCTCACGGACGGCGTCCTGCCGCCCCCGCCGCCGGCCCGCGGTCTCGAATGGACGATCATCGGCCTCGCCATGGTCAGTTTCGGCCTCGTCGCCGTCACCCAGGCGATGTTCCCGCTGTGGTCGGATCACCCCGCGGCGGCCGGACTTCGCATCCACCTCGCCAACGGCCTCTACGTCAACGCGGTCGCTGACCGCCTCGGCAGGGCCTGGCGTCGACCCACCCCGTCCACCGTCAAGGAAGGCGCGGCATGATCCCGGCGAACACCCCATCGTCCCCATCCCGGCACGACGTCGAGGCCGCCGCCTGGCGGGCGATCCGGGCCATTCCGCCCGCCTGGCCGCTCGACGCGACGGTCGCCGTCAATCCCTATCTCGGCCAGAGCGGACTTGACCTGGCCGGAGCCGGCGCGCGGGTCGGGAAGGTCTGCGGCGCGGCCGTCACCATGCCCGGCGCCTGGTACGCGGACCGGATCGCCGCCGGCGAGATCGACCGTCAGGACCTGTGCGCGGCGCTGGATGACGCGCCGGCCTCGATCCGGCGCCAGGGGGTCGATGGACTGGTCTCGGCGGCCCGGTCCCTTCGCGCCGATCCCTCGCCGCTGCAGACCGTCGCGGATCTGGCGGCGCGCCTGTCCGGCCAGGATTGGCCGGGCGTCCTTCTGGACCGCCTGACCAGCTGGGCGACGGCGTACTTCGACGCCGGGCAGGCCATGTGGCGGGCGCCGCGCGCCGCGAGCCCCTTCGCGAGCTGGCGGCTGACCGCCGTGCACGACCTGACGCCGGAGATCCTCGGCGTTCCGGGCTTCGCCACCTTCGTCGCCGAGGCGCCGGATACCCCGGCGGTGGCCCTGACGCGGGCCGCCGCGACTCTCGGACTCGAGCCCGAGGCGCTCGAACTCTACTTCCACCGCGCGCTGGCCTCGACCGGCGGCTGGGCCCAGCTGGCCCGCCAGAGGCTCTGGCAGGCCGAGCTCGAGGGGCGGAGCGACGATACGGCGCTGGCCCTGCTCGCCGCCCGCGTGATCTGGGACGAGGCCCTGCTGGCCGGCGGCGGCGACGACCTGGCGGCGGCCTGGGCGGGCCATCGCGAGCGTTTCGCCGAGCCGGTGACGCCCACCGAGGCGCAGGTCAGGCTCGCCGTCCTCCAGGCGGCCTGGGAACGCGCCGTCCAGCGCAGGCTCCTCGCCGCCCTAACCGGACGGTCGCGAGCGCTGGACCCGGCCCGACCGGCCCTGCAGGCGGCCTTCTGCATCGACGTGCGATCGGAGGTGTTCCGGCGCGGGCTCGAATCGCTGGACGGCGGCATCCGGACGATCGGCTTCGCGGGCTTCTTCGGCCTGGGCCTGGAGCACCGGCGGTTCGCCTCCGACGCGCCGGAGCGGCGTCTGCCGGTCCTGCTCAATCCGCCCCTGCGGTCGACGGCAGCGCCCGAACAGGGCCCGGCCGACTGGAAGGCCCGCATCGCCGACCGGGGCGTCCGCGCCTGGGGACGGTTCAAGCTGGCGGCCGTCTCGTCCTTCGCCTTTGTCGAGGCGTCGGGACCGTTCTACGCGGCCAAGCTGCTCGCCGACGCGCTCGGTCTGCCGTGGAAGCCCAAGCGCAAGGAGCCGGCGCCGCGCATCGCCGACGCCCTGACCCTCGATGCGAAGGCGGCGGCCGCCGAGTCGGTCCTGCGCGCCATGTCGCTGACAGACGACTTCGCACCCCTGGTGCTCCTGGTGGGACACGGCGCGCGGGTGACCAACAACCCGCATGCCAGCGCGCTTCAGTGCGGCGCCTGCGGCGGTCATGCCGGCGACGTCAACGCCCGCGTGCTGGCGGGGCTTCTGAACGACCCGTCTGTCAGAGGCGCCCTCGCCGGGCGCGGCATCGCGATCCCGCAGGACACCCTCTTCGTCGCCGGCCTGCACGACACGACCAGCGACAGGGTCGACCTGTTCGACGCCGACGGCCCCTCCAACCGCCACAGCGACGACATCGCCCGCGCCCGCGCCTGGCTCTCCGACGCCGGTCGCCTGGCGCGCCTGGAGCGACAGGGGCGCGTCCCGGGCGCCGCTTCGGAATCGGCTCTCATGCGGCGGGGCCGCGACTGGGCGGAAGTCCGCCCCGAATGGGCCCTCGCCGGCTGTCAGGCCTTCATCGCCGCACCCCGTCCGTTGACGACCGGCCTCGACCTCGGCGGCAGGGCTTTCCTGCATGACTACGTGTGGCGCAAGGACGACGGCTTCAGGATTCTGGAGCTGATCCTCACCGCGCCGGTCGTGGTCGCGAGCTGGATCAGCCTGCAGTACTACGGCTCCACCGTGTCACCCGACGTGTTCGGGTCCGGCAACAAGCTGCTGCACAACGTCGTGGGCGGTTTCGGGGTGCTCGAGGGCGGAACCGGTCCGCTGCGCGTCGGCCTGTCCCGGCAGTCGGTCCATGATGGCGAGCGGTTCGTCCACGATCCCGTCCGCCTGACCGTGTGCGTCGCCGCGCCCATGGAGACGATCACCGCCATCCTGCAGCGCCACGACGGCGTCCGCGCGCTGTTCGACAATGGCTGGCTGTCCCTCCTCGCCCTCGACGACAGCGGTCGCGCCGTTGGTCGGTACCGCGCGGGACTGGCGTGGGAGCCGGTCGGCGCC
>CALKHU010000085.1 GCA_937991555.1 uncultured Caulobacter sp.
CTGTCCAGGACGCTCTGCCGGCTGAAGAGCCCGCGCCGCAGTAGGCGTCAGACGATCTGGAGGACCTTGCCGTCCAGATCCATCAGCCCGATCTCGACCTCCAGGCCCGGCTTCCGGGCCTGGATGGCGGCGCGCAGGGCGTAGAGCTGCTTCACATGGGTCTTCAGCTCGGTGTCGGCGTCCTTCACCGAGGCCTCGCCGAGGATCATCTTGTACGCGCCGCAGTCGCGGTGATCGAGGATCATCACCCGGTGCACCGCGTGCAGCTGCATCGCCAGGTCGAGGTGCGCCCAGAAGACGTCGGCCCAGGCCGGGAAGCGTTCGTTGAGGGCGCCGAGCGACGCGCCCGCCAGCACGACGTGGTCGAACTTGCCGGCCAGGCCCCGCGCTTCCATGTAGTCCTCGACCGCGCCGGTCAGCCGGTAGTCCATGCAGGTCAGCAGCAGCATCTCGGTATGGCCGCCCGCGCGCGAGACGCCCGGCGCAAGGGTGCTGAGCAGCGTCGCCCCGCCGCCCAGGGCGATCGCCTGCATGGCGCGACGTCGCGACAGGCCGGCGGCCGGTCGAAGGTGGTTCAGGCAGTTCATCGGATCCTCGCAGCCCCCTGACGGAATCGGTCCCCTTCGCCCTACCCCGCTCCGGTTATCCGAACCTTTCTGGCCGCTGGCGCGGACACCGTGTCGCGCCTAAGTTCGGGCCATGCGTCAGAATTTCTCCGAATCCACCGACCCGTCGTTCGGCCCCCGGCACGTGCCGCTGATCCGCAAGGCGATGGAGGCCCAGGGCCTCGACGGCTTCCTGATCCCGCACGAGGACGAGCACCAGAACGAATACCTGCCCGAGGCCAACGACCGCCTGGCCTGGGCGACCGGCTTCACCGGGTCCGCCGGCGCGGCCGTGATCCTCAAGGACCGGGCCGCGGTCTTCGTCGACGGCCGCTACACCCTGCAGGTCGGCGAGCAGGTCGACGGCTCGGTGTTCGAGATCCGCGACCTCGTCGAGGGCGGCGTGCCGGCCTATCTGGAGACCGCGCCGAAGGGCGCCGTGCTCGGCTACGATCCCCGCCTGCACAGCCCCGACGCCCTGCAGCACCTGCGCGCGGCCGCCGAGAAGGCGGGGGCCACGCTGAAGCCCGTCGAGGCCAATCCGCTCGACGCCGCCTGGGGCGAGGCCCGGCCGGCCCAGCCGCAGGCGCCGGTCGTGCCGCATCCGCTGGCCTACGCGGGCGAGGACTCGCCGTCCAAGCGCGAGCGGGTCGGCAGGGCCGTGCGGGACGCCGGGGCCGATGCGGCCGTGATCACCGCGCCGGCCTCGATCGCGTGGCTGTTCAACGTGCGGGGCGGCGACGTCATCCGCTCGCCGCTGCCCATCGGCCAGGCGGTGCTGAAGGCCGACGGCACGGCGCGGCTCTTTCTCGATCCCATCAAGGTCACCGAGGAGCTTCCGGCCTGGCTCGGCAACCAGGTGTCGCTGGAGACGCCGGACGCGCTGCCCGGCGCCCTGGCCGATCTGAAGGGGCAGAAGGTGCTGGTCGACCCGGCGCAGTCCTCAGCCTGGTACTTCGACACCCTGGCCGGCGTCGGCGCCGAGGCGGTGCGGGGCATGGATCCCTGCACCCTGCCGCGGGCCTGCAAGAACCCGGTCGAGATCGAGGGGACCCGCCGCGCCCACATCCGAGACGGGGTGGCGGTGACACGGTTCCTGCACTGGATCGCCACCGAGGGGCAGGTCAACCCGCCCGACGAAAAGGAGGCGGTGGCGAAGCTGGAGACCTTCCGCGAGGCGACCGGCGAACTGAAGGACCTGTCGTTCGACACCATCGGCGCCGCCAACGGCCACGGCGCCCTGCCCCATTACCGCCCGACCGAGCGCAGCAACGAGCGCGCGAAGCCGGGCTCGCTGCTGCTGGTCGACTCCGGCGGACAGTACCTGGACGGCACCACCGACATCACCCGCACCATGGCCATCGGAACGCCGTCGGCCGAGATGAAGCGGCGCTTCACCCTGGTCCTCAAGGGTCACCTCTTCCTGTCACGGGTGCGCTTCCCGGCCGGAACGACCGGGTCGGCGCTGGACGCCCTCGCCCGCGTGGCGCTGTGGCACGCCGGCCTCGACTACGACCACGGCACCGGCCATGGCGTCGGGGTCTATCTGGGCGTCCACGAGGGCCCGCAGCGGATCGCCAAGGCGCCGAACACGGTGGCCCTGCGGCCGGGGATGATCCTCAGCAACGAGCCGGGCTACTACAAGCCGGGCGAGTACGGCATCCGGATCGAGAACCTCCAGGTCGTCACCGAGGCGGCGGAGATTCCGGGCGGCGAGCGGCCGATGCACGGCTTCGAGACCCTGACCTTCGCGCCGATCGACCGCAGTTGCATCGACGTCGATCTGCTGACCGACGAAGAGCGGACCCAGCTCAACGGCTACCACGCCGAGGTGCTGGAGAAGATCGGCCCGCACCTCGAGGGCGACGTGCGGGCGTGGCTCGAAGGCGCCTGCGCGCCGATCTGACCACGAACGGGGACACGCACCGCTGCGCGGAGCCTGTCCCCATCGGAGCCCCTACATCCGCTTCCAGACCTGGGTCTTGCAGAGCGGGGCGACGACGCAGCCCTTCAGTTTCAGGGTGTCGCCGTCCACGACCGTGATCGTGCCGGTGTAGGTGTTGCCGTCCTCCGGGTTGTAGAGCCGGCCGCCGCGGTACTCCGACGGGCCGCCGCTGAAGCCTTCCAGCAGGGTCATGCCCTTGATCTTGCGGCCGCGCCTTGAGGCGTCCTTGTTGGCCGCGTCGGTGAGGTGGGGCTCGCGGACGAGACGAGGCGAGCTCAGCAGCCGGCCGCAGAGGGCCGGCCCGCAGCGGTAGATCTCGATCTCCCCCTTCGACGGGGTCAGCCAGCGGCCGGTGATGTCGGACGCGAAGGCGGGGGTGGCGACCGCGGCGACGGCGGCGGACAGGGCGAGGATACGAAGCATGGACAGTCCCGGGCTTGTCTGGATAACGCTGGCGCCCGAAGCTCGCCCCGAACCGTGACAAAGACAAGGCGGGGGCGAGTCATGTTCGTGGGTCACTATGCGGCCGCGCTGGCGGCCAAGGCGATCGAGCCGCGGGCGCCGCTGTGGACGCTGGTCGGGGCGGCGCAGCTGGTCGACATCGGCTGGGCCGGTCTGGTGATGGCCGGGGTCGAACGGGTCAGCTTCGACCACACGCTGGCGGGCAGCCCACTCGTGCTCGAGCACATGCCCTGGACCCACAGCCTGCCGGCGGCGCTGGTCTGGTCGGCGGGCGCGCTGCTGCTGGCCCGGCTGCTGCGCCTGCCCTGGGGCGCGGCGATCGCCATCGGGCTGGTGGTGTTCTCGCACTGGGCGCTCGACCTGCTGGTCCACCGGCCGGACCTCGAGCTGTGGCCGGGCGGGCAAAAGGTCGGCCTCGGGTTCTGGGACTACGCCACGGCCGAGAAGACGCTCGAGATGGGGCTGGTGGCGCTGGCCGGCGCCGCCTGGCTCTGGCGGCGGGGACACGGCGAGCGCACCGCCTGGCCGGCGCTTCTGTTCCTCGGCGCGCTGGTCGCGATCCAGACGATCGGGGAACTGACCGTACCGACCGGCTCGGCGGTCGCCTTCGCCCGCCTCGGGCTGATTATCTATCTGGTGGTGACGGCGATGGCCTTCTTCGCCGACCTCGGCCGACACCGCGAGATCGCCTGACGGCGGATTACCAAGGTTTCACTGGCGTTTTCCCGCGCCTGCATCGTTAGTAGTAGCCATGACTACTAACAACATCACCGCTGAGGCCGCGCTGGCCGGGCTGGGGTTCACGGACATCGAGGCCCGGCTTTACTGCGAGCTGGCGCGCGCCGGCCCGGCGACCGGCTACCGGCTGGCCAAGGCGATCGGCAAGGCGCCGGCCAACACCTACCAGGCGCTGGAATCCCTGCTCCAGAAGGGCGCGGTCGTGGTCGACGACCGCGAGGCCAGGGCCTGGCGCGCCGTGCCGGCCGACGAGCTGATCGCCGCCCTCAAGGCCGGGTTCGAGCGTCGGAGCGCCGCCGCCGGCGCCGCTCTGGCGGACCTGGAGCGCCCGGCGCCCGAGGCCAGCCTCTATGCGCTGAAGTCCCGTGAGGCCGTGTTCGCCAAGGCCCGGGCGATGATCGCCGCCGCCCGGGAGGCGGTGCTGTTCGACCTCTTTCCGACGCCGTTCGACGCCCTGCAGCCGACTCTGGAGGCCGCCGCTGGCCAGGGCGTGGCCGTGGCCGGACTGATCTACGAGCCGCGCGCCACGACCCTGCGCGCCGTGGTCTCGGACGCCGCCGCCCGCAGCGCGGCGCTGCACTGGCCGGGCCTGCAGGTGTCGCTGGCCATCGACGGCCGCGAGCATCTGATCGCGCTGCTGTCCCGGGACGGGGAACGGGTGCTGCACGGCCTGTGGAGCGATGCGCCCTACCTCGCCTGCCTGCAGCACAACGCGCTGGCGGCCGAGATCCGCCTCTGCGCCCTGGAAGGCGGCGCAGCGCCGGGCGCCTTCGCCGACCTGAGCCTGCTGACCCTCCGGCCCGCCGGCCTGAAGACCCTTCTCGGAGAAGCCGAATGACCAGGCCGCCACCGGCCTCTACGCCGCCGGCGTGACCACCGACGGCAGCTACGAC
>CALKHU010000086.1 GCA_937991555.1 uncultured Caulobacter sp.
ACTGGTGTTGAGGCCGCCCGCGCCGCCGCCGCCGCCCGGCCCGGCGCCACAGGACCTGTCGTCCCCGGCGAAGGCGGCGTTGGCGGTGCTGCCACCCCCGCCGCCGTTGCCCGCGACGTCGCCGTAGCCGCCGGCGCCGCCGTTGCTGTTGCTGCTCGACCCGCCCGCGCCGCCTGAGCCGCCGCCGGCCGCGATCAGCACCTGCGCCCCGTCGGAGACGCTGCTGTCGCCGCCGGCCGCGCCTGCGATCCCGACGCTGCCTCCCGTGACCCCGGCCCCGCCCGCTCCGCCGTCGCCGACCGTGATGGACAGGGGCGATCCGGTCAGGTCGGAGACGTCGATCTCGTCGCGCGACCGTCCCCCGCCGCCGCCGCCGGCTCCGCCGGAGCGGTTGGCGGCATTGGTCCCGGACGATCCGGAGCCGCCGCCCCCGCCGCCGCCGATGCAGATCAGCGCCAGCCGCCTGGCCCAGGCCGGGATGGCGTAGTCGCCGCTCGCAGTGAACACCGTCACCTCGGAGGGGCGCGCCGGCGACAGGGCGAATGTCGCCTTGCCCGTCGCCCGGGCGATGGTCACGGCCGGATGCCAGACGGAACCGTCGGGCGAGACCTTGACCGAGAAGTCCTCCGTCCCGGCCAGGCCGAATTCTGCCCGGCCCGACCATCCGCTCTGAAACACCAGGCTGGCGGTGTCGTCGGCCGCCTCCTTGTTGAGCGTCACCCGCAGGTCGCCGTCGCCCCCTTCTCCGGCCCCGCGCGCCGCCAGCAGCACGCCGCCGGCCTTCACGGCGAGGGGGTTGGCGGCGTCCGCCGTCGTTCCGACGCCCAGCAGCGGCAGGTTCTGGAAGGACGGCTCCCCGTCGCCGACGAGCGCAGTCCAGCCGTCGCCGGAGCGGACGATGGCCAGGCCCTCGTCCTTCACCCAGGCCAGGTGCCCCTCGGCGACAGGCATCGGCGACCAGCCGCTCGCCTCGAACCGCATCGCCGCACCCGCCGGCTGGCCGGCCCAGGCCGCGCCGACCGCGTCGGCGGGGAGGATGTAGATCGCCCCCTCGCCGGGGCCGGCCGGCTGGTCGGTCAGCGTCCGGCTCTCGACCGCGGTCTGGACCAGGCCGTCGAGCCGGCTGAGCGTCTCGTTCAGCGTGACATGCTTCTGCGCCTGGCTGGCCGCCAGGTACGGCAAACCGAGGCGGGGTGTGGCGTCGTCGGACACGTGTGCGGCTCCCTGTCGTTCGTCACGACAAGGATCGGCCGCCTCCGGGCCCCGTGCGCCGAAACGCGACCGCCGGAGCCAAGCCCCTGTAAAGGCTCGACTCCGGCGGCGTCAGGGCGTGGACCGGCGCGCTACTCGGCGGCGAAGGCCAGCGGGGCGCCCGAGGTCAACGCGGTCTTCGCGGCCAGTTCCGCCTTGGCGGCCTCGTATTCCTCGGCGAGCCTGGCGACCAGCTCGCCGGCCGTCAGCACGGCGTCGATGGCGCCGATGCCCTGGCCGCAACCCCAGATGTCCTTCCACGCCTTGGCTTCGGTATTGCCGCCCGATCCGAAGTTCATCTTCGACGGGTCGCTTTGCGGCAGATTGTCCGGGTCCAGGCCGGCCTTGATGATCGACGGCCGCAGGTAGTTGCCGTGCACCCCGGTGAACAGGTTGGAGTAGACGATGTCGTCGCCCGAGCTCTCGACGATCATGTCCTTGTAGCCCTGCACGGCGTTGGCCTCCTTCGTCGCGATGAAGGCCGAGCCGATGTAGGCGAGGTCGGCGCCCATGGCCTGGGCGGCCAGGATCGCGCGGCCGTTGGCGATCGAGCCCGACAGCGCCACCGGCCCGTCGAACCACTGCCGGATCTCCTGGACCAGCGCGAACGGCGACAGCGACCCGGCGTGACCGCCGGCGCCGGCGGCGACGGGAATCAGGCCGTCGGCGCCCTTCTCGACCGCCTTGCGGGCGAAGCGGTCGTTGATGACGTCATGCAGGGTGATGCCGCCCCAGCCGTGCACCGCCTGGTTCACGTCCTCTCGGGCGCCGAGCGAGGTGATGACCACCGGAACCTTGTACTTGGCGCAGAGCTCGAGGTCCTCCTCGAGGCGATTGTTGGTCTTGTGGACGATCTGGTTCACGGCGAACGGCGCCGATGGAAGGTCGGGGTTGGCGCGGTCCCAGGCGGCCAGTTCTTCCGTGATGCGGGCCAGCCATTCGTCGAGCTGGCTGATCGGACGGGCGTTCAGCGACGGGAAGGAGCCGACGATGCCCGCCTTGCACTGGGCGATGACCAGGTCGGGGCCGGAGATGATGAACAGCGGCGAGGCGATGACCGGCAGGCGCAGGCGGTCGCGAAGAACGGGCGGCAGGGCCATGGATTCACGGAGCTCCGACTATCAATATACGGTGTAAGTAAAACGCCCGTTCGGGTCGCGCAAGCGCCTTTCTGCGCTTCCGCAGCGTCATGCGAACAACCACGCCGCGCTTGACGCACCTAACGGCAGGAGCGCATCTCCCGGCCGGATTGCTGCATCGCACAGGGGAGATACGAGGCTTGTCCGGGACGATCCTGCCGCTGGCCGACGATTTCGCGCCGCCCGCCCGTGAAGACTGGCTGCGCCTGGTCGAGAAGACCCTCAAGGGCGAGAGCTTCGAAGACGCCCTGGTCCGCAGGACGGCCGACGGCCTGTCGATCCAGCCGCTCTACACCGCCGACAGCGCCCCGGCCGTGGTGCGCGACCTGCGCCGGCGGGATGCGGATCGCCCCTGGGACCTGCGCATGCGCCTGTCCCATCCCGATCCGAAGCAGTCGAACGCAGAAGCCCTGAAGGATCTGGAAGGGGGCGCCGCCTCTCTGCTGCTGCAGATCGACCCGACAGGGCGGGCCGGGATCGCGGTCGGCTCGGCCGATGCTCTGGCGACCGCGCTGGACGGCGTTCTGCTCGACCTCGCCCCCGTGGCGCTGGACGCCGGGTTCCTGGGCCCGAAGGCCGCTGACTGGCTCGGCGCCCTGGCCAAGGCGGCCCCGAATGCGCCGCTGGCCTTCCACATGGATCCGCTGACGGCCTTCGCGACCGCGGGCGTGTCGCCCGGACCGGTCGAGAGCCACATCGTCTCGGCCGCCACCGTGGCGGCCCGACTGTCCGCCACCTACGCCAAGGCCAGCCTGTTCCTGGCCACGGGCCGCGCGGCCCACGAGGCCGGCGGCTCGAACACGGCCGAGCTGGCCCTGATGGCCGCCAGCGCCCTCGCCTACGCCAAGGCCCTGGTCCGCGCCGGCCTGCCGATGGACGAGGCCTTCCGGCGCATTGTCATCGGCGTCAGCGTCGACGGCGAGTACTTCACCGGCGTCGCCAAGGTCCGCGCCGCGCGCGAACTCTGGACGCGGATCGCCTC
>CALKHU010000087.1 GCA_937991555.1 uncultured Caulobacter sp.
CCAGGGCGAGGGCGAAGGCTCTGAACGGGAAAGGACGGATCACGACGGGCGCTCCTGACGCGCGGGCCCTGCTTCGCCCGCCGCCAGACGCTAGCGGCGCCGGCGGCGGCGTCATCACCCGCAAGGGGGGATGGATCGCCGGGCGCCGTCGCCCTCAGCCGCGCGGGCGGGAGCGCATCGCCAGCCGGCCGGCGCCGTAGCCCGCGGCGGCGGCGCTGGCGGTCAGGAATACGCCCCAGGCCATGTCGATCAGGGTGATGTGCGTCGCCCAGACCTTCAGGGTCGCCTGGTTGGTCAGGTCATAGGTGGCGTAGGCGACGAAGCCGAACACCCCGCCGAGCGCGAGGGCGCGCCTCAGCGATGCGGCCTTCAGCGCCGGCGCGACCGCCAGCACCACCACCCCCGTCAGGTAGATCAGGTAGAAGGCGAGGGCGGCGGTCATGTTCGGCCGGTCGGCGAGGATGTCGCCCAGAACCGGACGGTAGAGCCGCTCCATGGCCAGGTTCAGCCAGATCGCGTCCAGCACGCCCATGACGAGGCCGGCCCCGAGCCAGGCGGCGATGTAGCGCATCGACGATCTCCCGGGGTCAGGCCGGCCGGCGCGGCGGCAGCGGCACGAAGCGCGACACCCGCCGCTGGTAGTCGCGGTAGGCGTCGCCGCGGCTGCGGACCAGCTGCCGTTCGAGCATCGGCACGCCGCTCACGTGGTTGAGCAGCCACCACATCAGCGCGGGGGCCAGCAGCGAAAGCCAGCCGCCGAGCGTACCGTCGATCGCGATCACCGGCCAGGCGGTCCAGGCCAGCCAGTCGAAGAAGTAGTTCGGATGCCGGGACCACGCCCACAGCCCCTTGTCGGCCACCTTGCCGCGGTTGGCCGGGTCGCGTCGGAAGGCGGCCATCTGCCGGTCGGCGAGCCCCTCGCCGAGGACGGCGACCAGCAGGATGGCGGCGGCCAGGCCCTCGCGCCAGCCGAGCGGAGCATCCGGCCGGACCGCGGCGGCGCGGACGCTGACCACGAGGATCAGGATGGTGGCGGCCTGGATCTGCAGGAAGGCCCAGGCCTTGAAGCCCCATCCGCCCCATTGCGCCTTGAACTTCTCGTAGCGCGGATCCGGATGGGCGGCCTTCCAGGTGCGGCCGGCGAGGTAGGCGCCGAGGCGAAGCGACCAAAGGCCGATCAGGGCCGCCACGAGCAGCTGGCGTTCGGCGACCGCGCCCTCGGCGGGCGCAAGGGCGGCGAGGGCGGCGATGACGCCGACGGAGAAGGCCCAGACCACGTCGGTCCAGCCCCCGTCGCCGGCGCGCTTCACGACGGCCCAGGCGAGAGTCATGGCCAGCACGGCGGCGAGGCCCGAGGCGGCGGTGGTCAGGATCATCGGCGGGGTCCCCCAGTCGGCAGTCAAACTAGACCGCCGCCGCGCCGCGCCAAGTCCTGGCGATGGCGGCGGTCAGTCGGCCTCGTCGAAACCGACGAAGGTGACCGCCTCGTCGACGCTCTTGCGCCGGCTGACCACGGCGTTGGCCGGGAAGCTGTCGTCGGGCCAGCCCATGGCGACACAGATCATGATCACCTGGTCGTCGGGGATGCCGGCGTGCTCGCGGACGACCGGCGACTGCATGATGCCCTGGCTGTTGATCACGCAGCCCAGGCCGCGCGACCAGGCGGCGTTGACGAGGGCGTTGGTCACCGCGCCGCAGTCGAAGGGCGCGATGTCGCCGCCGTGGACGGCGCGGTCGTAGGTGACCACGATCGACACCGGCGCGTCGAACTGGCGGAAGCCGCGCAGAACCCAGTCGGTGCGCTTTTCCTTGTCCTCGCGGGCGATGCCCATGGCGCCGAACAGCTGCTTGGCGATCTCGACCTGGCGCTCGCGGTGCGCGCCGCCGTACTCGCCGTGGATGCGGAACTCGCGGCTGTGCGGCACCCCGGCCAGGTTGCGCTCGGTGTTGCCGGCCCTGATGCGGTCCAGGGCCTCGCCGCCGACGACATAGAAGTTCCACGGCTGGGTGTTCAGCGACGACGGCGCGCGCATGGCCAGCTCGATTACCTCGCGGATCAGCGCCTTGCTGACGGGCTCGCGGGTAAAGCCGCGGATGCTGCGCCGGCCGCGGACAACGTCGTCATAGGAGGGGGTGCTCATGTCTCTCTGATCCTGCGGGTCGAAGGGCGCCGGCGGCTAGCCCGGCACGGCGATGAAGCCGGCGCGGGGGAAATGGACGTGGACGGTTCCGACCACCGGATCGTCACGCTCCAGCACGATGCGCCGCGGCGTCGCCGCCACCAGCCGTCCGGCGACCGGGTCGCGGCCGTAGTCGTCCGCCATGACCACCACAGGCGCGCCGGGCGCGAGGCCGATCGGGTCGGCGGCGTCATGGGCCAGGCCGCCGGCGGGCGTCGCGGCCCTGGCGACGGCCAGCGCCTCCTTCGGATCGATCTCCCGGCGCTCGCCGTGTCCGATGGCGGCCACCCGCTTCGCCCAGGCGGCCAGGTTCGGCATGCCGGGAGTCAGCGCCTCCACCGACCCCGGCAGGAAGCCGCCGAGGAACCACACGTTCATGTAGGCGGCGATGTCCGCCAGCCCGGCCGCGTCGCCGGCCAGCCAGCCCGTGCCGGTCGAGGCCAGCTGGTCCTCCAGCCAGGCCGCCTGTCCGCGCCACTGGCCCTTCATCGGGCCGCTGGCGGCCTTCATCGCCGCCACGTCGAACGGGCGGCCGGACATCGCCTCGCGGTCCTTGATGAAGTCCTCTCCGACCTTGTCCCCCAGTTCGCCGAAGATGATCGGCACGGTGGCCCCGAAGAACTGGCGGTCGGCCCACAGGTTGATCGCCCAGTCGAGTCCGCCGCGCACCGCCTTCGGCGCCGGCCAGCGACGCTCGATCTCGGCCAGGATGACCTGGGTGTCGCAATAGACGTCGGCCCCGATCTGCAGCGACGGCGTCCGCCGGTAGCCGCCAGTCAGCGGCGTATAGTCCGGCTTGGGCATCAGGCTGGGGATGATCGCCGAGCGCCAGGACAGGCCCTTCAGCCCGAACATCAGCCGCACCTTCTCCGAGAAGGGCGAACTGTCGAAGTGGTGCAGGATCGGCTCCTGCGCGGCGTCTGTCATGGCGTCTCTTCCGTGGCGGCCTTTCCGGCGATTGGCGTGCTCCTTCCGCTGGGGCGGTCTACGAAAAAGCACTTTACAACACAAAGTGAGCAGCGTATCCGGGGTCATCAACGCTGAAGACCGGGAGACCGCGCGATGACCGAAGACAAGATCCAGGCGCTGAAGGACGACATCGCCTTCATGCGCGCGCTCGCCCAGGAGGGCAGCGCCGTGCCGCTTCTGTTCGGCGGCGTGATGGTCGCCGCCGGGCTGGTCTTCGGGGCCGCCGCGGTCGGCCACTGGCTGATCGACACCGGGGTCGTGGACCTCCCGGCCTGGGCGTTCCTGGTCAACTGGCTCGGGGCGGCCGCCGTGTTCGGCATCGCCGCCAACCGCATCCTGCACCGTGCGAAGTCGCAGCCCGGGTACAGCGCCGGCGTCAACAAGGCGACCGGGGCGGCCTGGTCCGGGGTCGGCTTCGCCATCTTCTCGAGCTGGGGCGGCATGATGGCGATCGGCTTCACCACCGGCCAGTGGCAGGTGATGAACGTCTTTCCGGTGCTCATCTTCGCCCTCTACGGCGCAGCCTGGTTCGTGGCCGCCACCCTGTCGGGGAAGGGCTGGATCATGGCCGTGGCGATCGCCTCGTTCGCGGGGGCCGTTCTGATGGGACTTCTGACCGACTCGCCCTGGCTGATGCTCGGCTATGCGGGCAGCCTGATGCTGCTGACCGTGCTCCCGGGCTGGCTCCTCATGCGGCAAGAGCCGTCCGACATCGTCTGAGCCGCCGGTCAGCAGGAACAAGACAGTCTGAAAGGAAGCCGCGTCATGGAAGGCTTCGACATCGAGCGGATCGACGAAGTGATCCACGGCCGCGTCCGGCTGGGGATCATGGCCTACCTGTCGGGCGCGGGCTCGGCGGATTTCAACACGCTGAAGACCCGCCTCCAGGCCACCGACGGAAACCTGTCCGCCCATCTGCGCAAGCTGGAGGACGCCGGCTACGTCTCGGTCGAGAAGGCCTTCGTCAATCGCAAGCCGCTGACCACCCTGACGCTGACGGACAGCGGGCGGAAGGCGTTCGCGGCCTATCTGGAGGCCATCGCCAAACTGGTTGACGGGCGCTGATTGACATCGGGGCGTTGCGACATACCTGCGCCGGATGAAGCTCAACCAGGTTACCGCCGCCGCCCGCGATCTCGCCGCCTCGACCGCCTTCTACGAAGCGCTCGGCCTGAAGCTCATCGTCCGCACCGATCACTACGTCCGGTTCGAATGTCCCGACCACGACGGCGGCGAACCGGCCACCTTCTCGCTGCACCGTGATCCGGACGCCGACGGGGTGCGCCAGACCGTGATCTACTTCGAGGACGACGCCCTCGATGAAACCGTCGCCCGGCTGAAGGCGCGGGGGCTTGTCTTCGAGAGCGATCCCGTCGACCAGCCCTGGCTCTGGCGCGAGGCGTATCTCAGCGACCCGTCCGGCAATCGGGTGTGCCTCTACTCGGCCCCCGAGGCGCGCCGGTTTCCGCCCTGGCGGCTCGGCGGCGGAGGCGGGGACGCGCACGCCGATGGCGGACGCTAGTCCTCGCCGACCCAGCCGTACTTGAGGATGACCGACAGGGTCCAGGCCGTCTCGCCGCGGCTCTCGACGTCGTCCAGCCGCCACCGGCCGTCGATCTTCTCCCAGTAGAAGGCGAGGGTCTCGTCCCGGTCGAAGTTGCGGAACCGGGCGATGACGATGCGGCGGTCGTCGTTCTGGATCACCGGCTCGCTCGCGAAAGAGAAGCCGGACAGGTCCGCGTCCTGGGCGTTCACCCAGAAATCGAAGTTCACCCGGCCGACCTCGTCGCCGGCGTCTTTCACCATGTCGGCCCAGAGCGCTTGCAGGCGGGGCGTGTAGAGCGCGTCCGGCGTCTGGTAGGGCTGCTGCCGGCGCAGCCGGTCGTAGACCGAGGCGACATAGACCTCCGGGTCGTCAGCGAGGGACTGGGCGGTCGCCGCCATGGGTGCGGCCGCGAGCAGTACGGCGATGACGATGGCGCGCATGGGAAGTCCCCCGGGTCAGACCGCCGCGATACCGCCGCTCGACGAAAAAATGCAAGCGGGGTGCTTCCTGAACGATTCCAGCAAGTTGACGCGCACGTAAGGCATTCGCCCGCGGCCTCTGCCGCGGCGTCATGTTGCAGCGCAATTGAAACGCCGTCTTGGAACCGTTATATCCGCGGCCTCCCAAGGCGGCCTTTGTTTGTGCGGCGCCGCGATCACGACGATCGAGAGTAACGACCCGATGCTGCTGACCATGATGAAGGCCAAGCTGCACCGCGCCACGGTGACCCAGGCCGACCTCGACTACGAAGGCTCGATCGCGATCGACCGCGATCTGCTCGACGCGTCCGGCATCCTGCCGCACGAGCAGGTGGATGTGCTGAACATCACCAACGGCGCCCGGTTCACCACCTACGCCATCGAGGCCCCGCGCGGGTCGAAGGTGTTCGGCGTCAACGGCGCCGCCGCCCGCCTGGTCCAGAAGGGCGACAAGATCATTGTCGTCACCTACTGCCAGCTGCCGGCCGAAGAGGCCCGCAACTACAACCCGACCGTCGTCCTGCTCGACGACGCGAACGAGCAGAAGCGCGCGGCCTGACCCGCCTCCGAATGCACGGTTGAGCACGGCGGGCATGCGGGGCATGCTCGTCCGATGACCCGCGCCCTGCTCCTGACCCTGCCCGCCCTCGCCCTGCTGGCCGCCTGCGACCAGGCCCCGAAGGGCGTCGACGTGAACCGCCTCGACGCCGCCGTCGGCGACGCCGTCGGCGATCCGAACACCTGCGTGCTGCTGCTCGAGAAGGGCGGCGGCAAGGTCGTCTACCGCTACGGGACCCACGCCAACTGCGGCCGGCCCCTGCCGTCCTGCCAGGGCGAGGCGAGTCTGAGCGCCGAGGCGCTCGGCAAGCTGGCCGCCGCGGGCGAGGTGCGCACCATCAGCTGCGACAGCGGTCCGAACGGCGAGAACCGCGTCGCCTGGGCCTCCGGCCCGGCGCCGCGATCGACCGGCGCGAAGCACGGCGACCTCGTCTATGCGGCCCTGATGGAGGGCCCCGGCGTCCTGCCCGGCCGCGAGATCGCCATCCGTCTGGAGGCGGCGCTGGTGAAGGGCGGGCTGTAGGTCCTCCGCCCTTTGTCGGCGTCCGCCCCCGTGCTAACCGGCGTGGGCGCTCCGGGGGCCCGTAGCTCAATGGTTAGAGCCGACCGCTCATAACGGTCTGGTTGCAGGTT
>CALKHU010000088.1 GCA_937991555.1 uncultured Caulobacter sp.
GCGGTCCAGATCACGGTCGCCGACGTGCGCGACGGGGCCTGCTCGTCCTCGACGCTCAAGGAAGCCGCCTCCTGGGGCAAGGTCTCGACCACCTACGAGCAGATGGTCTTCGCCGAGGCCACCACGGTCGTGCCGCTGATCGGTTCGGACGCCTACCACCGCGGCGCCTGGAAAAACCGGACCAAGCCGCGCTGGCAGAAGCTGTTCGCCTGACCGGCGGACCGGTTGCCAGACCGCCCAGGCCGCGCGAGGGTTGGACCCTCGCGCGGCTTTTCTTTGGGGGTAACGAGAATGCGTCCGATCCTGATCGCGGCCGCCATCGTGGCTGTCTCGCTCGCGGCCTGCGGCAAGGCTGAGGAGAAGACGAAGCCGGGGGTGAAGGTCTCCCCGGGCGGGACCGTGACCATCACCGGCAAGGACGGCGCGGTCGTGCAGTCGGGGCCCGACGTGAAGGCGGACCTGCCCGAGTTCGCGCCGCTCTATCCGGGTTCGGTTCCGTCCGGACAGGTAACCAGCGTGGCCAGCGCCGAGGGCAACGGCGGCATGTTCGTCTACACCGCCGCCGCCACGCCCGAGCAGGTGCTCGGCTTCTATCGGGAGCGCGCGAAGGCGTCCGGCCTCGGCGAGACCGCGGAAATGAACATGGGCGCGGCCCGGATGCTCAGCGCCACCGACGAGGCGAGCAAGCGGTCGCTGCAGGTGATCGTCACCGGCGAGGGCGCTGGCTCAAACGTCAGCCTGACCTGGACCCGCCCCAAGGGCTGACCGCCGGTCTTGCCACCTCTCCGTCGGCTCGCGATGCTGGGCCAAACGGGGAGGGTTCAAATGAAGATGCGTACGCGGATGATTCTGGCCGTGGCGACGGGGGTCGGGGCGCTCTTCGCGGGCGCGGCCTCGGCGCAGTTTCCGTTCAAGGGCTATTTCGACGCGGTGATGGACACCTCCACGGTGATCCCGCCGATGCCGGCAGCCGGATCACCGCTGTCAGAGGCCGACCGCGCCATCTTCCGGTCGACGCGCGCCCTGAAGGGCTCGCCGCGCTGGGAGATGGCCGTGCAGGACCTCGACGAGCGGAAGGTCGTCTACGCGATGCGCTGCGCCCTGGGGGTGGAGATCCGGGACCTCAACGCGGCGCCGAAACTGTCGCGCGTGCTGCTGCGCGTCGCCCCGGACATCACCAAGGCCATCGACACCCCGAAGGCCTACTACAATCGCAAGCGCCCCTACCTCGAGCAGGAGGGCGAGATCTGCACCGAGCGCAGCGAGGCGCTGGCGAAGAGTCCCGACTATCCGTCAGGCCATTCCAGCTGGGGCTGGGCGGTCGGCCTGATTCTCGCCGAGCTGGCGCCCGACCGCGCCGTGCCGATCCTGCAGAGGGCGCGCGCCTTCGGCGAGAGCCGCGCGGTCTGCGGCGTGCACAGCGCCAGCGCGGTCGCCGCCGGCCGGGACAACGGCGCGGCGGTGGTCGCGGCGATGCACGGGTCGCCCGAGTTCCGCGCCGAGATGGAAGAGGCGCGCGCCGAGTTGACGGCGTTGCGCGCCAGGGCCGAGCCGCTGACCGGTTGCGACGCCGAGGCTGCCGTCCTGGCGACGCCCGCCTGGTAGGCCGGCGTGCCTCCGCTTGCCCTGATCGCCCGTCGCCTCTACCTGTCAGGTCATGGCTCACGCACACGCCTGCGAGCACGATCACGACCAGGCCGGCCTCTCCGGCGGCGCCCTGACGGCCGGGCTCAGCGCGGCAGAGGCCCGTTGCGCGGCGGCCGGCCAGCGCCTGACGACGCCCCGCCGCCGCGTACTGGAACTCCTTCTCGAAGCCGGTCAGCCGGTAAAGGCCTACGATCTCATCGCGGCGTTCGGGGCGGGGGGCGAACCGGCCAAGCCGCCGACGGTCTACCGGGCGCTGGAATTCCTGTCGCGGCACGGCTTCGCGCATCGCATCGAGAGCCTGAACGCCTATATCGCCTGTGGCGGCGGCGCCGAGGGCCACGCGGCGGCCTTCCTGATCTGCGACTGTTGCGGCCGCACGCGGGAGATCCCACCCGTCGGCGCCGAGGAGATCGCGCGGCTCGCCGGCGACCGGGGGTTCACCCTGACCGGCCTGACGGTCGAGGCGCACGGCCGCTGCGCGGACTGCCACGCCTGATGTCCGACGCCGGAATCGAGATCTGGCGCGGGGGCGTCAACACCTGGGAATGCGACGAGATGGGGCACATGAACGTGCGCTTCTACGTCGCCAAGGCCGCCGAAGGGCTCGTCGGCATGGCTGCGGCGCTCGGGTTGCCGCAAGCGTTCACCGCCCATGCCGAGTCGACGCTGCTCATTCGCGAGCAGCACATCCGCTTCCTGCGCGAGGCGCACGCCGGGGCTGCCCTGCACATGACCGGCGGCGTGGTCGAGTTCGGCGACGACGAGGCGCGGCTGATCCAGCTGCTCTGGCACAGCGACAGCGGCGCGCTGGCCGCCAGCTTCCAGACGGTGGTCGCGCACGTGACGCCGCGCGACGCCCGCCCCTTCCCCTGGAGCCGCCGCACCCGCGACCTGGCCGAGGGCCTCCGGCGCCCGATCCCCGACCAGGCGGCGGCGCGCAGCGTCTCGCTGGCCCCCGTGGTCTCCGACGCCAGCCTGGCCCGGGCGGACGAGCTTGACCTTGTGCGTATCGCGGGCGGCGCGGTGTCGCCGCAGGACTGCGACATCTTCGGCCGGATGCGGCCCGAGCAGTTCATCGGTCGCGTTTCGGACGGCATCCCCCGCCTCGTCCGCGGCTTCCGCGAGACCGTCACCGAGGGCGCCGAGACCAGGCCCGTTCGGGTCGGCGGCGCGGTGCTCGAGTACCGGCTGGTCCACCTCGACTGGCCGCGCGCGGGCCAGAGGCTGGAAATCCGGTCGGGCCTCAAGAGCGCCGACGCGCGCACCAAGACCATGGTGCACTGGATGATCGACCCGGACACCGGCAAGGCTTGGGGAACGTCCGAGGCCGTCGCCGTGACCTTCGACCTCGACGCCCGCAAGATCGTGCCGATCAGCGACGCCGCGCGCGCCCGGCTCATGCGACAGGCGACGCCCGGCCTGTCGCTCTAGCGTCGCCCTCTGGCGGGGTCAGCCGGACGCGGCCTCCAGGAGCGCATCGCGGACGAGGCCCGGTCGTTCCATCGGCAGGAAGTGGCTGGTTCCCGGGACGGTCTCGATCGTGGCCCCGGCCGCGAGCACGGCCGGCTCATGGATATCGAACTGCGCGGTCGAAGCGTGTTCGGCCTTCAGGATCCGGATCGAGGCCCGGATCCGGGGGATGCCGCCGACCGCGTCCGGCGACGGGGTGGAGAAGTTCGCCGCCTCCCACTCCGGCGCGCAGGCCAGCCGGAAGCCGACCTCGCCGGCCTCGACGAGGCCGTCGGCGAGGTAGTCCCGCAACATGTCGTCCGTCCAGGTCTTGAACGCGCCCCGGCCGCGGTAGGCCTCGAAGGCCGCCTCGCGTCCGGCGAAGTTCGCCCGTCGCCGGAGCGCGCCCTGGGCCAGCGGGCTGCTTCGCATGCCCTCTTCGCCCAGCAGCGCGGCGCGTTCCGGCGTGATGATGACCGGGTCGAAAAGGACCAGCCGCCGGGCCGCGTCGGGCCGGTCGGCGGCGGCCAGGAGGCAGGCCGTGCCGCCCATCGAATGGCCGGACAGGACCGTCGGACGCTCGTCGAGGGCGTCGAGCAGCGCCAGCAGGTCGTCGCTGTAGCCTCGCCAGACGTTGGTCGCATAGGGCGTCGCGGGCAGGGTCGTCCGGCCGTGCCCGCGCTGGTCGACGGCGAGGATGCGCAGCCGGTCGGCCAGCGGCGCGAGGATCCCGCGGTAGGTCGACGCGCAGAACCCGTTTGCGTGCAGGAAGACGACATCGAGCGGCCGTTCCGCCGGACCGAACTCCAGGCCCGCCATGGTCCCGCCCGGGACTGCGATCGAACGGCGGCGAGCGGGCGCGAGGTCAGGCAGGGCGGCGCTGGTCATCCGCCCTGCCTAGAGGGTTCCCCTCGCGTGAGTCGAGCCCTTAGATCCGGGTGAGATCCCAGGATCCGCTCGGCTTGCGGCAGGCGCGGAAGCGTTCGCGTTCGGCGCCGTACTTCTTCGTGTGGATGGTCTGTTCGATGCGACGGCAGTCCCCGCTGTCGCCGCCCCGCGGACGGACGACCGACTGTGAGACATAGCCGGTCGCGTAGCCGTTCTGGCCGACCAGAAGCCACGGCTGGCCCGCCACCTTGGCCAGCACCTCGAACTCCTGCCCGCCCGCCAGCTTGCCGACGACGGCGCTGGAGGTCGTCGGGCGGGCGCGGAGGTTCACCGTATTGGGCGCGTACCACCAGCCGCCGCCGCCCTCCCAGGACCGCTGGGGCGAAACGCCGCGCGCGAAGCTGACGCTGCGCAGCGTGTAGGGCTGGCCGTAGCCTTCGCCGTAGGCGCTCCAGGGCTCGACAGTGACGTCGCCGTAGGAGCCGGTCTCGGGATTGCGCCAGTTGGCGGCGCGGCCGGTTCGCAAGGCTTCCTCGAGCGCCGCTTCGGCCTTCTTCCGGTCGGCTTCCTGCATCTTGCAACCGATGGCGGAGCCGGCCGCGGCGCCGATGCCGGCCCCGATGATCGTGCCGAGCGCGCGGTCATCCTTGGCGAGCTTGTTGCCGACGACGCCGCCGATGATCGCGCCGATCACCGCGCCGCCTTCCTGCTTCTTGCCGTCGGCGTCGCAGCCGAAGATCCCGCGCGCCTGCGCGGCTCCGGGAACGACGGTCGCCGCGGCGGCGATGAAGATCGAGGCGGTGATGGCGGCGCGCATGGGCGGGCTCCGTGTGGTCAAGGGTCTCGTCCCTCAGGTTATACCGCCGCTCGCCGAAAGCACGCTCCGGACCTCCGCCGCTATGTCGTCCTCACGACATTGTGCGGCGCGTTCTCAGGCGGGTCTGATCGGGCCATGCGGGCGCGGCCTCGAGGACGGGTCCCTCGACCGCGCCCTCGCCGAAGATGGCGGTCAGCTCGGCCGCGATCGCCCTGCCCTCGGCGGCGTGGGCGAGGGCTTCCTCGGGCGAGAACCGGGGGCCGGCGTCAGGGTCGGCAGGGTCGACCGCGACGTGGAACCGGTCCTCCCAGACCAGCAGGCGCGTGGCGAGGTCCGTGGGAAGATGGTCATAGGGGTTCAGCGCGCGGCCGTCGTCGGCGTCCCAGAACGTCTGGTAGCCGTAGCGCAGCGACAGCCTGACCCGCGCCGGAGGCTCCGCCGACTCAGGCTCATCGGTCTCGAAGGCAGGCGCCCGCGCGGGTTTCCACGCGAGGTGTCGCGCGATCCAGACCAGAAGGCCCAGACCCCCGGCGGCGAGCATGAGCGGCGGCCACGGGTCGGCCGGCGACCCGAGCCTGCCGTCGAAATCCAGCCAGATCACGATCGCGGTGATGACGGCCCAGACCAGCGCCGCGTTGGCGACCTGCCGACGACCGCGTCCCTCGTCCTCGTCGGCCGGCGGGAACCGCTTGCGGGCGTAGGCCAGCCAGCCGGCCTGGCAGATGAGGTTCAGCAGGAACAGCCACGGCGCGACGCCGGCCATCAGCACGAGCGCGCCGCCGCTGACCGCCGTCAGCAAGGAGGCCACGGTCAGGATGCGGCGCTTCAGCGCCTCGTCCGGGTTCTCGTCGCTCAGGGTGATCGAGGCGATCGCCTTGTCGAGCAGGGCGTCCCGGGCGATGGCGTGCAGGGCGATCACCCCCCCGAAGACGTAGAAGGCGCCGATCAGGCGGGCGGCGATGTCGATTGCGTCCATGCCTGGCTTTCAGCATGGCCGGGGCGGCGGCGCGCCCTCCATTTCGGGGGTCTTGGCTTTCCCGGGGTCAAGGCGCGACACTGCGGGAAACGGGAGGAAGATCATGACCGCTCACGCCCCTGTCTCGGCCGCCGAGACCCAGTGGAACTGCTTCGAGGTCACCATCGAGGATCACGTCGCCCACATCCGCATGACGCGGCCCGAGGCGATGAACACCATGAACAAGGACTTCTGGCGCGAACTGCCGGCGATCGTGAAGGACATCGACGACAACGCCCGCGCGCGCTGCATCGTGATCTCCTCGACCGGCAAGCATTTCTGCGCCGGCATGGACCTGTCGGTGTTCGCCAACGTCGGCGACCGCGACGGGGCGCCGGTCGACCGCCACGTGGCCGGCGAGAGCTTCCGCCGCCATGTCCATCATCTGCAGGACACCTTCACCTGCCTGGACGAGGCGCGGATGCCGGTGATCGCGGCGATCCACGGCGGCTGCATCGGCGGGGCCGTGGATTTCACCAGCGCCTGCGACATCCGCTACTGCACCGAGGACGCCTTCTTCACGATCATGGAGATCAACATCGGCATGACCGCCGACGTCGGCACCTTCCCGCGCCTGTGCAAGCTGATCCCCGAGGGCTGGGTGCGCGAGCTGGCCTACACCGGCCGCCGCCTGCCCGCGCACAGGGCCCGCGAGATCGGGCTGGTCAACGAGGTGCTGCCCGATCACGACGCCGTTGTCGCCCACGCCCTGGCCACCGCCCGCGAGATCGCCAGCAAGTCCCCGCTGGCGGTCGCCGGCAGCAAGGTGATGATCAACTACGCCCGCGATCACACGATCAAGGATGCGCTGGACTATATCGCCCTCTGGCAGGTCGGCATGTTCTCCGGTCCGCACATGGCGGAGACCTTCAAGGCCAAGGCCGAGAAGCGCGACCCGGTGTTCCCGGACCTGCTGCCGCTCCGGCGCGGACTCTAGCGCCAGGCCGCGGTGCGACCTGCCCGCTCGGCGGCTGTGTCGACCGGCGGGCCGAGCCGAAGCGCCTCGACGGCGGCCGCCTGCGCGGCCGACGGCGGGGTCGCGCCGAGTTCGCTCATCACCACCCGCCAGCCGTCTCCGCTCCGGCAGGCGAGGCCGGACAGCCCCTTGGCGGTCGAGAACCCGCGGCACCAAACGCCCGCCGGCCCCCGGTAGGTTGCCAGGATGCGCACGGGAGCCTTCTGCTTCTGCTCGGCGGCGAGTCTTGTCTCGAGCGTGGCGGCCAGCGCGCCCCTCGCGGTCATGTCGCCGTCGATGAGGCTGGTGTTCGGGCGCGGCGCGAAGAACCCCGCCGCGAGACCCAGCAGCAGGCCCAGCACGAGGACGCCCCAGCGCGGGTCAAGCGGCCTGCGCGGGATCGGCGTCGGCCTGGGCGCGGGGGTCTCGCGGGTCTTGCGGGCGTCCGCCAGCGACACGACCGGCGCGGGGTGGTCCGCGCCCCGGCGGCGCGCGGCCTGTCGCCCGCCGGCCGAGATGGCGTCCTGGATCATCGCTCCGACCTCCCGGTGGCGGCGAAGCCGTTCGGCGACGGCAGGATCGCTGGCCACCGCGGCCTCGACCTTCAGGCGGTCGGCCTCCGCCAGCTTGCCGCCCAGGTAGGCGATCAGCATCTCGTCGGTGATGGTCATGCCGCCTGCTCCAGCCGCGTCCGGACGTCGGCAATCTGCCGCAGCCGGAAGTCCGGGGGAAGCGGTCGCTAGCCTTCGCGCTCCGCGTCGCGGAGATCGGCGTCCTCCAGCCGCGCGCCGGCGAGATCGGCCTCGAGCAGCCGGACCTTCTGCGCCTGGGCGCCGCGAAGGTCGGCCCCGCGCAGGACGGCCCGGGTCATGTCGGTCCGCAGGAAGCGTCCCTCGGCGATCATCAGCGGTCCGAGGCGCGCGCCGCGCAGGTCGACCTTCTGCATCTGGGCGCCGACCAGCTTGGCGCCGCGCAGGTCGGCTCCCTTCAGCGAGGCGCTGCGGAAGTCGGCGCCGGTGAGATCCGCGCCCTGGAGCGCGACGCCTTCCAGGTTCATGCCGTAGAAGACCGACCGCGCCGCGCCCAGACCGCTGAGGCGTCGGCCGCGCAGTTGCCGCAGGGGGCGGAAGTCGACGCGGGCGACCTTCATCGCCCGTCCTTCGCGGCCGTCCGTGTCGCAGAAGCGCTCATGGTCGCCGAGCAGGTCCTGCAGCGGGGTGTCATCGACGTAGATGATCGCCGGCGGGGCCGTCAGGGCGTCGGCCAGGTCCGCCTTGTCGAGGTTGGCGTCGCCCAGCTTGACCCCGACCAGCACCGCCTGCTTCAGGGAGGCCCCGGACAGGTCGCTGCCGAAGATGTCGGCGTTGCTCAGGTCGGCGCCGTCGAGCACCGCGTTGACCAGCTTGGCGCCGCTCAGGCAGGCCCCGCGCAGGTCGACGTCCGTCAGGTCCGCGGCAAGCTCGCTGCCGCCCGACATCTGGACGCCGGTCATGTTCGCGCCCTGGACCAGGGCGTAGTCCAGTTCGCCGGGCTTGCGATCGTGCTTGAGCACCCGCCAGCCGGCCCCGCCGCCCTGCAGTGCGATCCGCCCCTCGCGCAGATCGCAGCCGGCGAGGTTGGCCCCGGCCAGGTTGGCGCCGCGCAGGCAGGCGCCGCGCAGGTCGGCGGCGCTGAGGTCGGCCTGGCGCATATCCGTCTCGCGCAGGTCGCAGCCGAACATGGTCGCCCTGTGAAGGCGGGCTCCCTTCAGGCTGGCGCCGTTCAGCCAGGCCCCGGTCAGGTCGGCCTCCGTCAGGTCGAAGCCGTCCAGCTCCATGTTGGAGAGATCGGCGTAGTTGAGGCTGGCCCGGGCGCCGCCGCTGCGGCCGGACAGGTAGCGCGCATGCGCATCCAGCACCTTGCGGACGGTTCCGAAGTCGTAACTCCGGACGAGGTTTGGCGGATCAGCGGACATCTGGCGGCGAGGGCTCCCCTGCGCAGTTTTGTCGCACCGGCCTTAATGGATGGTGTGAAATTCCCGAAACCGAGGTTTCAGAGCCAGCCTTTTCTACGGAACCACCAAAGCGGGACCGCCATCGCCGCGATCATCGCCGTCAGCGCCAGCGGATAGCCCAGCGGCGACTGCAGTTCCGGCATGTGGTCGAAGTTCATCCCGTAGATCGACCCGATCAGCGTCGGCGGCATCAGGACCACGGCCCAGACCGAGAACACCTTCATGATCTCGTTCTGGTCGGTGTTGATCAGGGCCGTCGCCGAATCCAGCAGGAAGGTCACGTTTTCGGTCAGGTAGGCCGAGTGGTCGGTCAGCGACTGGATATCCCTTTGCAGCGACCGCAGTCGCTCGCGGTTGTCCTTCAGGCTGGCGATGTCGTCCGCCAGGGCCGCGAAGGAGACCAGGCGCGCAAGGCTGACCAGGCTGCTTCGCGCCTTTGCGGTCACCGACTGGCTCCGCCCGAGGCGACGAAGGATAGGCTTGAAGCCGCCCTTGCGGTCGGGGCGGAAGATGTCGCCCGACGCCTCGTCGACCTCGATCGAGATGCGCTCCAGGATGTCCGCCAGGCGATCCACCAGCGCATCGAGCAAGCCCAGGAAGGCGCTGACGCCGCCGGTGCAGAAGTCGGCGTCGCGCAGGGCCTGGTTGACGTAGGCCTCGAAGGCCTTGGGCCGGACGTAGCGGATGGTGACCAGCTTGCCGCCTGCGAGCACGAAGGTGACCGGCGCGAGCGCGGGCGTCTCGTCGTCGGCGCCGACCAGCACGAAGGCCGTCATGAAATGTGCGCCGTCCTCGGCGTAGAGACGGGACGAGACCTCGATCTCGGCCATCTCCTCCCGGGTCGGCAGCAGGATCCCGAGCCCCTTCTCGGCGGCCAGCTCCTCGTCGCGGGTGGGCTCGAGCAGGTCGATCCAGGCGGCGTCGGCGGGCAGCGACCAGGCGGGATCGCCTTCGCCGACCTCCTGGAGGCCGCCTCCGCCCTTTCGAAGAACCCTGAGCATGCGCGCGCGATCCGTCAGTCCGCGCCTTCGATGGCGCGGACCGGCGACCGGGTCAATGTGCTGCGATCAGTCCTGCCCGTCAGCCTGGCCGGTGGCGGCCGCGATCAGGGCGGCGATCCGGTCGGTGGCGTCGGCGGCCTGGTTGACCACGCCCAGAGGCGAGGGCAGCGGCCCGACGCCGCCGGCGGTCTGGCTGGCGGCGGCGCGGGCCATGGTGACCCCCTGGGCCGACCAGTAGCGCGGATCGGTCTGCGCGATGCGCTGGGCCTGGGCGTTCTGGTAGATGAAACCGTGCGTCGGATAGACCGAGGTGCCGAGGTCGCGGATCGGGTCGTACCAGACCTTGACCATCGACCAGTCGCCGACCGGCGACACATCGATCACCGTGACGTCGGTCTCGATCTGCCCGCGGGCGCCGCCGATACGGGACCAGTTGGCGTGGGTGATCTGGATGACGCGGTCAGTGACGAGGCGGCTGACCACGGCCACGTGGCCCAGCTGCATGCGCTCGGTCGGCTTGAAGGCCAGCACCGCGCCCATGCGCGGCATGCGGCCGGTCTCGTACTTGCCGACGGCCTGACCCCACCACGTGCGGGCGTCGCCGTAGATCTGGATGCCGGACAGCAGACGCGCGAAGGGCACGCATTGCCAGTAGATGTCTGCCAGGGCGTTAGCCGTGGGCGTAAGGCTGATCACCGCTGCGGCGGCCAAGGAACCGAAGATGGTCCTCTTCCGTTGACGCATCAGGAGCGCTCCCCCGTGGTACTGAAGGTGAGGGGATACTCATCTCACGCACGAATGAAAAGAGTCTTTTCACGCTGTCGCCGCGGCGTCGCGTCGCGTGCGCCATGAGTCGGCCCAGAGTTTCATCCGGGCGCGGGCTGGTTTCTCGATCAGATGATACGAGGCCGCCGACAGTGGAACCACGCTGGCCAGGAAGATTATCCACAGGCCCAGCGGAAGCTTTTCAGACGGTAGATTCAGGGCTTTCGCGGCTGCATTCACGAAGATGATCTTCCACGGCACGCAGATCATGTAGGTCGAATAGCTGATCTCGCCCAGATACACGAAGCCCGGCTGCGAGGCGAAGCGGGAGCCGTGTTGCGCGAGGCCCGCCAGGCACAGGATGAGGGCGCCGAAGGCGATCACGCACAGGACGTCGGGCGCCCCCGTCGCCGCCGCGACGAGCAGGCCGGCGCCCGAAAATGCGGCGCCCAGCGCGGCCGCGCCGAGGTTTCGCACCGCGCCGGATTTCCACAGGGCGTGCATCGCGCAGCCCAGGGCGAAGCAGGGGACGATCCGCAAAGCCCCCCAGTGGATCGTCGCCTGGGTCAGGGAGAGGCCGGCGAGGCGCTCGAAGGCCGGGTACAGGACGACTAGGCTGGCGATGACCAGGCCGGCGAAGATCCAGGCCCGCCCGCGCAGCCGCCAGGCCAGCCAGGCGAACAGCGGGAATGTCAGATAGGCGAACCACTCGGCCGAAATCGACCAGGAGGGATGGTTGAAAGCAGCCGCCGGCGCGAGGCCCCAGGCCTGTAGCAGCAGCAGATTGGCCGGCAGGGCGTCCCAGCGAAGCAGGTCGGCGTCGACCGCGAACCCGGCCAGGCCCGCGACGACGCCCAGCGCGATCATGCCGAGCAGGGTGGCCAGGTGCAGCGGATAGACCCGGGCCAGCCGGTTCCAGAGGAAGTCGCCGTACCGGAAGCGCCCCTCGCCGAAGGCGCTGAGATAGACGTGGCAGAGGATGAAGCCTGACAGGGTGAAGAACAGCTCCACACCCAGGTAGCCCTTCTCGACCAGCTGCGGCGTGAAGCCGACGTCGAGCTTGGGCCAGTAGTGGTAGAGCACGACCCACAGCGCCGCGAAAAAACGCAGCGAGGTGAGCGGCCGGATGTTCGCGCCGTCGGGCATGGCGGTCTCCTGTCCGTCGCGGCGCCGGCAGGGCGCCGCTCCGGGCGAATGCGAGTCGCGCTCCGGAGGAAACGATTGAAACCGGTTCATCCTGGCGCGTTGTTCGCTACATAGGCCGAACCAGGTTCACCAGACGTGAAGGTCACTCATCCCCATGGACAGCTTCGCTCACCTCCTTACGGACCCCGCCGCCTGGGCGGCGCTGATCACCCTAGTGGTGATGGAAGTCGTCCTCGGCATCGACAACCTCGTCTTCATCTCGATCCTCTCGAACAAGCTGCCCGAGGCGCAGCGTCAGCGGGCGCGCCGGATCGGCCTGTCGCTGGCGCTGCTGATGCGGATCGGCCTGCTGTTCTCGATCGCCTGGCTGGTGGGCCTCAAGGAGCCGGTGTTCGACCTGGGAATCACCGGACCCGCGGGCGAGCACGGCGAGCCGACGTTCGACACGGCCTTCTCCTGGCGCGACCTGATCCTGATCGCCGGCGGCCTCTTCCTGCTGTGGAAGGCGACCAAGGAGATCCACCACTCGGTCGATCCCACGCCGACCGACGACGTCCTCGACAAGAAGGCGCCGGTGGTCGCCAACTTCGGCGCGGCGATCTTCCAGATCCTGCTGCTCGACCTGGTCTTCTCGGTCGATTCGATCCTGACCGCCGTCGGCATGACCGAGCATGTTCCGATCATGGTCATCGCCGTCGTCATTGCGGTGGCCTGCATGTTCCTCGCGGCCGACCCGCTGGCGAACTTCATCCACAACAACCCGACCGTGGTGATGCTGGCGCTCGGCTTCCTGCTGATGATCGGCCTGGTGCTGATCGCCGACGGCTTCGGCGTGCACGTGCCCAAGGGCTACATCTACGCCGCCATGGCCTTCTCGGCGCTGGTCGAGGGCCTGAACATGTGGTCCCGCAGGAGCGCCGCCCGTAAGGCCGCCGCCCTGAAGGAGGCGTCCGGCGGCGTCGCGCCGCAGGGCCACTGACGGACAGGGACGCCGGAAGCGCGGGCCGGCCGCCCGCGTTCTCCGGTCCCCGGGCGCCTTACAGGAAGCTGTAGGGATCGACGTCCAGGGTGACCCGGATCTGGCCGGGCGGCCGGGCCCGCGCCCGCCAGGCGGCGAGGAATCCCTGAAGGTCGACGGTGCGGTCGGCGCGGACAAGGAACCGCTTGCGGCGGCGCCCGCGCACCAGCGCCAGCGGCGCGTCGGCCGGACCAAAGACGTCGACTCCGTCGGCGTTGGGAACGACCGAGGCCAGCTGCCGCACGTACAGTTCCAGCGCCGCCGGATCGGGTCCCGACACGATCACTGCGGCGAGCCGCCCGAACGGCGGCAGGGTCGCCATCTCGCGCGCCTCCATCTCGGCCTCGACGAAGGCGTCGCGGTCCTGGGCGCGCAGGGCCTGCATCACCGGATGCTCCGGCGCATAGGTCTGGAGCAGCGCCCGGCCCGGCCGGTCCCGGCGCCCGGCCCGACCGCTGGCCTGGGCGAGCAGCTGGAAGGTCCGCTCCCCGGCCCGCAGGTCGCCCCCCCGCAGCCCGAGGTCCGCGTCGACCACCCCGACCAGCGTCAGGAGCGGGAAGTCGTGTCCCTTGGCCGCCGCCTGGGTGGCGACCAGCACGTCGATCTCGCCCTCCGCCATCGCCTGCACGAGCGACCGCGCGCCCTCGGCGTCGAACACCGTGTCCGACGAGAACACCGCCACGCGGGCCTGCGGGAAAAGCGCCCGCACCTCTTCCTCGACACGCTCCACGCCGGGGCCGATCGCGACCAGGCTGTCCTTCGCGCCGCAGTGCGGACACCTGTCCGGCCTCGGCATTGAGAACCCGGTCAGGTGGCAGACCAGCCTGCCGGTGTAGCGGTGCTCGACCAGCCAGCTGTCGGTGTCGGGGGCCTTCATCCGCTCGCCGCAGGCCTTGCACAGGACAAGCGGCGCATAGCCGCGACGGTTCAGGAACAGCAGCGTCTGCTCCCCGCGCGCGAAGGTCTCCGCCATCGCCTCGACCAGCGGTCGCGACAGCCAGCGGCCGGTCTCGGGCGGGTGCTCGCGCATGTCGATCAGCTCGACGTCGGGCAGGCGCGAGGCGCCGTGACGCGCGGCGAGCTTCAGCCAGCGATACCGACCCTGGCGGGCGTTCCAGAGTGTCTCGAGCGACGGCGTGGCGGACGCCAGCACGATGGCGCACTTCTCGATATGCGCCCGGGCGACGGCCATGTCGCGCGCATGGTAGATGAAGCCCTCTTCCTGCTTGAAGGAGCTGTCGTGCTCCTCGTCGACGACGATCAGCCGCAGGTCGCGATAGGGCAGGAACAGCGCCGACCGGGCGCCGACCACGATCCGCGCCTGGCCTGACGCGACGCCTTCCCAGGCCTTGCGGCGCAGCGGCGGCGGCACGGCGGAATGCCACTCGACCGGCCGGCCGCCGAAGCGGGCCTCGAACCGCCGCAGAACCGCCTGGGTCAGCGCGATCTCCGGCAGCAGGACCAGCACCTGGGCGGCGGGGTCCGCGGCGAGAGCCGCTGCAACGGCCTCCAGATAGACCTCGGTCTTGCCTGAGCCGGTCACCCCGTCGAGCAGCGCCGCCTGGAAGCCGCCCGCGCGGACCATGTCCGTCAGCACCTCGGCCGCCGCGCGCTGTCCGGGATTGAGGTCGGGACCCGGCATGGTCCAGTCGAGCGGATCAAACCGGACTTCCGGAACCCGCAGCTCGACCTCGAGCACCCTTTCGTCGAGCAGGCCCTTCACGACGCCGGCGGACACGCCCGCCGCCTCGGCCAGTTCTGGGCCGGTCATCGGCGCGATGGCGGCCTCGATCACTCTCTGGCGCGCCGGCGTCAGCCGACCCGGCTGCACTCCGGTGGCGCGGAGCAGCCTGACCGGCTTCGGCCTCGGGGCCCGCAGCCCGCGCAGCGCCATGGCCAGCGGCTGGCCGGGCGCCTCGACGGAATACTTCGCCGCCCATTCGACGAATCTCAGCGTCGTCGGCGGCAGCGGCGGATCGTCGAGCTTCTCGAGCACCGGCTTGAGCGG
The DNA here is from genome assembly GCA_937991555.1 of uncultured Caulobacter sp. Taxonomy (GTDB): domain Bacteria; phylum Pseudomonadota; class Alphaproteobacteria; order Caulobacterales; family Caulobacteraceae; genus Caulobacter. The sequence continues at coordinate 14,703 of CALKHU010000088.1, forward strand.
CCGGTTGCCGCCCGCCGCCTCGCGGAGCGCGCTCACCACGCCGCGCGCGGTGCGCGGTCCCAGGGGCACGGCGACATGGTCGCCGACGGCGAGGCCCATCCCTTCCGGCTCGGCGTAGTCGAACGCCTCCGGCAGCGGCATCGGCAGAAGGATCGAGGCGATGCGGGTCACAGGTGGTCCATGGCCGATTGAGCCGCTAAAAGCGATCCCATGCAGCTGTTTCTCGACACCACCGACACCGTCGTCCTGCGGGACCTCGCCGCCACCGGCCTCGTGGACGGCGTCACGACCAATCCGACGCTGATCGCGAAATCCGGCCGGCCGATGACCGAGGTCATCGCCGAGATCTGCGACATCGTCGAGGGCCCCGTCAGCGCAGAAGCCGTCGCGACCGACGCCGAAGGCATGCTGGCCGAGGGCCGCAAGCTGGCCGGCATCGCCACCAATGTCGTGGTCAAGGTCCCGCTGACCCGCGCCGGCCTGGTGGCCACCGCCCAGTTCGCGCGCGAGGGCATCCAGACCAACGTCACCCTCTGTTTCTCGGCCGCCCAGGCTCTGCTCGCCGCCAAGGCGGGCGCGACCTATGTCTCGCCGTTCATCGGCCGCCTGGACGACCAGACCCCGGGCTCGGGCATGGAGCTGATCAACGCGATCCGCGCCGTCTACGACAACTACGGCTTCGACACCGAGATCCTCGCCGCCTCGATCCGCACGCCGCAGCATGTCACCGAGGCCGCCCTCGCCGGCGCCGACTGCGCGACCATCCCGCCCGCCGTCTTCGAGGCGCTCTTCAAGCACCCGTTAACCGAGACTGGGCTTCAACAGTTCCTGAGCGACTGGGCGAAGACCGGCCAGTCGATCCTGTAGGGCAGAACCGCCCTGCGGAACGGTCTGTTCGGGGGCGGACATGTCTGACGCGAAGCGGAAGGAATCGGCGGCGGACGACCTGCGCCGGGTGCTCCGGGAACATCCCTATCTCATCCGCGACGACGCCGAGCTCCTGGCTGACCTGGGGCTGCGCGTCGACGCGGCCAATCTCGTCGACTTCGGGCCCGCCGCCCTGGCCCGCGTCCACGCCGCCCACAAGCGGGAAAGCCGCGCCCGCAAGCAGCTCGAGGCCACCGCCCGCGCCAACTTCGCCGCCCAGGCCCAGACCCACGCCGCGGTCATCGACCTGCTCGAGGCCCGCAACCACTCCGACCTGGCGCGCCGCATCGACGACATGGCGACGCTCCGCTTCGGCCTCGCCGGCGCGACCTTGGCGCTGGAAGGCCCCGAGCGGGTTCCGGCGGGATGGTACGCCCTCGTCGAAGGCCAGACCGATCTGATCCTGGGCGAACGCCGCCTGCACCGGATGGGCTTCCACGCGCCCTCGCGCGGCCTGTTCGGCGCCCGGGCCGAGCAGGTGCGGTCGATGGCGCTGGTCCGCGTCGCCCTTTGGGAGCCCGCGCGCCAGGGCGTCCTGGCCTTCGGTTCGCCCGACGAGAAGGGCTTCACCGAGGACATGGGCGCAGAACTGGTCGCCTTCCTGGCCCGCGTGGTCGAACGCACGGCGGAGCGATGGCCGGTCCTGTGACCACAGCCCGCGAGGGGCTCGCCGCCTGGCTGGACCACCTCGCCAACGAACGGCGCGCCTCGCCGCGCACGGTCGAGGCCTATCTGGGCGGCGTGTCGCCGTACATCACCTTTCTCGAGCGGCATCGCGGCGAAGCGCTGACCCTGTCGGACATGGCCTCTGTCACCCCGGCCGAGGTCCGCGCCTACCTCGCCCACCGGCGCGACGGCGAGCGGCCGCTGTCGGCGCGTTCGGTGTCGCAGGCGCTGTCCGCCATCCGCGGCTTCCATGGCTTCCTCGACCGCCGCCACGGGGTCGCCAACCCGGCCCTGACCCTGGTCCGGGGGCCCCGCGTCAAGCCCGGCGCGCCGCGCCCGGTCAGCGAGGACGATGCGCGCGGCCTGATCGGGGAAGCGTCCCTCGATCCCGACCGCGAGGACTGGGAAGCGGCGCGCGACGAAGCGGTGCTGACCCTGCTCTGGGGCTGCGGCCTGCGCATCAGCGAGGCGCTGGGCCTGAAGCGGTCCGACGCGCCCCTGGGCGAGCAGCTTCGCATCCTCGGCAAGGGCTCCAAGACGCGGATCGTGCCGGTGTTGCCGGCGGTGCGCGAGGCGGTCGACGCCTACCTCGCGGCCCTGCCCTTCGCCCTGTCGCCGGACGAGCCGCTGTTTCGCGCCCCGCGCGGGGGGCCGCTGTCGCCCCGCCACGTCCAGGCGCGGATGCAGATCCTGCGCGGCCGCCTGGGCCTCTCGGACCGGGCCACGCCGCACGCGCTGCGCCACAGCTTCGCGACCCACCTGCTGGGCGCGGGGGCCGACCTGCGCTCGATCCAGGAGCTGCTCGGCCACGCCAGCCTGTCGACGACGCAGAAGTACACGGCGGTGGACGCCGAGGGACTGCTGGCGGCCTACGGCAAGGCGCATCCGCGGGCGTAGACGCGGGAGCGCCTCAGGCCAGCCTGCCCCTGATCCAGGCCGCCGCCTCGTCCACGGCCCGCCGGCCGGCGCCGAGCCAGGGGGCGAAAGCGTGCCAGACGTGGATCATCTCCGGCCAGATCTCGGCGCGCACCTCGACGCCGGCGAGGCCCGCGCGTTCGGCGAGCAGGGCCGTGTCAGAGGCCAGGATCTCCGCGCCGCCCGCGTGCAGCAGCATCGGCGGCAGACCGTGAAGATCGGCCAGCGCCGGGCTGGCCAGCGGATGATGAGGCCCCTCGCCCTGCAGATAGGCGTCGGCGAAGGCCTGCAGGCCCTCGCGGGTCAGCATCGGATCGTCCAGCACGGCGGCATAGGCGGCGCCGGTCTGGCCGAGGTTGACCCAGGGGCTGATGCCGAACAGGCAGCCGGGCTGCGGCAGGCCGCCGTCGCGGATGGCGATGGCGGCGGCGAAGGTCAGCCCGCCGCCGGCGCTGTCGCCCGCGATGACGATACGGGCCGGCTCGATCCCCTCGCCCAGCAGGTGACGATAGGCCTTCACCGCATCGTCGACGGCGGCGGGGAAGCGGTGTTCCGGGGCCAGCCGGTAATCGGGAACGAGGGCGAAACAGCCGATGGCCGCAGCCAGGTTGGCGGCCAGCCCCCTGTGGCTGCGCGGGCTGCCGATGCAGTAGCCGCCGCCGTGCAGATAGAGCAGCGCCCGTCCGTCTTCAGCTCCGGACGGCGTCAGCCGCTCGGCGGCGAGACCGGCGATGTCGAGGGTCTCGACCGCCACGCCGTCCGGCAACGGCTGCATGTCCCCGAATCCGTCAATGCCGGCGCGGCGGGTCGTCCAGTCATCCTGGCCCGTCTCGGTGTTCGGCATGGACGCCAGCAGGGCGCGCACGCCCGCGATCTCCGGGTCCCGGTAGGTTCGGCCGTCGGCCATGGAACTCCCCCACGTCTGTTCGCACAGCCTAATGGCTCGGCGGCGAGGGCGAAATCACCCGAACCGGGGAGCGCCGCTCCAAGGGCGCTACCGGTCCGCGACGGGGTTGTCTGTCGGGGGGCCGACGGTCGCCCGCAGTCAGCGTTCGCCCGTGGGCCCGGACCGGACGTCCCGGACCAGGCTCAGGCCTGCATCGTCCAGCCCTCGACTCCCATCGCCGCCTGCCGCAGGGCTTCGGAGCGGGTGGGGTGCGGGTGGCAGGTGCGCGCGACGTCCTCGCTGGCGCCGGCGAACTCCATGGCCACGCAGTACTCGGCGATCATATCGCCCACATTCGGGCCGATCATGTGGACGCCGAGAATGCGGTCGGTCTTCGCGTCGGCCAGAACCTTCACGAAGCCCTCGCCCTCATGGTTGATCTTGGCGCGACTGTTGGCGCTGAACGGGAACTTGCCGACCTTGTAGGCGACGCCCTCGGCCTTCAGTTCCTCCTCGGTCTTGCCGACCGTGGCGACCTCCGGAGCCGTGTAGATCACGCCCGGAATGAGGCCGTAGTTCACGTGGCCCGCCTTGCCCGCGATCAGCTCGATGCAGGCGACGCCCTCGTCCTCGGCCTTGTGGGCCAGCATCGGGCCGGTGGTCACGTCGCCGACGACCCAGACGCCGCCCACGCCGGTCTTGAAGTGGTCGTTGGCGATGACGCCGCGCTTGTCCGGCGTGATGCCGACGGTCTCCAGGCCCAGGCCCTTCGTGTAGGGACGGCGGCCGATGGCGACGAGGACGTAATCGGCGACAAGCGTCTCGGCCGCGCCGCCGGCGACCGGCTCGACGGTGAGCTCGACGGCCTTGCCGGTGTTCCTGGCGCCCGTGACCTTGCTGCCCAGCCTGAACTTCATGCCCTGCTTGGTCAGCGAGCGCTGGAAGGTCTTGGCCGTCTCCTCGTCCGTTCCCGGAACGATACGGTCGAGGAACTCGACCACCGTCACCTCCGCGCCCAGGCGGCGCCAGACCGAACCGAGCTCGAGCCCGATCACGCCGGCGCCGATCACCACCAGCGACTTGGGCACTTCAGGCAGCGACAGGGCGCCGGTGGAGTCCAGGATGCGCTGGTTGTCGACCTCGACCCCCGGCAACGGCGTCGGCTCCGAGCCGGTCGCGATGACGATGTTCTTCGCCTCGTACAACGTCTCCGAACCGTCCGCGGCCTTCACGACCACCTTGCCCGGCCCGTCGATGCGGCCCCAGCCCTTCAGCCAGTCGACCTTGTTCTTCTTGAACAGGAACTCGATGCCCTTGGTCAGCGCCGTCACGCTCTCGGCCTTCTGGGCCATCATCTGGCCGAGGTTGAGCTTCGGGGCGACCTCGATGCCGAGCTTGGCGAACTCGCCGCCGGTCGCGGCTTCGTAGAGTTCCGACGCATGCAGCAGCGCCTTGGACGGCATGCAGCCGACGTTCAGGCAGGTGCCGCCCAGCGTCTCGCGCCCTTCGACACAAGCGACCTTGAGACCCAGCTGCCCCGCGCGGATCGCCGCATTGTAGCCGCCGGGGCCGCCTCCGATGATGATGACGTCGTACTGGGCCATGGGTCTGGAAACCTTGTCTCGCTGGGGATGCGAACGGGATATGGGCGCCCGGTCGCGCTCGTGCGAGGCGGTTTAAGGCGCCGCGTCCCTAGGTCAACCGCGCCGGGTCGGAAATCGGCGTCGGGCGACGCCCTGTCAGTCGGCCTCGGTCTGGCCGAGGCGCTTCCTGCCGGTCGGCGCGAGGATGAAAAACAGGACCAGCAGCGCGCCGCCCTCGATCTTCAGCAACGTGACCAGCGCCTCCGCCTCTTCGCCCGTGAAGGCGGTTCCGGTCAGCTTCACGCCCATGAAGATCCAGGTCGCCGTGTCGACGGCCGCCGCCGCGGCGGCGATCCAGATCGCCCCCAGCGGGTCGCGCCTGGCGGTTCTGAGCGCCGTCAGCCGCAAGAACGCCGCGCCGCCGACCGCCAGCAGCGGCTGCCACATCCAGGCGGCGGCGCCAGGAACCAGCCAGCGGGCGGGGTCCAGCGCGCCGAAGGTGGGCATGACCATCTCGACCAGCGAGAGCAGTCCGCGCGCGCCGGTGTCCGACCCGGTGAGCAGCGCCGCCGCTGGCCCGAGCAGATGGTAGGCGAGGGCCACGAGGATGACCGCCTGGACCGGAAGCGCCCTCAGGCCCGACGCGGCTGGCGGTCCGGCCGTCGCCGGTTGCAGGGCGCGGCGCACCCGCGCCTGCCGGATGCTGGCCGCGCGGGCGGGCCTGTCGACGGTGCTGTCCCCGAATCCCGGGATCGGGCGCGAGCCGATCTCGAGGTCGGTCCCCCCACTCCACGGCCAACGGAACCTCGGCGGGCCCTCGACGATCGGGTTGCGGTTGTCGCGCTGCATCCGGCCCTCCCGCGCCCGGTCACCTTAGGCGGCCAGATCGCGGCGCGACAAGCCGCTCGCTGTGCGCCCGCTACAGGCCTGTCAGCGCTCCGATCCAGGACAGTCCGATGACCAGTCCGCTGAAGGCCAGTCCGATCAGAAGGACCCACAGGACAGTCGAGGCGAGGAAGCCGAAGCGTCGGCGACCGGCGACCAGCCACCCCGCGGCCGGGCCGGCGGTCAGCAACAGCGCGGCCGCGGCGACGCGATCCCCGGCCTCGATCGAGGGAGGAATCACGTCGTCCTCGGCGAGCGGCTCGGCGGCAGGCCTGTGTCGCAGGATGTCGAGGCTGTCGGCGAGGTCCGCTTCGCCTACGCTGAGGCGAAAGCCGCCCAGCGCCTTCTGCTCCAGCCAGAACACCGAACCGTAGTGCGCATCGGCGATCGAGGCCGTGATCCCTGCCGATCGCAGCAGCGAGGCTGCGATCTCGGCTTCGGACAGCGTGTGAAAGCGCGCGACTTCGACCAGGGCCATGGAGCGGACATTGGCGTGCGGCCCGCCGGTTCGTCCAGCGTCACGGATGCGGCGCGGCGACCCCGTGCTTGCGGGCGAGGTGTCGCAGGATCGCCTTCTCGGCCGAGATGAAGCTCAGGCCGTCCGCCTGCAGGATGTCATCGCCTTCGGCCCGCTCGGCCAGCACCAGCAGCGGCATGCCCTGATGGTCCTCGCCGACGAGGTCGACGATCGCCGTCCGGGGCCGCGGGAACGGGTAGTAGGTGATGTCCAGCGCCTCCCGCACCTGCGGGAAGGCGGCGAGGAAGCCCTCGACCATACAGCAGGCCGGGCAGACCCAGCCCTTGCCGCCGCTGTCGATGGCCGGATCCTCGAACCCGGCCGCCAGCAGGAAGAGCCGGTCCCTCGCCACGGTCTAGACGTCCAGCAGCAGGCGCTGCGGGTCTTCCAGGGCTTCCTTGACCTTGACCAGGAAGGTCACCGCGCCCTGCCCGTCGACGATACGGTGGTCATAGCTCAGCGCCAGATACATCATCGGGCGGATGACGATCTGGCCGTTCACGGCCATCGGACGGTCCTGGATCTTGTGCATGCCCA
>CALKHU010000089.1 GCA_937991555.1 uncultured Caulobacter sp.
CGCCATGGGCACCAGCCACGGCGCCTACAAGTTCACCCGCAAGCCGGACGGCGACGTGCTGGCGATGAACGTGATCGAGGAGATCCACCGCCGCCTGCCCAACACCCACCTGGTGATGCACGGCTCCAGCTCGGTGCCGCAGGAGCTGCAGGACATCATCAACGCTTACGGCGGGAAGATGCCGCAGACCTGGGGCGTGCCGGTCGAGGAGATCCAGCGCGGCATCAAGCACGGCGTGCGCAAGATCAACGTCGACACCGACAACCGCATGGCCATGACGGGCGCGATCCGCAAACTGCTGATGGAGAAGCCGGGCGAGTTCGACCCGCGCGCCTACCTGAAGCCGGCCAAGGAAGCCATGCGCGCGGTCTGCCAGGCGCGCTTCGAACAGTTCGGCGCCGCCGGCTGGGCGAGCAAGATCAAGCCGCTGTCCACCGCCGTGATGGCCAGGCGCTACGCCGCCGGCGAGCTGGACCCGAAGATCGGCGCCAGCAAGGCCGCCGCGGAGTAGGGACTTTCCGGGGACTGGATGGCGCGTCCCGAAGGGCGCGCTTCCTGTCCCCTCTGCAGCCTTCGAACGGTGTCGAGGGGACAGCTACGGGCTATCGCCCGAAGCAGTCCCCGGCCATCCTCACCACGCTCCGTAGGTCGGGCCGAAGCGGTAGCGGAGCTCGTTGACCTCGCGTTCGGCCTCGTCGCGGCGGTAGCGGGCCTCGCGGAGGTCGTCGTCGGCCTGGCGGCGGTCGTCGCGCAGGCGCTTGAGCCGCTCGCGGATGGCCGCCTTGTCGGCGTCCGGCGTGGCGGGGTCGGCGAGGCGGCGCTCCTCCTCGCGCAGACGGTTGTCGGCGTCGTTCCAGCGCTGCTGGGCGCTGGAGATGTCGCTCTCGGCGCGGTCGACCCGTTGCTGCGCGTCCCAGACCACGCGGCCGTCGGCGTAGCCCGCCTGGAAGCCGCGCTCGAGCTCCGCCGGGCAGACGCCGCCGTAGCCCCGGCCGAGCCGTCCTTCGGTGAACCCCCGGCCCGGATTGCAGTAGGCGGGCAGACCCCGGGCGCGACCGGCCATGTAGGTCGCCTGGTCGGGAAGGATGCCGTACTTCTCGCAGGCCTTCACATGGTCGCCGAAGCGGCCGGCGCTGTAGCCGTTGGCGCCGTCCGTGTAGCCGATGCCGCCCCAGTCTCCGGCGCGGCACTGGTCCTCGTTCAGGGTGGCGCAGCTGCCCGCCAGCAGAAGCGGCGCGGCGAGTGCGAGGGTGAGAGCCAATCTGCGCATGACGACCTCCACGACTTCGTGATCACGGGAGCGTGATCATGCGCTCGCCTGTTGGCAAGTGAAGAACGGATGCAGAGGGGGCGCGCCCCCCGAACGGGGGCGTTCGTCGCGACGGACCAGACGGCGCTACGCCTCGATGTCGGCGCCGTTCATCTCGCGCAACAACAGCCCGCCGACCACGACCGTGACGCCCGCCACGACCACCGGGTACCAGAGCCCGAAGTAGATGTTGCCCGTGGCGGCGACCATGGCGAACGAGGTGGTCGGCAGGAAGCCGCCGAACCAGCCGTTGCCGACATGGTAGGGCAGGCTCATCGAGGTGTAGCGGATGCGGGCCGGGAACATCTCCACCAGCGCGGCGGCGATCGGGCCGTAGACCATGGTCACCAGCAGCACGAGGACGAACAGCACGGCGACGACCATCGGCCGGTTGACCTGGGCGCTGTCCGCCTTCGCCGGATAGCCGGCTTCGCCGAGCGCCGAGCCGAGCACCTTGCGCCAGGCGGCCTGCTGGTCATTGAAGGCCCTGGTCGACAGGCCGGCGCCCTCGAAGGCCGGCACGGCGCGGTCGCCGATGCGGACGCTGGCCAGGGTTCCCGCGGGCGCAGCCGTCGTCTCGTAGCTGACGCCGGCGGAGGCGAGCGCCGACTTGGCGACGTCGCAGGACGAGCGGAACTGCGTCTTGCCGATCGGGTCGAACTGGAAGCTGCAGGTCGCGGGGTCGGCGACCACCGTGACCGGCGCCCGCGCCGTCGCCGCCGCCAGGGCAGGATTGGCCGCCTGGGTCAGCAGGTTGAACAGCGGGAAGTAGGCGATCGCGGCGATCAGGCAGCCGGCGAGGATGATCGGCTTGCGCCCGATCCTGTCGCTCAGCCAGCCGAAAACGATGAAGAACGGGGTGCCGAGCAGCAGCGCGATGGCCACGAGGCTGTTGGTCAGGGCGCCGTCGACCTTGAGGATCTTCTCGAGGAAGAACAGCGCGTAGAACTGGCCCGTGTACCAGACCACGGCCTGGCCGGCGGTCAGGCCGACGAGCGCCAGCAGCACAAGCTTGAGGTTGCTCCAGCGCCCGAACGATTCCGCCAGCGGCTTCTTGGTCGCCTTGCCCTCGTCGACCATCTTCTGGAAGACCGGGCTTTCGTTGAGCCGCAGGCGGATCCACAGCGAGACGCCGAGCAGCAGGATCGACGCCAGGAACGGCACGCGCCAGCCCCAGTCGCCGAACGCGTCCTCGCCGATGTTGGTGCGGACCAGCAGGATGACGATCAGCGACAGGAACAGGCCGAGCGTGGCGGTGGTCTGGATGAAGCTGGTGTAGAGGCCGCGCTTCCCGGGCGGCGCATGCTCGGCGACGTAGGTGGCCGCCCCGCCGTACTCTCCGCCGAGGGCCATACCCTGGACGAGGCGCATCAGGATCAGCAGCACCGGGGCCGCGACGCCGATGGTCTCATAGGAGGGCAGCAGGCCGACGACGAAGGTCGACAGGCCCATCAGCAGCATGGTGACCAGGAAGGTGTTCTTGCGCCCCCACAAATCGCCCAGGCGGCCGAACACGACCGCGCCCAGCGGGCGGACCGCGAAGCCGGCGGCGAACGCGAGCAGGGCGAAGATGTAGCCCGTCGTCTCGTTCACGCCGCTGAAGAAGTGCTTGGTGATGAAGCCGGCCAGCGAGCCGTAGAGGTAGAAGTCGTACCATTCGAACACGGTGCCGACCGACGCGCCGCCGATCACCATCCCGTGCCGCGTCTTCAGCGCCTCGCCTTCGCTCGCCATCGTTCGTCCCCCCGCCTGGGCTGGAGGCTAGCGCGGGGAGGGGCGCGGGCTCAATGGATCGTCTCGCCCTTGTTCCGGCGCAGCAGGTCGCCGGTCAGGACGTTGGCGAATCCGACCCAGCCGACATAGGGGGCGACCATGTTCGCGGCGGGCGCGTCGACCTGTCGGGCGCGCCAGGCGTAGGCGGCCGAGGCGCCGAGTGAGGTGACCGAGGCGGCCATCTGACCGCCGAGGCGTCCGGGACCCAGCGCCATCCAGAGGGCGTTCAGGGCCTGCACGACGCCCCAGAGGGTCAGCGCCTGGGTTCGGGCGGCGCTCGGCTGGGCGTTCCAGATGCGCAGGCCCGAGAGGGTCAGGGCGAGGAACAGCGGCGGCCAGATCACCGCGAACACCGACCGGGGCGGCTGCAGCGGCGTCGGCTCCAGCCGGTCGTAGGCCGCCTCGACGTCCGGGTTGTCCGGGATCGGCGCATTGGCCCGGGCGATCATCGCCGAGACCAGAACGGCGCCGGCGGTGACGCCGAGCCCGATGAGCAGGTGCCGGGTGGAGCGGCCCCGACTGTTGGCCAGATTGTCGATGGCGCCCCGCGCCGCTTCACCGAACGCCATGGTCATCTCCCTGTCTGTGCAAGAAACCGGGAAACGCTCGGCGGGTTCCGGGCCTCAGCGACGGGTCTCCCAGAGCAGCCACAGGGCGATCGCGACGAGGGCGAGGGCGAAGGTCCGCCGGACCGTCCGGGCGGCGCCGATCGCCAGAAGGCCGGATGCGCGGGTCGCCAGCAGGACGATGGTCACATGGATGGCGATGCTCACGCCGATGTGCAGCGCGCCGAGCAGCAGCGCCTGGCCGGCGAAGTCCCGCGCCGGGTCGGTGAAGCCCGGCACCAGACCGACATAGAACAGCGCCGCCTTCGGATTGAGGACGTTGGCGAGGAAGCCCCGCGTCATCAGCGTCAACGGGCGCGGCGAGCCGTCGCCGGTGGCGGTCGGATCGGCGGAGGCGCCGCGCCAGGTCTCCCAGGCCAGCCACAGCAGGAAGGCGACGCCGGACCAGCGCAGCGCCGCGTAGATCCACTCGACGCGGAGCACCAGCTGCGAAAGCCCGAAGACCGTGGCCAGCATGTAGACGGACAGGCCGGCCGTGACCCCGATCACGGTCGCCAGCCCGGCGCGCCGTCCCCACTGGCCGGAGACGATGGCGAGATAAGCCATGTTCGGGCCGGGGGTCAGCTCGACGAGGAGCACCGCGGCCAGGAACGGAAGGAGGAGTTCGGCGGGCAAGACGGCCTAGTGCCCGCCGTCGTTCTCCAGCTCGCCGAGCGCGCTCTGCAGGTAGTTCTGCTCCCCGAGCGACTTCACCAGCGACAGCTGCGTCTCGAGGAAATCGATATGTTCCTCGGTGTCGGACAGGATCTCCTTGAAGATCTGGCGGCTGACGTAGTCGTGGGCGATCTCCGCCGCTTCCACGCCCCTGATCAGGTCCTCGCGGCCGCCGATCTCGACCGCCAGGTCGGCCGCCAGGCATTCGGGCACCGTCTCGCCGATCTTCAGCTTCTTGAGGTCCTGCAGGTTGGGCAGCCCCTCCAGGAACAGGATCCGCTTGATGAGCTTGTCGGCGTGCTTCATCTCGCCGATCGACTCTTCGTAGGTGATCTTGCCGAGCCGGGCGAAGCCCCAGTCCTGGTACATCCGCGCGTGCAGGAAGTACTGGTTCACGGCCGTCAGCTCGTTCGTCAGGACGGCGTTGAGAAGCCGGATGATCGCGGGATCGCCCTTCATGGCGCTCTCCTTTCACAGATGAGTCGCCTCGACCCTGAACGGATGTCCGGGCGCCCGCAACACCAATGTCTGCAAGTGTCTCGCGCTTTCAGGGAAAACCCCGGCGCGCTGCGATCACCAGCGGTTCGCGACCTCCTCGGCGAAGCCGAGCAGGTCGCGGATCTCGAGCCGCGAGCCGTCGTCCAGGACGACGTGGCCGCTGAAGCGGCCGAAGGTCTGGTGCTGGATCGAGCGGACCAGGCCGAAGACGTCGCTGGCCGAGGCCCGGTCGATGATCGGCTCGAAGGTCATCTCGAAGCGGCCGTCGTCGCTGGTGAAGCGCCAGGGCGCGCCGTCGAAGGCGCCCTCTGGTAGGTGGAACGTGACCTCGCCCAGCTTGTGGGCGCGGCCGTCGAGGAAGACCATGTTCTCGGTCGCCGCCGAGGTGTCGCCGAAGCCGTGGCCGATGTTGAAGCCGAACGGCCGCCCCTCGTGCAGACCCGAGGCCGATCCCCAGTACCAGGTGTTGTCGTAGGTCCAGACGCCCCGGCCCCAGTCGAGCACGCCGAAGGCGCTCGCCGGATCGAACCGGTAGTCGCGGCCGTCCACCGTCACCTCGCCGGAGGCCGGCAGGCAGTTGATCTTCTGGTTGTAGTAGAAGGCCCGCGGCGCGCCGGGAAACGGGGTGGCGATGACCATGCGGTCCATCGGCGGCTGGGCGAGGAACAGCTCCCCCTTCAACCCCTTGCCGCCGGCGAAGCCCGGAAAGTCGACGGTCAGCCGGCGTCCGCCGGGCGCGTGCCGGAAGGCGAGCGACAGCGTCTCGTGAACCTGGACGATGTCGCCGGCGTCGGCGGATTCGGGAAGCGCCATCCGCCCCATCGGGAAGGGGAGCATCACGCCGCCCTGCAGCGCTTTCGGCGCCTTGAAGTCCAGCCAGTGAACGGCGAGGACGCCGAGGTAGTCGTTGTCCGCCACTGTCAGGCACAGGCCGACCTCGTCGTTGAGGACGGCGTAGTAGTCCCACTCCTTGATGCGCAGGGGATGCGCCCTGATCGCGGACCGGCGGTAGCGGCGGATCTCGCGGGTGGCGTATCCCGCCTCGGCCAGGCGGCCGCCCCGGTCGAGCAGGTCGCCCGGCTGCAACGGATGCTGAATGCCCATGTCCCCCTCCGACGGTTAGCCCGTACGCCGGTGGTAGAGGCTCGGGGGCAGGGGTGTCGAGGCTACTCGGCGGCGAGCGCGAGCAGTTCCTGCGACTGTTCGATCATCTCGCGCATCTCGCAGACGCAGCGGGCGCACTGGGGCTTGCAGCCGTGGGCGCGGAAGACATCGGCCGGCTTGGCGGCGCCGGCCTCGATGGCCGCGCGGACCTGACGCTCGCGGATGCCGTTGCAGTTGCAGACGTACACGGGTTGGACGCCCCTGATCGAGAATGCGTCGCATGTAGCGTTTCTTGACCGCCGTTGCAACTCAGTTGCAGATCGAGGGGCCGTGCGACCGGATGTCGCTGGATCGGTGGTTGAGGCCGGGACGTTACAGGCGCAGGAAGTCGCCAGTCCGAATGAGGGGCAAGCAGGTCATGGACCTCGACGCACTGATCCTCGCGCGTCTGCAGTTCGCCTTCACGATCGCCTTCCACATCATTTTTCCCAGCTTCACCATCGGTCTCGCCGCGTTTCTCGCGGTGCTCGAGGGACTCTGGCTCGCGACCCGGCGGCAGGTTTTCCGGAACCTCTATCTCTTCTGGGTGAAGATCTTCGCCATCAGCTTCGGCATGGGCGTCGTCTCCGGCGTGGTGATGAGCTACCAGCTCGGCACGAACTGGTCCGAATTCTCGAAGGTCGCGTCGCCGGTCATCGGGCCCCTGCTGGCCTTCGAGGTGCTGACCGCCTTCTTCCTCGAGGCCAGCTTCCTGGGGGTGATGCTGTTCGGCTGGAGAAAGGTCGGGCCGCGCCTTCATTTCGCGGCCACGGTGCTGGTCGCGATCGGCACCCTGATCTCCGCCTTCTGGATCCTGTCGGCCAACAGCTGGATGCAGCACCCCGTGGCCTACGAACAGCTGGCCGACGGCTCGCTGCGGGCGACGGACTGGTGGGGCGTGATCTTCAACCCGACCTTCCCCTCCCGCTTCCTCCACATGACCCTGGCCGCCTTCCTGACCACCTCGCTGGTCGTCGGCGCGGCCAGCGCCTGGCAGCTGCTGCGCGACAGCGCCCAGCCCGAGTCTCGCATGGCGCTGCGCATGGCGATCGGCATGTTCGCCATCGTCGCGCCGCTGCAGCTGTTCGCCGGCCACCTTTCCGGCGAGGTGGTGCGGGTGCACCAGCCGCTGAAGCTCGCCGCCATCGAGGCCTACTGGGAGACCCGCGCCGACCAGCCGCAGAGCCTGGCCGGCATCCCCGACCGCGACGCCGCCCGGACGCACTACGAGGTCGCGATCCCCGGCGTCGGCAACCTGATCCAGGGCGTGCCGCGCAGCGAGGTCCTGGCCGGCCTCGACCGCTTCCCGCGCGAGGACTGGCCTGTCGTCTGGCTGGTCTACTGGGCGTTCCGCGTCATGGTCGGTCTGGGCCTGGCGATGATCGCCCTGGGGATCTGGGGCGTGGTGATGATCCTGCGCAGGACCGTCGACCGCGCGACCTGGTTCCTGCGCGCGACCGTGGCCATGGGACCGAGCGGGTTCGTCGCCGTCATCGCCGGCTGGATCGTCGCCGAGGTCGGCCGCCAGCCCTGGACCATCTACGGCGTGCTCCGCACCGCCGACTCCGTGTCGCCTGTCGGCGCGGGCCAGGTCAGCGCGTCCCTGCTGGCCTTCATGGTGATCTACGCAACCGTGTTCAGCGCCGGCGCCGTCTACATCCTCCGCCTGATGGCCAGAGGGCCGGCGTCCGGCGAACCGCCGCCCGAGGCGGAGCCCGAGACCGCCGGCCGCGCGCCCGGGTCGCCGCTGGCCGCCGCGCCCGCCGAACCGAAGGAGGGCTGAGATGACCCTGGACCTTCCGCTGATCTGGGCCGGGCTGATCGCGACCGCGGTGCTGCTCTATGTGCTGCTCGACGGCTTCGACCTCGGGGTCGGCATCCTGTTCCCCTTCGCCCGCTCGCCGGCCGAGCGGGACATGATGATGGACAGCATCGCCCCGGTCTGGGACGGCAACGAGACCTGGCTGGTGCTCGGCGGGGGCGGCCTGTTCGCGGCCTTCCCGCTGGCCTACGGAATCATCGCGCCGGCCTTCTACCTGCCGATCATCCTGATGCTGCTGGCGCTGATCCTGCGGGGCGTGGCGTTCGAGTTCCGCCTGCACGGCCGCAAGCGCGGCAAGGCGTTCTGGACCTTCGCCTTCTCCGCCGGGTCGCTGCTGGCGACGATCGCCCAGGGGTTCGTGCTCGGCGGCTTCATCCAGGGCGTGACCGTCGTCGACGGCCGCTTCGCCGGCCAGCCGTTCGACTGGCTCACGCCCTATACCCTGCTCGTGGCGGCCGGGCTGGTCGCCGGCTACGCCCTGCTCGGCGGCTGCTGGCTGATGTGGAAGACGCAGGACCAGCTGCACGGCGACGCCCGCCGATGGACGGCGCTCGCGGCGGCGGCGACCGGGCTGCTGCTGTTCGCCGTCAGCCTGGCGACGCTGTTCGTGCATCCGCGCATCGGCGACCGCTGGGGCTTCACCGGCGAGGGCCTGGATGTGGCGGTCTTCCTCACCCGCCTGCCTGTCCCGCTGCTCGGCGCGGTCGGTCTGGCGGTGGTCGCGCTGGGCCTGTGGCGGAAGTCGCACGGCTGGCCGTTCCTCGGCGCGGCGCTGGTCTTCCTGTCCGGCTACATCGGTCTGGCGGCGAGCTTCTTTCCGAGCATCGTGCCCTACGACATCGACTTCCGGGCCGCGGCCAACGCCGACAACGCGCTCGGCCTGATGCTCGTCGGCATCGCGATCCTGCTGCCGGCGATCCTCGGCTACACCGTCTGGGTCTACTGGGTTTTCCGCGGCAAGGTGTCGGCCGATGCCGGTTACCATTGAGCCGCCGCCCGGCCCGGACGATCCGCCGCCGCCCCTGTGGCGACGGCTGGCATGGTTCCTCGGTCTCGCCCTGGCCTCCGCCGCGGCCACAGCGGCGGTCGCCTATGCGCTGAAGGGTCTGCTGGTATAGAGAGCGGCCCATGACCTGCCGCCTCTACCTGATCACGCCGCCACGCCTGGACGACCTGGCCGCCTTCGGCCGCGCCCTGGCCGAGGCGCTCGACGCCGGCGACGTCGCCGCCCTGCAGATCCGCCTCAAGGACGTCCCCGAGACGGTGATCGCGGCAGCCGTCGACGCCCTGACGCCGATCGCCCATGCCCGCGACGTGGCGGTGATCCTCAACGACCGGCCCGACCTCGCCGCGAAGTACGGCTGCGACGGCGTCCATGTCGGCCAGGGCGACGCCAGCTACGCCGAGGCGCGCCGGCTGGTCGGCAAGGACCGGATGGTCGGGGTCACCTGCCACGACAGCCGCCACCTGGCGATGGAGGCGGCCGAGGCCGGCGCGGACTATGTCGCGTTCGGCGCCTTCTTCCCGACGACCACGAAGGACGCGCCGACGCGGGCCGATCCGGAGATCCTGACCATCTGGCAGGAGACGATGGAGACCCCCTGCGTGGCGATCGGCGGGATCACCGCCGCGAACGCGGGGGAACTGGCGAGGGCGGGGGCCGACTTCGTCGCCGTCAGCGCCGGCGTCTGGGCCCATCCGGACGGACCCGGCGCTGCGGTGAGGGCCATCAACGCGGCGATCTCCGGCTAGCTTCGGCCACCCGATACATCCGACGTCATGGCCCGACCTGTTCGGGCCACCCATGCGTGGTGCGTCGGAAGCCTGGTTGCGTGCTTCGACACGCGCCTGCGGCGCCGCTCAGCATGACTTCGTCTGAAGGCTTCTCTCCCTGGTCATCCCGAGCAGCCGCGACGCGGCGTGTCGAAGGACGCACGGCGCAAGCGTGTTCATGGAATGGCTCGAACAGGTCGGGCCATGACGGCGAAGGACGGGGTCAAACGCACCCATCTGCGACGCTTGTCGCAGAGGCATCCCGTCGCAGCGACTCCAGGCGGTCGCCCGTGGTTCTGTGCGCCCCGTTGAGGCGGCAACATCGGGGCGTCGCCCGCCTCTAGCGTCGCCTCATCGCCCTCCTGCGAGGTCGATGCCGCGCCCGGGACCGGCGCCGAGCCGCCGGTCCCGGCGCGCAACAGCGGGGCCCTGCGCCCCGCACCTTGCTATTGCACCCCCTCATCGCTAGGTTCCGCGCCCAATTTCCAGACCCCTACCGGCGAAAATACCGACATGGCCAAGATCAACGGCAACACCATCAAACCGGGCATGGTGCTCCAGCACGACGGCGGCCTCTGGGTCTGCGTGAAGGCCGACCACGTGAAGCCCGGCAAGGGCGGCGCCTTCGCCCAGGTCGAACTCAAGAACCTGATCGACGGTCGCAAGCTCAACGAACGCTTCCGCTCCGAAGACCGCGTCGAGCGCGTGACGCTCGAGCAGAAGGACCACACCTACCTCTACGAGGAAGGCGACAACCTGGTGTTCATGGACACCAACACCTACGAGCAGGTCTATCTCTCGAAGGATTTCGTCGGCGAGGACCGGATCCCCTGGCTGCAGGACGGCATGACCGTGGTGGTCGAGTTCCACGAGGAACGCCCCATCGGCATCGAGCTGCCCGAGCATGTGGTCGTGACCATCGTCGAGGCCGAGGCCACCGTGAAGGGCCAGACCGCCTCGTCCTCCTACAAGCCGGCCAAGGCCGACAACGGCGTGCGGGTGATGATCCCGCCGTACATGGAAGCCGGCGAGCGCGTGATCGTCTCGACCGAGACCGGCGAATACGTCCGCCGCGCCGACTGACCGGACAGATGACCGCTTCCGCCCTCATCACCTCGATGATCGAGGCCGCCCGCAAGGCGGCCCGCGGCCTCGCGCGCGACTTCGGCGAGGTCACCGAACTCCAGGTGTCCAAGAAGGGCGCGGCCGACTTCGTCAGCGCCGCCGACATCAAGGCCGAGCAGGTGCTGTTCGAGGCCCTGACCAAGCTTCGTCCGGGCTATGGCTTCCTGGGCGAGGAGCGGCCGGAGGTCGAGGGCACCGACAAGACCCACCGCTGGATCGTCGACCCGCTCGACGGCACGACCAACTTCCTGCACGCGATCCCGCACTTCGCGGTCAACATCGCGCTCGAGCGGGAAGGCCAGATCGTGGCGGCCGTGACCTACAACCCGATCACCCACGACATCTTCTGGGCCGAGAAGGGCCGGGGCGCCTGGCTCGGCAACGAGAAGCGCCTCCGCGTGGCGGCCCGCAAGCACCTCGACGAGGCGCTGCTGGCCACCGGCATTCCCTTCCTCGGCATCCCGGGACACGGCCAGTTCCTGAAGGAACTCCACCAGATCACCCAGCGGGTCGCCGGCGTGCGCCGGTACGGCGCCGCGGCGCTCGACCTGGCCTGGGTCGCGGCCGGCCGCTTCGACGGCTTCTGGGAGCGGGGCCTGAAGCCCTGGGACACCGCGGCGGGCCTGCTGATGGTCACCGAGGCCGGCGGCAAGGTCACCGACCTGAAGGGCGAGCCGTACGTTCCGGGCGCGGGAAGCATCCTGGCTTCGAACCTCGAGTTGCACCCCCTGATCCTCGAAAAGCTGCAGGCCGCCGCCTAGGCTCTAGGCGACCGGCACAAGCCGGTCGTCGACGAGCCGCGACAGCACCCCGGTGTGGATGTCGAACCGCATGCCGTGCAGCGAGAGGTCGCCGGATTCGACGCGGCTCCTGATCCACGGGAAGGTCATCAGGTTGCGCAGCGTCAGCGCCAGCACCTCCTTCTCGAAGTAGCAGAGGTGCCGCTCCGGGTCGGTGGGAACGCCGATCGGCCACAGGACCGGCTCGGCGATCTCCATCCACTTCGGCAGGAAGTCGCGCGCTGTCGGCGGGGCGCCGTCGATCATCGCCTTGACCCCGCCGCAGCGCCCGTGCGCCAGCACGACCAGGCGGGAGACCTTCAGCAGCCTGACGCCGAACTCCAGCGCGGCGCTGACCCCGTGGTAGCCCGCGTCCGGCTCGTACGGCGGCGCCAGGGCCGCGACGTTCCGGATCACGTAGAGCTCGCCGGGCGCTGCGCCGAAGATGGTCTGCGGATCCACCCGGGAGTCCGAACAGGCCAGCACCAGGGTGTGGGGGCGCTGGCCTCCCGAGAGCGCCTCGTACCGGGCGCGCTCCGAAGGCCAGACCGTTTCGCGGAACCGCCTGTAGCCGTCAAACAGGCTGTCCATGCGTCTCTCCCGCGGTCGTGGAGACGGCCGCGCCGCGCGTGCGCCACAGCGAGTAGGCGACGCCCGAGGCGAGGATGACGAAGGTGACGCCCAGCGACCACTCGGCCGGGAACTTCGACCAGCCCATCAGGTCGGCCACGAACACCTTGCCGCCGATGAAGATCAGCAGCACGGCCAGGGCCTGCTTCAGGTAGGCGAACCGGTCGATGACCGCGGCCAGCGCGAAGTAGAGGGCGCGCAGGCCGAGGATGGCGAAGATGTTCGAGGTGTAGACGATGTAGGGGTCGGTGGTGATGGCGAAGATGGCCGGCACCGAGTCGACCGCGAAGATCAGGTCGGCGATCTCGATCATCACCAGGGCCAGGAACAGGGGCGTGACCCAGGTCACGGCCCGTCCGGTGACCGGGTGCGGCGCGCGCACGAAGAAGCGTTCGCCATGGAAGCCGTCGGTGACCCGGAAGCGGCCGCGCACCATGCGGAGCAACGGGTTGCTGCCGAGGTCGGCGTCCTTGTCCTTCATCAGCAGCATCTTCACCCCGGTCAGCACCAGGAAGGCCGCGAACAGGTAGAGGACCCAGCCGAACTCGGACACCAGCGCGGCGCCGAAGCCGATCATGATGGCCCGCAGCACGATGACGCCCAGCACGCCCCAGAACAGGACGCGATGCTGCAGCTCCCGCGGCACGGCGAAGTAGGTGAAGATCATCGCGATGACGAAGACGTTGTCCATCGCCAGGCTCTTCTCGACGACGAAGCCGGTGACGTACTCGACGCCGGCCTGCGGTCCGAGCGAGGCCCAGACGAAACCGCCGAAGGCGAGACCGAGCGCGATGTAGCCGGCCGACATCAGCAGGCTCTCGCGAACGCCGATCGCACGGCTCTTGCGATGGAGTACGCCCAGGTCGAGCGTCAGCAGGACGACGACGCCGGTCAGGAAGGTCAGCCACATCCAGACCGGCTGACCGAGAAACAAGGCTCCAAGTATATCCAATTCACCCTCCTCAGCAGGATGGGTGTGCCCGACGCCGGCCGGAGGGGGGGCTGGGGGGGAGTCCGGACCCTGGCATCGAGCACACCCGATGCGGTCCGACATCACGATGCGCCTGCATCGTCAGAGGGGCCCGGCCCGCGGCGACGACTTGGGCGCCGCGCGATGCGCCCGCAAGACCCCCTCGCCGAAAAAAATCGCGGCGCTTGACGGCGGCGTCGCATCCCCGCGCTAATCCGCGTCCATGACCCTGACCCGCCGCGCCCTGCTCGCCACCGCTCCGGTCCTCGCCCTCGGGGCGACCCACGCCGCCCGCGCCGCGCCGCGCGCCCGCCCGCTCGTCATCGCCCACCGCGGGGCCAGCGGCGAGCGGCCCGAGCACACGCCGACGGCCTACCGGCTGGCGGTCGAGCAGGGCGCGGACTTCATCGAGCCGGACCTGGTGATCACCCGCGACGGGCATCTGGTGGCCCGCCACGAGAACGAGATCGGCGGCACGACGGACGTCGCCGCGAAACCCGAGTTCGCCTCGCGCAAGACGACCAAGGTCATCGACGGCCAGTCCGTCGACGGCTGGTTCACCGAGGACTTCACCCTCGCCGAGCTCAAGACCCTGCGCTGCCGCGAGCGGCTGCCGCAGCTGCGGCCCGGCAACACGGCCTTCGACGGCCAGGACGCCATCCCGACCTTCGACGAGGTCTGCGCCATCGCCCGCGACATGGGCGTCGGCGTCTATCCGGAGATGAAGCACCCGCGGCACTTCGCGTCGGTCGGCCTGGCCTTCGAGCCGCGCATGGCGGCGGCGCTGAAGGCCAACAATCTCGACTCGCCCGAAGCCAGGGTCTTCGTCCAGTGCTTCGAGGTCGCGCCCCTGAAGACGCTGCGGACCCTCACGAAGGCGAAGCTGGTGCAGCTGATCGACAGCGAAGGCGCACCCGCCGACTCGCCCGGCTTCACCTATGCCGAGATGACCGGCGCGGCGGCGCTCAGGGCGATCGCGGCCTATGCCGACGGCGTCGGGCCGGAGAAGGGCTATGTGATCCCCACGGACGGGCGCGACCTGCTCCCCGTCACGGGCTTCGTCGCCGACGCCCATGCCGCCGGGCTGAAGGTCCATCCCTGGACGGTGCGGGCGGAGAACTACTTCCTGCCCGCGGCGCTGCAGCGGCCCGGGAGCGAACCGGGCCCGGACGCGCCCCGCCTGCACGGCGACGTGGCGACATTGCTCAAGGCGCTCTATGAGGCCGGGGTCGACGGCGTGTTCGCCGATTTCCCGGGCCTGGCCGACGAGGCCCGCAGGGCATGGATGTTCTCATGATCCGCAAGCTGGCCTCGGGCCTCGTCGCAGCGTTGTCGCTGTTCGCCACGCCGGCCCTGGCCGCCTCGTCGCTGGATGCGCTCGCCGAGGCCTATGTGAAGCTGAGCCTGCGGATCGGCGAGCACGAGGACGGCTATATCGACGCCTACTACGGCCCGGCCGAATGGCAGGCGGCGGCGAAGGGCGACAGGACACCGCTGCCCGGCCTGCAGGCGGAGGCGGCGGCGCTCAAGGCCCGGCTGGTCGCCGCCCAGTCGGCCGCCGAGGCGTCGGCCGGGGGCGTCGATCCGCTGGAAGCCCGCCGGGCCGACTTCCTGTTCGGCCAGTTGACCGCCGCCGAGACCCGGCTGCGCATGATGCAGGGCGAGACGCTCGCCTTCGAGGACGAGGCCGAGGGCCTGTTCGGCTACCGGCCGGTGCTGAAGCCGCTGAGCGCCTATGATCCGCTGCTCGCCGATGTCGAGGCGCTCGTCCCGGGCGAGGGGCCCCTCTGGCAGCGCGTCGACGCCTTCAACGACCGCTTCGTGATCCCGGCCGACCGGCTCCGCGCGGTGATGGACGCCGCCATCGCCGAATGCCGGCGGCGCACGATCGCCCGCATCCCGCTGCCGGCCGACGAGCGCTTCACGCTGGAGTTCGTCACCGGCAAGAGCTGGTCCGGCTACAACTGGTACAAGGGCGACGCGAACAGCCTGATCCAGGTGAACACCGACCTGCCGGTGCGGCTGAGCCGCGCCGTCGACCTGGGCTGCCACGAGGGCTATCCGGGCCATCACGCCTACAACGTGCTGCTCGAGCAGCATCTGTCGAAGGGCAAGGGCTGGGTCGAGTTCACCGTCTATCCGCTCTACTCGCCCCAGTCGTTCCTGGCCGAGGGTTCGGCCAACTACGGCATCGACCTGGCCTTCCCGGGAGATGAACGGCGGACGTTCGAGATCGAGGTCCTCTATCCGCTGGCCGGGCTCGATCCCGCGGACGCCGGACGCTACCTCGCGCTGCTCGAGGCGACGCAGAAGCTGTCCGGCGCGCGCTTCACGATCGCCTCAGAGTACCTGTCCGGCCGGATCGACCGCGAGACCGCCATCACGCTGACGCAGACGTACGGCCTCGTCTCCCGCAAGCGGGCCGAGCAGACGGTCCGCTTCAGCGAGCAGTATCGCAGCTACGTCATCAACTACGGTCTCGGTCAGGACGCCGTGCGGGCCCATGTCGAACGCGCCGGGCCCGGCCAGGCGGAGCGGTGGGCGCGGATGCGGGCGCTGCTCAGCGAGCCGACGACGCCGGCGGACCTGAAGAAGTAGGCCGCCTAGGCTGTCCTGGCCTGCGCCAGCCAACGGGCGCCGCGGTAGCCGCCGATGTGCAGCAGCAGGCCGATCACGTTGAGGACGCGGTTCACGAGCAACTCGGCGGCCGGCTGCGGGACGTCCGGCGCGAGGCCGGAGGCGACCATCGCCTGGCTGGCGAACATCATCACGAGCCCGATCAGGCCGAGGGCGGCGAAGATGGCCGGGATAAGGCGGGTGAGGCGGCGCCACTGGACGAAGGCGAGCGTCAGCAGGCTGATGCAGATCAGCAGGCCGAGGATCGCGCTGGTGTTCATCAGGCCGGGAATCATCGCCTCGGCCATGCGGGCGGCTTCCGGGTCCGGATGCGGCTGGGCGGCCATGCCCTCGGTCATCAGGCGCCGGATCTCGTCGGGCCAGAGGACGATCTTGATCGCGCCCCAGGCGGACACCAGCGCCCCGAGCACCAGGGCCACGGCGCTGCCGCGCGCCAGGGTCTCGGCGCGGGCCTCGTCGGCGATGCGGGCGAACGGATTGAGCAGGGAAAGGAAGCGGATCACGGGCGTGCCTCCGGCTCAGGGGATCAGCAGGACCTTGCCGACGTGGTCGCCGGCCTCGAGGCGCTGGTGCGCCTGCGCGGCCCCGGCCAGCGGGAAGGTCGCGTCGACCACGGCGCGGACCTTGCCGGCGGCCACCCATGGCCAGACGACGCGCTCGACCTCGGCCGCAAGGCGCGCCTTCTCGTCGGCCGATCGCGGCCGGAGGGTCGAGCCGGTGATGGTCGCGCGCTTCATCATGATGCGGAACACCGGAACCTGGATCGTCGCCCCGTCCAGCGCGGCGATATAGACGATCCGCCCGCCGGTCTTCAGCGCGTCGAGGTTCTTCTCGAAGTAGGCGCCGCCGACCATGTCGAGCACCACATCGACGCCGCCATGGGCCTTGGCGACCTCGGCGAAATCCTCGGCCGTCGCGTCGACCGCGACGTCGGCGCCGAGCGCGAGGGCCTGGGCCTTCTTGTCCGCGCCGCGGCCCGTGGCGATCACTGTCGCGCCGGCCGCCTTGGCCATCTGGATCGCCGTTGTCCCGATGCCGGACGTCGCGCCATGGATCATCAGCGTCTCGCCGGCCTTCAGCGCGCCGTGTTCGAACACGTTGGCGTAGACGGTGAAGACCGTCTCCGGCAGGCCGGCGGCGTCCTCGAAGCTCATGCCGTCCGGGATCGGCAGGGCGTGGCGGGCGTCGACGGCCGCGTACTCCGCGTAGCCGCCGCCGCCGAGAAGGGCGCAGACGCGGTCGCCGGCCTTCCAGCGGCCGGCGGCGACGGCGACCTCGCCGGCGACCTCGAGGCCCAGGGTCTCCGGGGCCCCGGGCGGCGGCGGATAGGCGCCGAGGCGCTGGACGATGTCCGGGCGGTTCACGCCGGCCGCCTTCACCCGGATCAGGATTTCGCCGTCCTTCGGCTGCGGCGCCGGAATTCGCACCGGCCGCAGGGCCTCGGCCGGGCCCCGGCCGCCGTCGATGGCGATGGCGGTCATCATGGTCTCGGACATGCGCGTCGTCTCCCCGGGCTTGCACCTTGGCCTTGGCAGGCGTCAGATAGGTCAAAGACGACGTTGGCGATAGGGAGGCCCGATCATGCTGGACGAACCGGCAGGCCCTCGCGGCGGCCGCGGCGACGCGCTGCTGGCCGTCACCCGCGAGGACCTCGACCTGTACGGCGTGGCCGAACTCGAGGAGCGGGTCGAGATGCTGGAGGCGGAACTGGTCCGCACCCGGCGACAGATCGAGAAGAAGGGCGCGGCGCGGTCCGCGGCCGACGCCTTCTTCAACCTGGGCAAGACCTGACGACGAAAGCGGAGAGGGGCGTTCCGCGGGCGGACAGCTTGGCACGGCCGTTGCAGCCGAACGGGCCAGGCGGGAAAGTTCGTCCCGCGGAAGAGGTTAAGGGGCGGAAGTGTCCATGAGCAATTTCGGTGCGTCGCCGGCGGCGCCCTGGCGTGCGAACGTGATCAGCGACTTCGCGCGCTCCGAGCTGTTCGACCGCACCTTCCAGGAAGGAATGGATCTGGTCGAGGAGACCGCGGCCTATCTGGACGGCGGCGGGCGGCAGGACAGCAAGCTGCTGTCGCGCAGCGCGGCCCTGGCCTACGCCTCTGAGAGCATGCGGCTGACCACGCGGCTGATGCGGGTCGCATCCTGGCTGCTGGTGCAGCGGGCGGTGCGCGAGGGCGACATGGCGCCGGAGGCCGCCTGCGACGAGCGCTATCGCATCGAGCAGGAAGATATCGACTCAGCCGAAGCGGAAGCCCTGCACGATCTGCCGCTGCACCTGCTGGAACTGCTGGACCGGTCGTCGAAACTTTATGACCGCGTCCGGCATCTGGACCGGCGCATGTACGTCGAACAGGCGGCCGAGGAACTGCCCAACCCGGTGCTGAGCCAGATGGACCGCCTGAAGGGCGCGTTCGGCGGTTTGGGGGCCTAGCGTCCCGGCCCCGGGCGCGGGCTCGCCCGACAAGGAAAAAGGCCGGCCGCGGATGCCGCGGCCGGCCTTTTCGTATCTCGTGGAAGCGGCTGGAGCCTACTTCTTGCCCGTGAAGGCGCCGAACTTGGCGTTGAAACGCGACACGCGGCCGCCGCGGTCCAGCAGCGTCTGGTTGCCGCCGGTCCAGGCCGGGTGGGTCGACGGATCGATGTCGAGGTTCAGGACAGCGCCTTCCTTACCGTAGGTCGACCGGGTCTGGTACGACTCGCCGTTGGTCAGGACCACGGTGATGAAGTGGTAGTCGGGATGGGTGTCTTGTTTCATCGGATGGTCCAGCCGACCTAGAGAAAATGTGTGGGACCCCCGCCGAAAGGCGGTGCGGTCGAAGACGCGCGGCTATACAGAACGGGCGCGACGAAGGCAAGGGCCGAGGGCATGACAGAGATTCCCGCAACCGATCCCGTGGCCGACGGCAGGCCCGGCGCCGGAGCGGAACTGGCCGCAAGCCTGACGGAGGCGGCGGCGCGCCGTCCGCGCAGCCGCAACGTCCGCACGCTCGGCCGGCTGGCCCCGTTCGTCCGCGCCCACTGGGGCTATGCGGCGGCGGCCGGCTTCTTCCTGCTGTTTTCCACCGCCGCGACGCTCGGCCTGACCGGCGCGGCGCGGCTGATCGTCGACCGCGGCTTCGGATCCGGATCGGCGGCGCAGCTGAACCAGTACTTCCTGGTCGGGATGGGCGTGGTGGCGGTGCTGGCGCTGGCCACCGCCTGCCGGTTCTTCTTCGTCTCGGTGCTGGGCGAGCGGGTCGTGGCCGACCTGCGCAAGGCCGTCTACCGCCACATCCTGACGCTGGATGCGTCCTATTTCCTGAAGGTGCGCACCGGCGAGGTGCTGTCGCGGCTGACCACGGACGTCACCCTGATCGAGACCATGGTCGGCACCTCGGCCTCGGTCGCGCTGCGCAACACCCTGTCTGTGATCGGGGCGACGATCGTGATGTTCACGGTGTCGCCCGGCATGACCCTGATGGTGATGGCGCTGGCCCCGGTGGTCATCGCGCCGCTGTTCATCTTCGGCCGCCGCGTCCGCACCCTGTCGACCCGGGCCCAGGACCGTTTCGCCGACGCCGTCGGCTACGCCGGCGAGAGTCTCGACGCCCTGGAGACGGTCCAGGCGTTCGGCCGCGAGGCCTCCGCGGACCGCCGCTTCGGCGAGTCGGTCGAGATCGCCTTCCGGGCGGCCGTGGGCCGGATTCGCGCCCGGGCGACGATGACCGTCATCGTCATCGGCCTGATCTTCGGCGGCGTCGCCTTCGTGCTGTGGCGGGCGGCCCATTCAGTGCTGGCGGGCGAGATGTCGTCGGGCGCGCTGATCCAGTTCGTGTTCCTCTCGATCATGGCCGCCAGCGCGGTCGGCGCTCTCGGCGAGGTCTGGGGGGACGTGCAGAAGGCGGCCGGCGCCATGCAGCGCATCGGCGAGCTGCTCGACGCGAGGCCCGGCATCGCCGCCCCGCCGGCGCCGAAGGCCCTGCCGTCGCCGGCCCGCGGCGAGATCGTGTTCGAGGGCGTCACCTTCGCCTATCCCGGACGTCCGGACCTGCCGGCCCTGCGCGGCTTCGACCTGAGCGTCGCGCCGGGCGAGACCGTGGCGCTGGTCGGCCCGTCCGGCGCGGGCAAGAGCACCGTGCTGCGGCTGCTGCTGAGGTTCTACGATCCGCAGGCGGGGGTGATCCGGCTGGACGGGGTCGACCTGCGCGACGCCGATCCGGCCGAGGTGCGCGACCGCATGGCTCTGGTCGCCCAGGACTCGGCGCTGTTCTCCGGCTCGGCGCTGGAGAACATCCGCTTCGGGCGCGAGGAGGCGACCCTCGAGCAGGTGCACGCCGCCGCGCGCGCGGCCGAGGCCGAAGGGTTCATCAACGCCCTGCCCGAAGGTTTCGACACGCCGGTCGGCGAGCGGGCCAAGACCCTGTCCGGCGGCCAGAAGCAGCGCCTGGCCATCGCCCGCGCCCTGGTCCGCGACGCGCCGGTGCTGCTGCTCGATGAGGCCACGAGCGCGCTGGACGCCGAGAACGAGCGCCTGGTCCAGAGGGCGCTGGAGAGCGCCATGGGCGAGCGCACCACCCTGGTCATCGCCCACCGCCTGGCCACCGTCCTGCGCGCCGACCGCATCGTGGTCATGGAAGACGGCGCCGTGGTGGAGGAGGGAACGCATGCCGCCCTGGTCAAGAAGGGCGGCCTGTACGCCCGGTTGGCGCAGCTGCAGTTCGGGGTGGAGGCGGCGTAGGGGAGCATCTCTCCCTCTCGAGCGTAGTGGCCCGCCTAGTTCGGCGCCCACGCGTGGTGCGTCAGAAGGTTGGTTGCGTGGTTCGACACGCGCCTTCGGCGCTGCTCACCATGACCGGGTTGGATGCCTACTGACTCCGTCCTCCTGAGCAGCCGCTGCAGGCGGCGTGTCGAAGGACGCACGGCCTTCTCCGTGTTCATGGGTGACCCGAACAAGTCGGGCCATGACGGTGGTATGGGGGAGCCGAAGAGGTGTTTGAACGGTACGCATCGGATCGCCGTTTCCTTTGCGAACGATCGGCTTTATAGACAGAATCCAATACCCCGCCCGGCCGAAAGGCCGGGCGCCGTCGTTTCTGGAGCACGACATGTCCGACCAAATCCTGATGCCGAAGGCGACCGCCGTCTGGCTCGTGGACAACACCTCGCTGACCTTCGAGCAGATCGCCGCCTTCTGCGGCCTGCACCCGCTGGAAGTCCGCGGCATCGCCGACGGCGAGGTGGCGCGCGACATCCGCGGCGCCGACCCGATCGCCAACGGCCAGCTGAACCGCGAGGAGCTCGACCGCGCCCAGGGCGACGCTTCCTACCGCATGGTCGCCCAGAAGAGCCGTCACGCCGAGCTGCTGAAGCCGGTCAAGAAGGCGCCGCGCTACACGCCGGTGTCGCGCCGCCAGGACCGTCCGGACGCCATCGCCTGGTTCGTCCGCAACCACCCGGAAGTGGCCGACGCCCAGATCGCCAAGCTGCTCGGCACCACCAAGGCGACCATCGAGTCGGTCCGTGACCGCAGCCACTGGAACAGCGCCAACATCAAGCCGGTCGATCCGGTGACGCTGGGCCTGACGACGCAGATCGAACTCGACGCCGTGGTCAAGAAGGCCGCCGAGAAGAAGGCCAAGGACGACGCCCGGCGCGGCATCGTCCCCTCCGACGCGCTCAAGCCGGCCGGCGAGCCCGAGCCGGAGTTCGAGGAGGAGGTGGTCGAGCGCCGTGTCGACGACGCCGACGTGTTCGCCAACTTCGGCGGCGACGACGAGGACGACGAGGACTAGGACCGCGCCGGTCGCGGGCGACCAGGAAGTCGAGAGGCCGGTCGCGGAGCCGCGGCCGGCCTCTCTCACGGACGCCGCTTGGGGGCGCGGCGTCCGGGCACAGGCGTCAACGAGCCGTCCCTCCCGCGAGAGGGGCGATCTCCTCCAGAACAGAAAAGGGCGCTCCGGCTTGCCGCGAGCGCCCTCTTTCGTCCGCTAGTGCACCCGCATCCGCAGGTTTTCGATCTCTTCCTTCAGGCGGAGCTTCTGTCGCTTCAGCTCCTTGAGTCGGATGTCGTCCGAGGCCGGCCTGCTCATCTCGTCCTCGATCAACCGTTCCAGGGTCTGGTGGCGGTTGCCGAGTTCGCGAATACGGGCATCGAGCGCCATACGATCGCCTCCTCTTCTGTGGGCGGAGAGAAGTGAACACCCGCTTGGCCCCGGAGTCAGATCACATATGGTTGCGCTTGCCGCACAAGGCCTGAGCCCTAGGTGTTGCGCGCACACCGGCGTATCGAGGGAAGATGACGGGTCGAGACACAACCGGACGGGACAGACTGGTCGTCGGCATCTCCGGCGCCTCGGGGGCCTTCTATGGCCTGCGGGTGCTCGACGCCTGCCGTGACCTGGGCGTCGAAAGCCACCTGGTGCTGTCGCGCGCCGCGGCGCTGACGCTGCAGCAGGAAGCCGGACTGAGCGTCGCCGACGTGAACGCCCGGGCCGACGTCGTGCACAAGGTCGGCGACGTGGGCGCCGCCGTGGCCTCCGGGTCGTACCGGACTCTCGGCATGATCGTCGCGCCCTGCTCGGTGCGCACGATGAGCGAGATCGCCACCGGCGTGACCTCGTCGCTGATGACCCGCGCCGCCGACGTCACGCTGAAGGAGCGGCGACCGCTGGTGCTGATGGTGCGCGAGACGCCGCTGCACCTGGGCCACCTGCGCACGATGGTCCGCCTGGCGGAGATGGGCGCGGTGATCGCCCCGCCGATGCCGGCCTTCTATGCGAAGCCGCAGACGCTGGAGCAGATGGTGGACCAGTCGGTCGGGCGGGCGCTGGACCTGTTCGGCCTGTCGTGGACGCCGGTCAAACGCTGGGGCGAGGACATCGTCCCGATCGTGGGGAGCAACCCGTGACGCTGTGGGACTGGGCGCTGGCCGCCTATGCGAAGGCCGACGTGCCGGAGGCGACGCTGGCGCTGCAGGACGAGCACGGCTTCAACACCGCGCTTCTGCTCTGGGCCGCCTGGGCCGGCCCGGACGCCGAGCAGGTCGCCAACGGGGTGCAGACGGCCGTGGTCTGGGACGAGACGGTCCTGTGGCCGCTGCGCAATGTGCGCCGGGCGCTGAAGGGACACCGCCCGCCCTTCGACGACACGGCCCGCGAAGGCCTGCGCGAGGACGTCAAGGCGGCCGAGCTGCGCGCGGAACGGGTGCTGATGGAGGCGCTGGAGTCGCTGTCCGGACGGGGCGAGTCGGTCGATGTCCCGGCCGCGCTGCGGCGCGCCGCCATGGCCTGGAACGGAACCGCCCCGGCCGACGCCCTGGACCGTCTCGCGAGGGCCTTGGCGTAGCCCGCCGACCGGCGCTATGTGTCGTTTCCGGAGAGGGAGCGCAGGCGTATGAACGACGACGACCCCGGGCTGATCGCTCTGCCCAATGTGGAAGTCCGCGCCCGCCTGCTCGAACTGCGACAGCAGCACCAGGACCTCGACGCCGCCGTCGCCGCGCTCGAGAACCAGCCGCTCCCCAACCAGCTGCAGATCGCGCGGCTGAAGAAGCAGAAGCTGGTCCTGCGCGACCAGATCGTGAAGCTGGAGGACCAGCTCACCCCCGACATCATCGCATAGCCTTCGCCCGCCGGGCGGCGTAGCCTCCCCGCAGACAGGGGAGGGGGCCATGGACCTCGAGACGATCTTCTCGGCGATGAACCTGCTGGCCCTGGCGGGCTGGCTGATGCTGGCCGTGGCGCCGTTCCGGCGCGCGGCGCTGGTGACCGGCGCGCGGGGCGTCGCCGCCGTGCTCAGCCTGGCCTATGCGATCCTGATCGCCAGGGCCCTGGGCGCCGCCGGCGGGCCGGAGGGCGGCGGCTTCGACACCCTCGCCGGCGTCATGACGCTGCTGTCGACCCCGGAGGCCATGCTGCCGGCCTGGATCCACTATCTGGCCTTCGACCTCTGGGTCGGAACCTGGCAGGTCGAGGATGCGCCGAAGGCCGGCGTGCCGCACTGGCTTCTGCTGCCGGTGATGCTGATGACCTTCATGTTCGGGCCGGCCGGGCTGGTCGCCTACCTGATCGTGCGGACCGTCGCCGTGCAGGTGAAGAAGCCGGCCTGACCGGCGACCTGCATCGTCGCGATGCGGCGGGGGACAGGCCCGGAAGGCCATGTCCCCGCGGTCACTTCGCCGCGGCCTTCGCCTCCCGGATCGTCATGATCTGGCCGGTGAAGTAGGGATTCTGGCCGTTGCGCTTCAGATAGGCGTCGAATTCCTCGAGCAGCCTGATCGCCTCGTCGTGCCGTCCCTGCTTGACCAGCTGCTGGGCCAGCGTGCCGCGCACGTCGACCAGGTTCGGGACCAGCTCCAGCGTCTTGCGGTTCCACTTGATCGACTCGTCCGCCTTCCCCAGCGCGTCGAGGCTGATCGCGTAGCTGGCGAACAGGTCGTAGGTCCCCGCGCCTTCCTTCATCACCCGCTCATACTGCGGCAGGGCGATGGCGTGCTGGCCGGACCGGGTCAGGGTGATGGCGTAGATCGCCCGGGTGGGGGTCTCGGTCGGGAACTTCTGCAGATAGCCGTAGTAGTTCAGCGCCGCGCAGCCGTAGTCCTGGCGGCGGTAGCAGTCCTCGGCGTCGGCCTTGCTGGCCGGCGGCGGGGCGGGCGGCGCCGGCTTCTCGCAGGCGGCGACGAGCAGCGCCAGCGCGGCGGCCGCGAACAGGTGCGACGGTTTCATGCGGAAGGTTCCCCGAGCTTCGGCCGGCATTGGTACACGGTCTCGTGGGGACTGGATATCGTGTCCCGCAGGGACATGAATTCCTGTCCCCGAAGCTTCAGGCTCCAGGGTCGGGGACAGCTGCCGATGTCCCAGGGGACACCGGAAGCAGTCCCCATTACCACGCATCCACCCAGCGCCGCGGGGCCAGCCGTCGCGGCGGACAGCTGTCGAGACCGCGGACGATCCAGCGGCGGGTGTCGGCGGGGTCGATGACGGCGTCGATCTCCAGGGCGGCGGCCATGCTGGTCGCCTTGCCCGCGGCGTAGAGCCGGGCGACCAGCTGGTCGTAGAGCGCCTTCTGCTTCTCCGGATCGGTCTCGGCGGCCAGTTCCTTGGAGTAGCCGAGCTTGACCGCGCCCTCGAGCCCCATGCCGCCGAACTCGCCGGTCGGCCAGCTGGCGATGAACACCGGCGCGTGGAAGCCCCCGCCGGCCATGGCCTGGGCGCCGAGGCCGTAGCCCTTCCGCAGGACGATCGTGAACAGCGGCGTGCCCAGCTTGGCCCCGGCGATGAACTGGCGGCTGACCCGGCGCACGGCCCCGGCCGCCTCGCTGTCGGGTCCGACCATGAAGCCGGGCGTGTCGCAGAGGCTGAGCACCGGCAGGTCGAAGGCGTCGCACAGCTGCAGGAACCGGGCGGCCTTCTCGGCGCCGTCGCAGTCGATGGCCCCGCCGAGGTGTTTCGGGTCGTTGGCGATCAGCCCCATCGGCCGGCCCTCGATCCGCACGAAGCCGGTGACCATGCCCGGCGACCAGCCACGCCGCAGCTCGAGGAAGGAGCCGGCGTCGACGAGGGTCTCGATCAGGGGCCGGATGTCGTAGAAGCGCAGCCGGTTCTCGGGGATCGCGCGCCGCAGCAGGCGCTGGTCGGCCGCCGACCAGTCGGCGATCCTGCCCTGGAAGGTCGACAGGGCCTGCTTCGCCAGGGCCGTGGCGTGAGCCTCGTCGTCGGCCAGGATGTCGATCACCCCGTTGGCCCACTGCACGTCGCTGGGGCCGATGTCGTCGGGCCTGAAGACGCCCAGGCCGCCGCCTTCGATCATGGCCGGGCCGCCCATGCCGAGGTTCGAGTCCTTCGTGGCGATGATGATCTCGGAGAGGCCGGCGATGGCCGCGTTGCCGGCGAAGCAGCGGCCGGCGACGATGGCGATCTTCGGAACCTCGCCCGACAGGGCGGCGAACTTGCCGAAGGTGGTGACGTCCAGCCCGGCAACTCCGGTGCCGTCGGTGTCGCCCGGCCGGCCGCCGCCGCCCTCGGCGTACCAGACCACCGGCAGCTTCTGCTCCTCGACGACGTGAAGCAGGCGGTCGGTCTTCTTGTGGTTCATGTGGCCCTGGGTGCCGGCCAGGACCGTGAAATCGTAGCTCAGCGCCGCGACCCGGGCCTTCTCGGGCGGGAAGATCGCGCCGTTGACCGCGCCGATGCCGGCGATCAGGCCGTCGGCGGGCGTGGCCTTGATCAGGTCCTCCAGCGTGCGCCGGCGCCGCTGGGCGGCGATGGTCAGGGCGCCGTACTCGATGAAGCTGCCCGGATCGAGCAGGTCCTCGAGGTTCTCCCGCGCCGTCCGGTGGCCGGTCTTGCGCCGCCGGGCCACGGCCTCGGGCCGGTTGGCGTCGAGGGTGAAGGCGTGGCGGTCGATGACCTCCTGCAGGTCGGCGCGGATGTGATCGGGGTCGACCTCGGCGGCGGCCGCCTCGGCGTCGGCCTGGACGTCGGCCGGCTCGATGAACAGGATCGGGGCGCCCTTCAGCAGGGTGACGCCCTTGCCGGCGGTGACCCGGACGACGCGGCCGCCCTCGGGGGCGACGACGACGTGCTCCATCTTCATGGCCTCGAGAATCGCCACCGTCTGGCCCGGGCGGACGAGATCGCCCTCGGCGGCGTCGACCGAGCCCACCGTGGCCTGCAGCGGGGCGACCACGGCGACCGTGCCGTCATCGGGAAGGGCGGGCGCCGACGCCGGGGCGGGCCGGGGCGTCGCCGGTCCGGCGGCGTCCGGGATCGCCGGCCGGGGCGCGAGCGGCCGGAGCGCGGCGGCCTTGTCGAGCAGGACGTCCAGCCTGGTCTCGAGGAACTTCGTCGTCGCCGCGCCGGCGGTCACGGCCGGGTCCGCGAGGACGGCGCGCAGCAGGGCGGCGTTGCTGTCGACGCCCTCCAGCCGGAACTCGCCGAGGGCGCGGGCGGTGCGCGCGCAGGCCTGCTCCAGCGTCGCGCCCCTGCCGATCACCTTGGCCAGCAGGCTGTCGTAGGCCGGGCTGGTGACGTAGCCGGCGTAGCCGCAGCCGTCGACGCGCACGCCCGGCCCTGTCGGGGGTTCGTATGCGGCGATCAGGCCGCCCCCCGGCAGGGCGCCGCCGTCGACGGTCAGGGTTTCCAGGTTGACCCGCGCCTGGACCGCGAAGCCTTGCGCGGCAGGGGTCCTGGCGAGGCCGACCTGGGCCAGGGTCTTGCCCGCCGCCAGTTCGATCTGGGCGCGGACGAGGTCGACGCCGGTGACCTCCTCGGTGACCGTGTGCTCGACCTGCAGCCGGGCGTTGGCCTCGATGAAGGCGAAGCCGCCCTTGCCGTCGACCAGGAACTCGATGGTCGCCAGGGTGCGGTACTTGGCGGCCGCGCACAGCTTCTCGGCGGCCTCGTGCAGGCTCTTGCGCAGGGCGTCGGGGAGGACGGCCGGGGCCATCTCGACCAGCTTCTGGTTGCGGCGCTGGACCGAACAGTCGCGGTCGCCGACCGCCACCGCCGCGCGGCCGTCGGCGGCGACCTGGACCTCGATATGGCGGGCGTCCTCGACCAGCCACTCGGCATAGACCGCGCCGTCCCCGAAGGCGGCCTGGGCCTCGCGGGAGCAGGCGGCCAGCGCGAACTCGATCTCGGCCTCGGTGCGCACCACCCTCATGCCGCGCCCGCCGCCGCCGGCCACGGCCTTGAGCATCATCGGGCCGTTCTTCTTGAAGAAGGTCCGGGCGCCGGCGAGGTCGATCGGCCCCGTGCCGGCCAGCACGGGCGTCTTCGCCTTGGCCGCGATCTGCCTGGCTTTCGCCTTGTCGCCGAAGGTCTCCAGCGCGTCCGGCGAGGGGCCGATGAAGGCGATCTTCGCCTTGGCGCAGGCCCGGGCGAAGGCGGCGTTCTCGGACAGGAAGCCGTAGCCGGGATGCACCGCGTCGCAGCCGGCCGCCTTCGCCGCCGCGACGACGCCGTCGATGTCGAGATAGGCCTTCGGGCCCGCGCCCCTCAGCGCCACGGCCTCGTCGGCGGCCGTGACGTGCAGCGAGGTCGCGTCGTCCTCGGCGTAGACGGCGACGGAGACGATCCCCAGGTCGGCCGCCGCCCGCGCGATTCGGATGGCGATCTCGCCGCGGTTGGCGATGAGGATACGCTTGAAGGCCACGGGTCTTCCTCGGTCATACGGTCGTTCGAAGCGGCCACCATAGCGGGCGTCGCCGGGCTCGCCAGCGGAACCTGACCGCTTGACTCAACGCTGTGCCGGGTGGAGAACAAAAACAGAACATCGGAGATCGCCATGCCGGGGTCGCGCGAGGCGCGCCTTGCGGCCTTGAGAGGCCAGGTCGCCGCTCTCGAAGCGGGGACTCGGACTCCAACTTCCGTGCTGCCGTTCGGCGATCCGCGCGTCGACGACTGTCTGCCGGGCGGCGGGCTGCCGCTGGGCCGCTGGCACGAGGTGGTCGCGGACGGGATGGAGACCGAGGTCGGGGCGGTCGCCGCCGGCTTCGCCGCCCTGATGGCGCGGCCGCTGGCGGCGCGGGGCGCGGCGGTCTGGGTGATGCGGCGGGAGGACCTGCATGCGCCGGGGCTGGAGGGGCTGGGCTTTCCGGCGCGAAGCCTGATCCAGGTGCGGGTGCGGGACGAGGTCCAGGCCCTGATGGCGCTGGAGGACGCCCTGGGGGCCGCGGGCGTGGCCTGCGTGTTCGGCGAGGTGGAGGACATCGACCTGACCGCCGGACGGCGGCTGCAGCTGGCCTGCGAGCGCAACGGGGCGACGGGCTTTCTGCTGCACCGGCGGCCCTGGGGCGGACGGGCGCGGAAGCCCGCGACCGGTTCGGCGGCGGCGACGCGCTGGCGGGTCGCGGCGACGGCCAGCGATCCGCCGGCGGGAGAGCCCGGGCTGGGACCGCCCCGCTGGCGGACGGCGCTGGAGCGGTGCCGGGGCGGCCGTCCCGGCGCGTGGATCTTCGAATGGAACGAGGAGGCCGACCATGG
>CALKHU010000090.1 GCA_937991555.1 uncultured Caulobacter sp.
GGCGTGTAGAGCGGGATCACGTGATCGCCCGGCGCGACGCTGGTCACGCCCGGCCCCACCTCCAGGACGACGCCCGCGCCCTCGTGCCCCAGGATCGAGGGGAAGATGCCCTCGCTATCGAAGCCGTCCAGCGTGTAGGCGTCGGTATGGCAGACGCCGGTGGCCTTGATCTCGACCAGCACCTCGCCCGCGCGCGGCCCCTCCAGGTCGACCTCGACGATCTCCAGCGGCTGCTTGGCGGCGAAAGCGACGGCGGCGCGGGTCTTCATCGGGCGACTCCTCGGTTGGGCGGGGGACTATAGCGAGTCCGCGTGACGCGTCATCGCTGTGCGTCCTGCTACACGCCGCGGAGCTTATCCTCGGGCGCGATTAGCGCGACCCGGGGGCGGCTGCTCAGGATGACGCATGCAGAACGCCGCCACCCACGTCATGCTGAGCAGCGCCGCAGGCGCGTGTCGAAGCACGCAGGGCGTCGGGAACCCTACGCCTCCACCACCGCCGGCAGCCGGTACCGCCCGTCGAGCAGCTGCGGCTCCGGCAGGTAGGCGCGCATGAACAGAGCGAACGGTCCGGCGGGCGCCGGCAGCCAGTTGCTCTCGCGCTCCAGGGGCGGCCGCTCGTGGCCGATCCACAGGTCCAGCGACCCGTCGTCGTTCCACCGCAGCCCCGGCGTGCGGTCGCCGATGGCGTAGCGGCCGAGCGGATTGTCGGTGAAGTAGAACTGCCCCTCCGGCGTGATCTCGTACATCGACAGCGACCAGAACGACCGCGCCGGCACCTTGCGGTCGGCGGGAATATGCAGCCGCCAGTTCCGGGTTCCGTCGAAGGCCCCGCCGCCGCCGGGCGCGCCCGCCCGCAGATAGGTCGCCTCGACCAGCGGCAGCGCCGCCAACCCGCCGAGCGCAACGACCGCGCGGAAGCGGTAGTCCTGCCCGAAGTCGCCGAGCTTGGCCGCCGGATAGGCCCAGCCCTCGATAAAGTTGCTTCCGGACAGGCCGCCACCGCCCCGCGCCGCCTTGCGGGCGTCCTCGACGCCGGCGGCGATCTCGTCCTGTTCCTCGGGGCTGAACCGGGACGGGTCGAACCGGCCGTCGCCCAGGCCCAGCGGCGCGATCGTGGCGAGCAGGGCGCCATCGGTGACGGGCGGCGGGTTCAGGGCCATCAGCCGGTCGGCGCTGGCGAAATACTCGGCCCAGCCGTCGCGGCGCCGCGCGTAGTCAGGCGCGGGCGGCGCCTCCGGCCCCTGCGCCGAGAAGCCGCCCTGGACCGCGCCGGCGGCGTCCAGGTCATGCGGGCCGTCGACCAGGATCCGGGCCAGAGCCCAGACGTGCCGGGTCGGCGCGCGCACCACATTGCGCCCCTCCGCCGCCTCGGTCGGCCCCACCAGGGTGTAGGCGCCGCCGCCGTTGCCCGTGGTCCGCGTGCCCAGCACAGCGAAACTGTTCGACCACGCGTCCATCAGCTGCAGCGAGACGTAGCGCTCGCCCGACGGCGGGATGGTCAGGGTCACCGGCCCGTTCGACAGGTCGATCTGGCAGGTGGCGTACAGCGTGTCGTTGTTGGGCGTCGTCACCGCCCGCGCCCGATGGTCGGCGAGGCGGCGCATCATGCCGAAGCTGTTGAGGGGCGTGCCGTTGGCCTGGGCGACGCTGCGGAGGTTGGCGATCTCGATCAGCGGCAGGGTGTAGAGCCACGCTTCGCGGGCGGCTGTGCGCAGGTCGGTCATCGGTCAGGCCTTCACGATGGCGGGCAGCCGCCAGCGCCCGTCGAGCACCTCGGCCCGGGGCAGATAG
Organism: uncultured Caulobacter sp.; assembly: GCA_937991555.1. Lineage (GTDB taxonomy): Bacteria > Pseudomonadota > Alphaproteobacteria > Caulobacterales > Caulobacteraceae > Caulobacter. The sequence continues at coordinate 1,794 of CALKHU010000090.1, forward strand.
AGACGCATGGTCATGCCGAACGGACCGGATTTCGGCGCGGGCAGCCAGTTTGCCGAGCGATCCCCCCCCGGATCGGTGCGGCCGATCCAGACGTCGAGCGACCCGTCCGCATGGCGCTTCAGGCCCCGGGTTCGGTCGCCGATCGCAAAGCGGTTGATCGGGTTCTCGGTGAAGAAGCGCTGGCCGTCGGGCGTGTGCTCGTACATCGACAGCGACCAGAAGGCGTCGACCGGCATCCGGGCGGGAATCGACAGACGATAGAGATCGTCGCCCCAGTAGGCGTTGTCCCGCTCGCCCTCGGAGCGCAGATACATCGCCTCCACCACCGGCAGGGCCGCCAGCCCGCTCAGGGCGACGATCGCGCGGTAGAGGTAATCCTGGTCGAAATCGCCCAGGTTGGGCTTGGTGTAGCTCCAGCCCTGGATGTACTGCACCCGCTCCCCCGCCAGCCGGGTGATCAGCCGGGCGCGCTCGACGCCCGCCGCGGCGCCGGCCGTGGTCGGGTCGAAGGCCGCGAGTCGGGCCAGCATCCTGCCGTCGGTCGCCGGCGGCGGATCCGACCTGAGGAGCGCCTTGAGGCTGGCGAAATAGTCGGCTGGCGCAGAGTCCCTCGTGGCGTAGGCCGGAGGCGGCGTCCCGGCCGGACCCGACAGCCTGAAACCATCCTGTACGGCATGGGTCGCCGCCAGGTCGTCACCGCCGTCGGTGAGCGTGCGGATCAGCAGCCAGGCGTGCGGAGTCGCGCAGCGGATCACCCCCGGCCCGCCGCCCGTCTGGCCCGGCCCGACGATGGAGTAGGTCCCGCCCTGGTTCCCGGTCGTCCGCAGGCCGAGGACGGCGTTGTTGTTGGTGTACATGTCCATCAGGGCCGCAGACCAGTAGCGGTCGCCCGTCGGAGGCGCGACGAAAGTCACCGGTCCCTGCGTGAGGTCCAGCCAGGCGATGGAATAGAGGGTGTCGTTGTTCGGGCTCGTCACCCAGCGCGAGGTGTGGTCCGACAGCTGGCGGGCGTGCTGCAGGGTATTCTGCTTCAGCCCAGCCTTGATCTGGCGGTCCCGCGCGGCGGCCATTTCGATGATGGCGAGGCCGTACAGCCAGAGGTCCCGCGCGTCGTTGGTCTCGTCCGCGACCGCTTCAACCGGCGCTGCCGCCCCCGCCAGTCCGAGAGCCGCGAAGGCGGCGAACAGTTCACGACGGTTCATGGTGCTACCCCGGCGACCGGGGTCTAAACGTTACCCCTTGGTCTCATAATGAGCCGAGGCGACGGCCGGGGCAAGGGCGGCGTGTGTCTCGAGGCTGCCGCCGGTCAGAGGAACGAGGCGGGTAGCGGGACGTGTGCAGGCCTGCCCCCGTGAGAAAACCGCACCTCGCCCCAGCGGCCGCCCCTCTCTCTGCGCCGCCCCGGACGGGGGGTCATGACTGGACCGGACCGCGCGCCAACGCCGCGCTGCCGGTCGGCGGGACAGC
>CALKHU010000091.1 GCA_937991555.1 uncultured Caulobacter sp.
TGATCTCCTTGGCCGCCTCGGCGGACCGCTGGGCCAGGGCCCGCACTTCCTGGGCCACGACCGCGAAGCCCTTGCCCGCGTCGCCGGCCCGCGCCGCCTCGACCCCGGCGTTCAGGGCGAGCAGGTTGGTCTGGAAGGCGATCTCGTCGATCACCCCGATGATCTGGCCGATCTCGGCCGAGGACCGCTCGATCTCGCTCATCGCGGCGACCGCGCTTTCGACCACCGTCCCCGACGATTCCGCCTGGGCGCGGGTCAGGGTCACGACCTCGCTGGCCTCGCGGGCGACGCCGGCGGTCTTCCGCACGGTGGCGGTGATCTCGTCGAGGGCGGCGGCCGTCTCCTCCAGGCTGGCGGCCTGATGCTCGGTGCGGCGCGACAGGTTGTTGGCCGCGTGGGAGATCTCGTCGGCGCCGTTGTCGATGCCGTCGGTCGTGGCGGCGATGCTGGCCATGGTCTCGCGCAGGCGCGCCACCGCGCCGTTGAAGTCGGTGCGCAGCTTGGCGTAGCGGCCGGTGAACTGGCGGTCGATGCGCGAGGTCAGGTCGCCGGCGGCCAGGCGCTCCAGCGCTTCGGCGAGGCTGTCGACGACCTCGGTCTGCTCCTGCTCGACGGCGCTGCGCTCCTGGTCGTGCGCCGCGCGTTCGCTGGCCTGCGCCTGCTGCGCGTCCTGGGCGGCGCGTGTGGCGGCCTCGGCTTCGGCGACGGCGCGCTGGGCGGCGGCGTTGCGGGCGTCCAGCGCCCCGAACATGCGGTCGAGGTTGACGGCGATGCCGATCAGCACGGCGGCCTCGAGCACGAGAATGACCGCGTGGACGATCACCCGCCCGAGGCTGGCGGCGCCCGGGAACACCGCGGCCGGCAGGACGTAGCTCAGCAGCAGGTGGTGCACCGCCACGGTCGCGGCGGCGGCGACGATGGCCTTCCAGTCGCAGAACACCGCCAGCAGCGCGAGGGCGGCGAAGTAGGCCATGTGCATGTCGATCTGCCAGGGATGGCCGGAGAAGGCGGCGACCAGGATCGACACCTCCGCCATCAGGGTCATGGCCAGCAGGACCCGCAGCTGCGGTCCGTGCGGCAGCAGCTTCCAGGCGGCCGTGCCGGCCCCCGCCAGGGCGCCCCCGCCGACCGCGATGGCGAACCAGCCGCCGCCGACGGCCAGGCTGGAGCCCGTCGCCACCAGGGCGAACAGCCACAGGGCGCCGACCAGGAAGCCGGCTCCCGCCTTACGTTGCTGATCGAGATCAATGAACATGATCAGGCCTCCTTCGAGGGAATGTCCGCGCAGAGCCGGGCGGCGTCGCCGCCGAGCAGGAGCAGGGCGCCGGAACGGCGGGCCTCGGCCGCCAGCCGCGCGGGCTCGCCCTGGATGACGATGATGTTGTGCAGGCCGCCGACGGCGGCGATGTCGCCCGCCGAGGCGGCGGCCCCGGCGATGCGCGCATCCGACCACCAGGGCGGATAGACCGCCGCCAGCCGCCGCTCGTCCGGGCCGACTCCGGACCCGGCGAGGACGACCGTCGCGCTACTCAAAATGAGCATAAGTATTGGCAGGACCAGACGCATGATCTGGTCGTGCAGCGCAAAGCTTTAAACGATCGATAAACCACGATCCGGGGTTGCGCGGCGGGATGACGCACCGGCCGGGGAGATTTCAGGCCGCGAAGCGCCGTGCGGTCGCCGCGGCCGGCGCCGTGCTGCGATCAGCCGTAGCTCTGCAGCGGACGCACCTCGAGCGCCTCCGCCGGCGCCCCGCTGATCGCCTGGGCCGCGGCCAGGGCGCCGGCCGAGGTGGTGTAGTAGGGGATCTTCATCATCAGCGCCGTGCGGCGGATCTCGAAACTGTCGGCCAGCGACTGCTTGCCTTCCGTCGTGTTGAAGACCAGCTGGACCTCGCCGTTCTTCATCGCGTCGACGATGTGCGGCCGGCCTTCGAGGACCTTGCGGACGGTCTCGGTCTCGACCCCCTGCTCGCGCAGCCAGGCGCCGGTGCCCGAGGTGGTCAGCACGCGGAAGCCGGCCTGCTGAAGCAGCTTCACTGGCTCGATGATCCAGGGCTTGTCGCTGTCCTTCACCGAGACGAAGGCCGCGCCGCTGGTCGGCAGGGTGACGCCGCCGCCGAGCTGACTCTTGGCGAAGGCGCGGGCGAAGGCGGGCATCAGGCTCTCGCCCTCGCGCCGCCAGTCCAGCCCCATGACCTCGCCGGTCGAGCGCATCTCCGGGCCGAGCACGGTGTCGACGCCGGCGAAGCGGGCGAAGGGGAAGACCGCCTCCTTCACCGCGATGTGGTCGTAAGGCTTGTCGACGAGCCCGAAGTCCGCCAGCGGCTGGCCGGCCATCACCCTGGCGGCGATCGAGGCCAGCGGCCGGCCGATGGTCTTGGCCACGAACGGCACCGTGCGCGATGCGCGCGGGTTGACCTCGAGCACATAGATGCGCGGGGCGGCGGAATGCGGCTCCTCGATCGCGAACTGCACATTCATCAGCCCGCGCACGTTGAGCGCGAGGGCCATCTCGACGGTCTGGCGCTTGAGCTCGGCGATGGTCTCTTCGCGCAGCGAGAAGGGCGGCAGCGAGCAGGCCGAGTCGCCGGAGTGCACGCCGGCCTCCTCGATGTGCTCCATGACGCCGGCGACGAAGACGTCCTTGCCGTCGCACAGGGCGTCGACGTCGACCTCGGTGGCGCGGGACAGGTACTGGTCGATCAGGATCGGGGCGTCGCCGCTGACCTCGACGGCGGTGCGGACGTAACGCTCCAGCTGTTCGTCGTCGCGGACGATCTCCATGCCGCGGCCGCCCAGCACGTAGGAGGGCCGGATAACGATCGGGTAGCCGACCGCGTGCGCCGCCGTGAAGCACTCCTCGGCGCTGCGGGCGAGGGCGTTGTTGGGCTGGGCGATGTCCAGCCGGTGCAGCAGCTGCTGGAAGCGCTCGCGATCCTCGGCCAGGTCGATGCTGTCGACGCTGGTGCCCAGGATCGGCACGCCGGCCTGGTCCAGCGGATGGGCCAGCTTCAGCGGCGTCTGGCCCCCGAACTGGACGATGACGCCGGCCAGGGTCCCGTTCTGCTGCTCGACGTGGATCAGCTCCAGCACGTCCTCGGCCGTCAGCGGCTCGAAGTAGAGGCGGTCGGAGGTGTCGTAGTCGGTCGAGACGGTCTCGGGGTTGCAGTTGACCATGATCGACTCGATGCCGATGGCGTCGAGCGCGAAGGCGGCGTGGCAGCAGCAGTAGTCGAACTCGATGCCCTGGCCGATCCGGTTGGGGCCGCCGCCGAGGATGATCGCCTTCCTGCGGTCGCTGGGCTCGGCCTCGCAGTCCGGGACCTGGCCCAGCGCGCCGGTCTCGTAGGTCGAGTACATGTAGGGCGTGGTCGCCGCGAATTCGCCGGCGCAGGTGTCGATGCGCTTGAACACCGGGCGGACGTCGAGGGCGTGGCGGGCGGCGCGGACGGCCAGCTCGGTCGATCCCGTCAGCTTCGCCAGACGCATGTCGGAGAAGCCCATGGCCTTCAGTCTGCGGAAGCCGGCGGCGTCGGCGGGCAGGCCGGCGACGCGGACGCGGCCCTCCTCGCGCACGATCTCGGCGATCTGGCGCAGGAACCAGGGCTCGTAGGAACAGGCGCCGGCGATCTCCTCGACCGTCAGGCCGTGGCGGAAGGCCTGGGCGATGACGCGCAGGCGGTCCGGCGTCGGCACGGTCAGGGCGCGCAGCACGGCGGCATGGGCGGTGTCCGGATCGCCGGCGCCCTCGATCTCGACCTCGTCGAGGCCGGTCAGACCGGTCTCCAGCCCGCGCAGGGCCTTCTGTAGGCTCTCCTTGAAGGTCCGGCCGATGGCCATGACCTCGCCGACCGACTTCATCGAGGTGGTCAGGTAGGGCTCGCTGCCCGGGTACTTTTCGAAGGCGAAGCGGGGGATCTTGGTGACGACGTAGTCGATGCTCGGCTCGAAGCTGGCCGGCATGGCGCCGCCGGTGATGTCGTTGGCCAGTTCGTCAAGCGTGTAGCCGACGGCCAGGCGGGCGGCGACCTTGGCGATCGGGAAGCCGGTGGCCTTCGAGGCCAGGGCCGAGGACCGCGACACGCGCGGGTTCATCTCGATGACGACCATGCGGC
>CALKHU010000092.1 GCA_937991555.1 uncultured Caulobacter sp.
TGGTGCTCGACATCAAGCGCGAGAATTTTTCCGCCACCGCCGGCTTCCGCGCCGCCTCCGGCCAGACCGTGCTGCTGTTCGACCCGCTGGCGCGCGATGGCCGCACCGCCCGCTTCAATCCCCTTGGCCATGTCGATCGCGGCGACCCCGGCGCGGTCCTCGACGAACTGCAGCGGATGGCGGTGATGCTGTTCCCGGGCCACGACCATGCCGATCCCTTCTGGGCGGAGGCGGCCCGCGTCGGCTTCATCGGCGTCGGCGCCTATGTCGCCGAAACTCCGGACCGACCATTCACCCTCGGCGAGATCTTCCGCCAGCTGACGCGGGGCGATCCGCGGGCCCGTTTCCCGGCCCTGATCGCGGCGCGCCGGCGCGAGGGCCGGCCGCTGTCGGGGCCTTGCGTCGCGGCGCTCACCGACTTCTGCGCCTCCAGCGAGAACACCTTCGCCTCGATCCGCCAGACCATCACCACGCGGATGGGCCTATGGCTGAACCCGGCGGTCGACGCCGCCACCGCCGCCAGCGACTTCGACCTGCGCGCCCTGCGCCGGGGCGGGGTGTCGCTCTATCTGGGCGCCACCCCGGACAACATGCAGCGGGTGGCGCCGCTCTATAGCCTGTTGTTCCAGCAGCTGATCGACCTCAGCAGCCGCGCCCTGCCCGGCCCTGGCGACCGGCCGGTGCTGGTCCTGCTCGACGAGTTCGCCCGCCTCGGCCCCGCCCCAGTGCTGGCCCACGCCTTCTCATTCGTCGCCGGCTACGGCCTGCGCCTGCTGCCGGTGATCCAGAGCCCCTCGCAGCTGCGCGCCCTCTATGGACCCGACGTCACCGAGGAGATCCTGACCAACTGCGGCGTCGAGGTGGTCTTCGCGCCCAAGGAGTTGAAGGTCGCCCAGGAGCTCAGCGAGCGGCTCGGGTCCTACACCTACAGCGCCCGCAGCCGCAGCCGGCCGACCGGCCTCAGCCCCGGGCGGCGCAGCACCACCGCCTCGGACCAGCGCCGGCCGCTGATGCTGCCCCAGGAGCTGATGCAGCTGCCCGCCGACGCCCTGCTGGTCCTCAAGGCCGGCCTGCCGCCGACCCGCGGGCGCAAGATCATCTACTGGCGCGAGCGGGCCTTCACCGACCGCCAGCGCCCGCCGCCGGAAATCCCGGTCGCCCCCCGCCCGTCGCCGGGCGAGCCAGTCGAGAGCGACCTGGTCGCACCTCATAAGGACGACGCGCCCCCGCCGCTGGAGTTCGACGCCATCGTCCGCGCCTTCGCCGAGGAGGGCCTGCCGCCGCCGCAGGCCGGCGCCGGCGAAGTGGAGGTCGGCCAGTGGCTGGACCGGATGATCGACGCGGCGGTCCCGCCCGTCCACCCGGAGCGCGAACCATGAGGCCCCCGTCCCGACCCGACCAAACACCAACCGATCCCGCGCCGAACCGGCTGGCCCCCTCGGGCCAACCGGCCGCCGTGTCGCGGTTCAAGGGCGATCTGCCGCCCTCGCTCCTCGACCGCTATCTGATCGAGCACGACGGGCGAGGGCGCGCCGAGCGCTTCTTCCGCGACCATCGCGCCGCCGAGCCGGCGTTCCGGGACGCCGGCCGCGCCCTGGTCGCCGCGACAGCCTATCCCGATGTGGTCGCCGACATGCTGAAGATCGCCCGCCATCGCGGCTGGGCGGAGGTCCGGGTGCAGGGCGACGCCGCCTTCAAGCGCGAGGTCTGGGTCCAGGCCCAGGCCCTGGACATCACCGTGAAGGGCCATCGGCCGAGCGAGCGCGACCGGCAGGCCGCCGGTCAGCCCGCCCGGACCCCGGACCGGGAGACCGCGCGCGCCCGCGACGGCCAGGAGCCTCGGCGCGCGGCCGATCTGGAGGACCGCCTGCGGCGCGCCGCCGTCGTCGTCCGCGGCCTGATCGCTGATCCGGAGGTCCGGGCGCGCCTGCTCGCGCGGGCCTGGAGCCGCGCAGAGGCCCATCTCGAGCGCGCCGCAGCGCGGCGACCCCGCCCCGAACCGCCCGGTCCGGTCCGGATCGACGCCGGGCGGCGCCGCGACCGCGACCGGTAGGCGCTCAGCCGTCGGCGGGCGCGGCCGCGGCGTTGGCCCTGGCCGCGAGGTCGGCGCAGGCCTCCATCAGGGCCTCGAATGGCTCGGCGTCGTCCTGGAGCAGGCCATCCTCGATCATCCGGCGATAGTCCTCGCCCAGCGCCTCCAGCGAGGCGCCCTCCGGCTTCAGGCGCAGCCCACCCGAGACGGCCTGGCCATAGTCGATGACCTGGCCGTCGGCCGTCTCGCGGAAGAACATCGCCTTGTGGCGCGCAACCGCCGTCGCCAGTCCCCGATCAGCGATCGCCGTCGCTGCGAAGCCGGCGGCGTCGAGCCGCGCCAGATCGTGCCAGTGCCGGGAGAAGCGGTCGCCGCGCAGGCGCCCCTGGGCGCAGTAGACGTGCGCCGCCGTGGCCTTTTCCCAGAAGGTCCGTTCGGCCGCCATCACCCGCGGCGTGGCGGCCGGAAAGACCAGCCCGGTCAGGTGTGGGGCGGCGTCGCAGGCCACCGGCCGCGGCGCGCTCGGCTCGCCGGTCGCCCGCGCGCCGAACTCCAGCATCACGCTGGGCGAGACATAGCCCGTGCCGGTCCGGGTCGGCGCATAGTCGATGAAGGCCTTGGCGTCCTCGACGCGCACGGTCGCGGCGATCCCGTCGGCGGCCAGCCGCGCCTCCAGCGCCGGCCGGATCTGCGCCTCGACCCAGTCGGGCAGGCCTCGCCGCACCGCTTCGGACCAGCGCCTTTCCTCGGCGCGACTGGCCGGGAGCGGGTCCTCCCCGGCTTCCGCCAGGGCCGGCAGCAGCCGCCGGATGTCGTAGGTGAGGTCGACGTCCTCGGAAAAGCGCTGGATGACGTCGTAGGCCTTGGACAGGGAGGTGCCGCCCTTGAAAACCAAGTGATCTCCGAAGGGCGCCTCGAACAGGGCCTGCAGGGCCCAGACGACCCAGACGTCCTTCTCCAGCAGGTGGGCCGGGCGGCCCGAGGCCTCGGCGGCGACGCCCAGGGCGTCGCGCCGCTCCGCCTCCGACAGGCGCAGGAAGACCTCAGCCATGCGCCGCCGACCGGCTGACGGACCGGGCCAGCCAGGTCGGCAGGCGCGGCCCCACCGCCACCAGTTCGCCGAAGGCCGAGGGGCCCAGCTTGCGCTTGAGCATTTCCTTGGCCAGCTCGACCTTGTCGGGCCCGAGCCAGGCGAGCGCGCGCACCGCCTCCCCGGCCGGCCGGCCGGGGAGCAGCAGCTGCCAGGGCGGCGCGTGTTTGAACTCGACGGTCTGTTTGCCCACGCTGAGGGTGCGATCGGGTCCGCTGGTCAGATAGACCATGCGGATCGGCACCTGGGTCGTGAGGCCCAGGGCGTTCGCCGCCGCCGCCCCGTTGGCGGCGATCACCTCGCCGCGCTGCGCCCCGACCGCCTGCACCACCTTCTCCACGGCGGGCGGCCGGACCCCGAAACGGCTTTCCA
>CALKHU010000093.1 GCA_937991555.1 uncultured Caulobacter sp.
TCGGTGGTGATGGTCAGCTGGCCGCCGGGCTGGATGCCCTGGATCAGCACGGGCTTGAGCAGGGCGCGGGCGGCGTAGATGGCGGCGGTCCAGCCGGCGGGGCCGGAACCGATGATGAGGCAGCGGGTCGTGCGGGGAGCGGTGGTCGACATGGACGCTAATCTAGGGATGATTCCGGTCCGGCGCGATGGGCGCCGGCGATGGGGGACCTCGGGATGAGCAACAAGTCGGCGGCCTTCATGCCCGTCGGAATGGGCATGGGCATCGCGCTGGGAACGGCGCTGGGCGTGGCGACGGACAATCTGGCGCTGGGGCTCGCGCTCGGCGTGGCTTTCGGCGCGGGCTCAGGCGCCCTGATGACGATCGCCAGCCAGAAGAAGGGCGAGAAGAAGGGCGACGGCGGCGACGGGGCCGTCTACGACGGCGGCGGCCGCGACAGGGACGGCGACGGCGCCGACTTCGGCTCGGACGGCGACGGCGGCGGCGGCGACTAAGCGGCCCGAAGCAGGGTAGGCTTCGCGCCATGACCACCGCGCCCGAAATCTCGATCGCCGGCCGCCGCATCGGCGCCGAGCACCCGCCGTACGTCATCTGCGAGCTGTCGGGGAACCACAACGGCAGTCTTGACCGGGCGCTGGCCCTGGTCGACGCGGCGGCCGACACCGGCTGCGACGCCATCAAGATCCAGACCTACACCGCCGACACCATCACCCTGGACGTGGACCGGCCCGAATTCCGCATCCGCGGCGGGCTGTGGGACGGCCGGACCCTGCACGATCTCTACCGCGAGGCCCAGACGCCGTTCGAGTGGCACGCGGCGATCTTCGAGCGGGCCGCGAAGCGCGGCGTGACGATCTTCTCCAGCCCGTTCGACGAGACGGCGGTCGACCTGCTCGAGGGTCTCGGCGCTCCCGCCTACAAGATCGCCTCGTTCGAGGCCGTCGACCTGCCGCTGATCCGCTACGCGGCGGCGAAGGGCAGGCCGCTGATCATCTCCACCGGCATGGCCAACCTGGCCGAGATCGAGGCCGCCCGCGACGCGGCGCTGCAGGCGGGCGCGGCCGGCGTGCTGCTGCTGCACTGCGTGTCGAGCTATCCGGCGACCTTCGAGGACGCGAACCTGCGCACGGTGGCGGACATGGCGGCGCGGTTCGGCTGTCCGGTCGGACTGTCGGACCATACGCCGGGGACGGCGGCAGCCGTGGCCGCCGTGGCCCTGGGCGCCTGCGCCGTCGAGAAACACTTCACCCTGGCCCGCGCCGACGGCGGACCCGATTCAGAGTTCAGCCTCGAGCCTGCCGAGTTCTCCGCCCTGGTGCGGGATGCGAAGGACGCCTGGGCGGCCCTTGGCCGGGTCAATTACGACCTGCTCGGCAGCGAGCGGGGCAACGTGCAGTTCCGCCGCTCGCTGTACGTGACCTCCGACGTGAGGGCAGGCGAGCCGCTGACCCCCGCCAACGTCCGCTCGGTGCGTCCGGGGCTGGGCCTGCCGCCGGCGGACCTCGTCCGGGTGCTGGGCCGGGTCGCGGCGCGCGACCTGCGGCGCGGCGAGCCGCTGGCCTGGGACATGGTGGGGTAGCGGCGGCTCAGCCGATCCGCGCCAGGAAGGCGTCGGCGACGCGGTCGGCTCCCTGGCCGTCGCAGATCCCGGCCGCCGCCTGCGACAGACGGCGCCGCAGGTGCCCTTCGCCGATCAGCCGGGCCGCTGCGGCGTCGAATCCGGTCTCGAACTCGGCGGCGGCGTCCAGCGCGATCACCGCCCCGGCTTCGGCCAGGGCGACGGCGGCCGACAGCTGGTTGTCGGCCAACACCAGCAGCAGGGTGGGCAGGCCGAGCACGCAGCGCTCCCAGCTCGACGAGCCGCCGCCGCCGATCGCCACGTCCGCCTCGGCGGTGAGCCGCGCCATTTCGCGGGTGTCGACGTGCAGGGTCACGGCGGGATCGGCGTCGGCGATCGCCTCAAGCGCCGCGACGCTCTCCGCCTGCGAGCCGACGACGACGTCGATCTCCGCCGTCCCGCGCAGGCGCTCGACCGCGGGCAGGGTGAAGCCGCCGACATCGGTCAGGCCGAGGGAGATCAGGATCCGCCGCACGGGGCCGCCCTCCGCCCGTCGCGCCAGCGCCGCCTGCCGCAGCGCGACGAACTCCGGCCGGATCGGCGCGAAGCCCGGCCCGAGCAGCAGCGCGCAGTCGTCCGGAACGAGGCCGCGGTAGTCGTGCGCCCGCCGCGTCATGCCGGAGTCGAGCACCAGGTCGGCGGCCAGCGGCCGGTCGGCGAGGTCGTCGATGACCAGAGTCGGCCGCCCGCGGGCGACCGCGCGGTGGTCCGGCGCCGACAGGGCGTAGTGGTCGAACACCACGGCGTCGAAGTCGCGGTCGTCCTCGACGCGGAACAGGTCGCGGGCGAACACGTCGAGCACGGCGTCGCCGTCCGGATGGCTGCGGAAGGCGCACCAGGCGCCGCGCGCCTCCAGCGCCCGCGCCAGCGTCAGCGACCGCATGACGTGACCGCCGCCGATCGCGGGGCCGGCGTCGGCGATGAAGAGGATGCGCGGCGAGGTCATGCGCGTCCGGCGCCGCGCGAAGCGGCGGACAGTCCGGCGGCCGGGACGAGCGAAGCGGCGGCTCGGCGCATGAAATCCTCCCCGATGGCCGCCGAGCCTAGGGTTCCCGTCGCCGGTGACAAGGGGCTTGCGCCTCAGGTCCTGGCGGCGTCGTAGCGGGCGAGGACCTCCTTCGCCGCCCGGTCGGTCTCGGCCAGCGGCTCGTAGGTCCAGCCATGGAAGGCGCCGCCGAACGGGCGGGCGGCGCCGTGGCGTTCCAGCTCCTCGTGGAACAGGCGGAACTTCAGGCTCTGGCCGTCCATCTTCAGGATGAAGACCGGCTTGCCGGTGCTGGCCGCCTCGGTGGCCATGTTGGCCGAGTCCTCGGTCACGAGGATGTAGTCCGCGCCGGCCAGGAAGGCGAAGTACGGGTTGTCGCCGGCGCCGTCCCAGATGATCCCGGGCAGGTGCTTCAGTCGCGCGGCGAGCAGGGCCTTGGCCTGCTCCGGCGTTCGGCGTGAAAAGGTCATCAGCAGCGAGCCGCCCTCGGCCTCCAGCGCCAGCTGGATGTCGGCCGCGATCTTCGCCGCCCGCTCCGGCGTCAGGTCGAAGGCCTTCGAACGGCCGCCGACCAGCACGGCGGCGCGGGGATGGGGCAGCGGGTCGATGGCCCTGGCGAAGCGCCTGTACTCGGCCTTCAGCTTGGTCGCCGTCACCCGGTGCGGGGCGCCGATGATCGAGACGACGTTGTCGCCCTTCAGCCGGTCGTGGTTGGGCGGCACGACGACGTCGAAGTAGTGGGCGGGCACGCGCGGGTCCTGGATCTGGACCACGAAGGTCTTGCCGCCAGACCAGGTCTTCATGCGGATGGCCAGCGGCAGGGTGGCGCGGCCGGCGGCGACCAGGATGTCCGGCCAGGGCTCGGAGATGTCGCTGTCGGGGGTCAGCCAGCGGCGGGGAAACAGGTTGAGCCACCACGGCAGGCGGCCGGTGTCGCCCTTCCAGCCGATCCGCTTGATCTCCACCTCGGCCTTGCGGTGGCGCGCGATCGCCTCGGCCAGGCCGACGGCCTGGGCCTCGATCCCGGCGCGGCCGTCGGACATCGCCCAGAGGGTCAGGGGAGATTGAGTCGGCTTCCTGGCCACGGTCGTCCCCGCATCCGTCAGGGTCGGGCTCGTCCCGACCACCCATGAACACCGTCAGGCATGAGTGTGCTTGGGTCCTCGGGAGAAACCCGAGGATGACGGTGGAAAGATGGCCTGAGCCGACGCTAGATCCACTCGACCTTGAGGATTTCGTACGCCTTCACGCCGCCCGGAGTGTTCACCTCGACGACGTCGCCGACTTCCTTGCCGATCATCGCGCGCGACAGCGGCGAGGACAGCGAGATGCGCCCGCCCTTCACGTCCGCCTCGTGGTCGCCGACGATCTGGTAGCGGCCCTCGTCCTCGGTGTCCTCGTCGACCACGGTGACCGTGGCCCCGAACTTCACCTGAGATCCCGAAAGCTTGGAGACGTCGATGACCTGGGCGCGCGCGATCTTGTCCTCGATCTCGGCGATGCGGCCTTCGATCCAGCCCTGGCGCTCCTTGGCCGCATGGTATTCGGCATTCTCGCTGAGGTCGCCGTGCGCGCGCGCCTCCGCGATGGCGGCGATGACGTTCGGCCGCTCCACCGTCTTCAAACGCTTCAGTTCTTCGTCGAGGGCCGTGTAGCCCCCGGCGGTCATCGGCACTTTTTCCATTCGGAGATGAGCTCGTTTGCCCTGAGGAGGAGTGGTTTTCCGGCCGCGGGCGAGGACGTCCGGGGGCGTAGAGACTAGTCTCCGGGGCTCCGGATATCAAGGGTGATGCTGCATTGCGGCGCCAGACACCTGTGCATGGGGGACGAAGATTCGGTCGTGCGTCCGGTTCCGGCGGGATCGACTTGGCCTGTCCGGCCTCAGTCCCGCCCGATCACGAAGCGGGATTCGGCGTCCCCGGCGTCCAGCGGCCAGCTGACCGGATCGAGCATCGGCAGGTGTTCGGGCTCCAGCGGATCGGCGTCGACGCCGCCGACCAGCAGTTGCATGACCAGCTGGACGATGAAGGCGATGGCCAGCCAGCCCGCGGCGCTGACCGCCACCGGGACCCAGCCCGCGCCGAACGAGAAGCCGACGCCGCTGGCCGCCATGGCGAAGTCTCGGGCGAGGCCGAGCAGCGGAAACAGCAGGAAGAACAGACCCTCGCCGACGCCGCCCCAGTTGCGCATGATCCGCCAGCCGACCAGGCCGAGCCCGGCCCCGAACCACAGCGCCGTCGAGGCGTAGGTCGCGACCGGCGCATGGATCTCCATATGGCCGTACGACCACCAGCCGAACTCGAAGGCGGCGTAGTCGAGTGCGAACGCGAAGCCGGCCGCGACCAGACCGCCCAGCAGCGCGGCCGCCACCCGCCAGTAACCGGCGCGGGTCAGCCAGCCGGCCAGGCTGAACAGCAGGACCGACGCCGCCGTCGCCGTACAGACCACCAGGGTTTCCATGGCCCGTCCTTTCCCTCGGCCGGACGCTAGGACAGCGCGAGGGGACGGGCATCCGGCTTCACCTTGCGGACGAACCTCCGTCGGCGGAACAGTCGCGGGACGCGAGGCGGTTGCCCCCCGCCGCGTAACCCTGTCACGACAGGTCCATGACCCTCGCCCAGACCGCCGGCCTGATGATGATCGCGTCCGGCGCCGCACATGCGGTGGTCAATGCGATCCTGAAGTCCGGCCGGGACAAGATGTCGAGCCGGGCGCTGATCGACGGCTTCTCGGCCCTGATCGTGCTGCCCGCGGCTTTCTTTCTGCCGCTCCCGCACGGAGCCTGGGGCTGGCTGGCGGCGAGCTGGGCGACGCACCTCGTCTATCTCGTCTGTCTGGTGAAGGCGTTCGAGCACGCCGACATGACCGTGGCCTATCCGATCTCGCGCGGGGTCGCCCCGGCGCTGGCCGCCGCCGTCGCGGTGCTGGCGTTCGCCGAGCCGCTGGGAGCCTGGACCGCCGCCGGCGTGGGGCTGGTGTCCCTGGGGGTCATCGTCGTCGGCCTCGGCCGCCAGGTCGAACGGCGGGCGCTCGGCTGGGCCGTGGCCACCGGCGTGACCATAGCCGCCTACACCGTCATTGACGCCCAGGGCGTCCGGGCCGCGCCGAGCGCGCTGAGCTACATCGTCTGGATCTACCTGACGCTGGGCGGCGGCATCGGCCTGCTTTTCGCGATCTGGCGAGGACCGCGCTTCGTGATCGCCGCGCGCTCGGAATGGAAGGCGGGCCTCGCCGCCGGCGCGCTGTCGATCGTCACCTACGGCCTGGCGCTGGCCGCCTACCGTATCGGCGACACGCCCCGGCTGGCGGCGCTGCGCGAGACCTCGATCCTGTTCGCGGTGCTCATCGCGGTGGTCTTCCTGCGCGAGCGGATGACCGGGGGCCGGATCCTCGGCACGGCGGCCATCGCCGCCGGCGCCGCGCTGCTGCTGGCGGCCGGCTGACGGCGGCGGTAGAGGGGAGCATGAGCTTCACGATCCGCCCCGCCGTCGCCGGCGACGCCTGCGCCCTGGCCACCGTCGCCGCCGCCACCTTCGTCGAGACCTACGCCGGCATCGTCGACGGCCGGGACATCGTCTACCACTGCCAGACCACCCACGCGGCGGGGGCCTACGAACGGCTGCTGGGCGATCCGACGCGCAGGCTGTTCCTGGCCGAGATCGACGCGGGCAGGGCGCCGATCGGCTTCCTGCTGATGGGGCCGCCGGACCTGCCGGTCGAGACCGGCCCGGACGACATGGAGCTGACCCGCATCTACGCCCTGCACCGCTTCCACGGCGGCGGACTGGGCCAGGCGCTGATGGACACCGCCGTCGCAGCGGCGCGCGAGGCGGGGGCCAAGCGGCTGCTGCTGGCCGTCTACAGCCGGAACAGCCGGGCGCTGGCCTTCTACGGCCGCAACGGCTTCAAACAGGTCGGCACGCGCGTCTTCCACGTCGGCGAAAATGGCTACGACGACTTCGTGCTGGCGAAGGCGCTGTAGGGTAGCGGCGGCGTCTCAGTCGTAGCGATAGTCGGCGCGAAACTGCCAAGCGCCTCCCTCGCCTTCCCAGGCGGAGTATTTCAGGGCGGTCCAGGGCTTTCCAAAGGATCGAAAGCAGTCGGCGAGCTCCAGCAGGGCGTCGAAGATTTCCGGAGTTGCCGCTACCACTTCTGTCAGTCCGTCCGGGCTTCGTATGACCGCCGCCAGTTGCTCTTCGTCGCCATCGCCGGCCCGCTCCGCCTCCAGTTGGGCGGCGGACCAAGCTGCCGGTGTTGCTTCGATGAGGGCGAGCACAATCCGTCTATCGATAGGTGCTTGGCATTCTTGAAGCGTCATCGAATTCGCCTGCGGCCCTCGACGGAGCGTTACCCCTACCGCGCGGTCATGCCGCCGTCGATGACCAGCTCGGCGCCGGTCATGTAGCGGGACTCGTCGCTGGCCAGGAACAGCACGCCCTGGGCGATGTCGACCGGCCAGCCCTTGTGGCCGAGCGGGGTGGCGACGGCGGTCATGTCGTCGAGGTTCATGGTCCGGGTCGGGGCCGCGTTGCCGCCGTCGGCGACGGTGCTGGAGATGGTGTCCCAGATCGGCGTCTCGATGATGCCCGGGTGGATCGAGTTGACCCGCACGCCGTCGCGGGCGGTGGCGCATTCCATGGCCGCGGCCTTGGTGAACAGCCGCACGGCGCCCTTGGTCGCGCAGTAGGCGGTCATGTTGGCCGCCCCGGTCAGGCCGGCCACCGACGAGACGTTGATGATGCTGCCGCCGCCGCTCCGGCGCATCAGCGGCAGGCTGTGCTTCACGCCCAGGAAGACGCCTTCGACATTGATCGCCTGCTGCCTGCGCCAGTCGGCGAGGCTGAACTCGGTGACCGGACCGCCGATGCCGATGCCGGCGTTGTTGACCAGGATGTCGAGCCGGCCGAACCGGGCCTCGACCTCGGCGACGATGGCGATCCAGGCGTCCTCGCTGGTGACGTCGTGGGTCAGGTAGACGGCGCCGGCGCCGATCGCCGCGGCGACCTCGGCTCCCTTGGCGTCCTGGATGTCGGTGAGGACGACCTTCGCCCCCTCCGCCGCCAGCAGTTCGGCGCATCCGCGCCCGATCCCGCTCGCCGCGCCCGTCACCAGCGCCACCTTGCCCGCTACCCGTCCCGTCATGCGCCCCTCCCGTGGGGTTTGTTTATTATCGCCGATAAGGTGAGGGGTGGGGGCGCCCGCCGTCAATCTTCCCCGGCCAGGCAAGGACGATGCTCAGGGGGCGTAGGCGTACGGTCCGCCCTTCTCCAGCGCGCGCCGGTAGGCCGGCCGCGCGTGGATCTTCTCGAGGAAGGCGGCCAGCCTGGGCCGTCCGTCCAGCGCGCCGGCGCGGTCGGCGGCGGCTTCGACCGGGAAGCTCATCATGATGTCCGCCGCGCTGAACTCTGATCCGGCGAACCATTCCGACCGGCCCAGCTCGGCCTCCCAGTAGTCGAAGTGCGCCGTCAGCTGCGGATCGACGAAGCCCCTGAGGGCGGTGTTCGAGACCGCCTTCACCAGCCCGCGCAACAGGGCCGGCGCGCGCTCCGGCATGGCCGTGAAGACCAGCTTCATCAACAGCGGCGGCATGGCCGAGCCCTCGGCGTAGTGCAGCCAGTAGGTGCAGCGCAGCCGCTCCTCCGTCCCGACCGGCGGCTTCAGCCGGCCGCCGGCGTAGGCGTCGCAGATGGTCTCGACGATGGCTCCGGTCTCGGCCAGCACGGCCGGCCCGTCGGTGATCACCGGCGACTTGCCGAGCGGATGGATCGCCTTCAGCTCGGGCGGCGCGAGCATGGTCTTGCTGTCGCGCTCGTAGCGCCGGATCTCGTAGGGCAGCCCCAGCTCCTCCAGCAGCCACAGCACGCGCTGGGAGCGGGAGTTGTTGAGGTGGTGGACGGTCAGCATGGCAGGCGCTCCGGGTTGCCCGTGAAGCTAGGTCCGGCCCGACGCAAGTCCATCGCTGTCAGCAGCTGCCGAAGCCGGCGCCGCGCGCGCCCTCGCGCATGACGCTGATCAGGGCCGCCATCCGGGCGGCCGTTGGAACCACCTCCTCGGCCCCGCCGAACGGCTTGGCTTTGGAGAAGTAGCCTTGCGCCGACTTCAGGTCGCGGCAGGCGTCGCGGGGCAGGGACGCGCCGTTGAAACCGTCCAGGGCGCGGCAGAACGAGCCCATGGATTCAGCCGCCCAGAGCGGCCAGTAGCCACCCATCCGGAGGCGTTCGCCCAGGAGGCCGCGACAGGCCTCCTTCTGGCGTTGGAGGATGTTGTCGCCGTTGGTCGTGGGGTCCTCGACGACGGCGATGAACGTCTTTGCGCGGGCCACCCAGGCGGCGGCGGCCTCTTCCTTGGTCAGGGCCAGGGCGGGCGCCGGCGCGAGAACGGCCGAGGCGAGGAGGGCGGCGGCCAGGGCGGCGGTGAAACGGGGCATGTCGCGAACATTCCTGCTGATGACGTGACCGAGGTCAAACGTCGTCGCCGGCGCGTCCGCAAGGGGGGGTAGTCGAGACGCCCCCCCTTTTGGTGCAAGGATTTCGGGGACCCCGGGTCAGCCCGCCAGCGCCTGCAGGCGGTCCCGCTCGCGGAGCACCTCCGGCCGGTCGTCCTCGCCCGCGATCCGGAAGCGGCCGATCATCCGCGCCAGTTCGGAGGCCTCGTTCTTCAGCGCCAGGGTGGCGGCCGTGGACTGCTCGACCATGGCCGCGTTCTGCTGCACGACCTGGTCCATCTCGTTGACCGCGGTGTTCACCTCCGACAGCCCGACCGACTGTTCCTGCGCCGAGGCGGCGATTTCGGAGACCAGTTGGTCGATGCGGACCACCCGCTCGACGATGCCGCTCAGGGCCTCGCCGGTGCGGCCGACCAGGTCGACGCCCTGGCCGACGTTGGTGGCCGAGGAGGCGATGAGGCCCTTGATCTCCTTGGCCGCCTCGGCGGACCGCTGGGCCAGGGCCCGCACTTCCTG
>CALKHU010000094.1 GCA_937991555.1 uncultured Caulobacter sp.
TGAACTGGCGCAGATAGCTCCAGACGCCGAGCATCACCCGCTTGGCGTGGCCGGGGTAGGCCTTCTTCATCGACACCACGGCGATGCGGTAGCTGCAGCCCTCGGGCGGCAGCCAGAAGTCGACGACCTCCGGGAACTGCTGCTGGAACAGCGGGATGAAGACCTCGTTCAGCGCCTCGCCCAGAACCGACGGCTCGTCCGGGGGCCGGCCGGTGAAGGTGGTGTGGTAGATGGCGTCCTTGCGCATGGTGATGGCGGACACCCTGAACACCGGGAACTTCTCGACGCTGTTGTAGTAGCCGGTGTGGTCGCCGTAGGGACCCTCGTCCTCGAACTCGTCGAGCAGGACGTGGCCCTCGATGACGATCTCGGCCTGGGCGGGCACCATCAGCGGCACGGTCTTGGCGGGAACCAGATCGACCTTGGAGCCGCGCAGAAGGCCGGCGAACTGGTACTCGGAAAGCGTGTCCGGGACCGGCGTCACGGCGGCCAGGATCACGCCCGGATCGGCGCCGATCACCGCGCAGGCGGGCAGCGGCTCGGGCCGGCCGGCCTTCCTGTGCCGGGCGTAGTGCTGCGCGCCGCCGCGGTGGGCCAGCCAGCGCATGATCGCCCGGTCCTTGCCCAGAACCTGCATGCGGTAGATGCCGAGGTTGGCGTCGTCCTCCTTGGAGTCCGACGGGCCCTTCGTGACCACCAGCGGCCAGGTGATCAGCGGGGCAGGCTCGCCGGGCCAGCAGGTCTGCACCGGCAGCTTCGTCAGGTCGATCTGGTCGCCCTTGAGCACCACCTGCTGCACCGGCGCGGTCTTCACCGTCTTCGGCCGCATGGACATCACGGTCTGCGCCAGCGGCAGCAGCTCCATGGCGTCCTTGATCCCCCGCGGCGGCTCCGGCTGGCGCAGGAAGGCGAGCAGCTCGCCCACCTCGCGCAGCTCGGCGCCGGTCGTGCGCGGCTGGCCGCCGAGCGTGACCCCCATCGCGACCCGCTTCACGTTCCCGAACAGATTGGCCAGGCAGGGCAGCGGCGAGATCGATCCGTCCGGCATCACCGGCTTCTCGAACAGCACCGCCGGGCCGCCCGTGGCCAGCAGCCGGGTGCAGATCTCGGTCATCTCGAGCACGGTCGACACCGGCTCGCTGACCCGGACCAGCTCCCCGTCCGCTTCCAGTTTGGCGATGAAGTCCCGCAGCGACCGATAGGCCAAGGTGTTGCTCCTGTTGCGCGGGGCGGAAGCTAGGGCGGCGCGGGGGCGGTGTCACGCGCGTTGCGTGGTTCGACACGGCCCTTCGGGCCTGCTCACCATGACGTGGGTGATTGACCTTCCCAATACGTCATCCTGAGCAGCCGCGCAGCGGCGTGTCGAAGGACGCAGGGCCTCACGGCAGCGAGATGTCGATGCCTCTGTTCATCGTCACCGTCGCCCCGATCCAGATCGCCAGCACGACCACGATGACCACGCCCGCGATCACGACCAACCGCCGCAAGCTCATGACCGCGCGTCCCAGGCCTTCTGCATCGCCTTTGTGGCCACCTTCCGCCATTGGCGTTCGAGGAGGCCGCGCGCCTGGACCGGGTCGAGGGTCGCGAGCCGGGCCAGGACGATGGGATAGCTCCGGTAGTGGTCGGTGACGTGGAAGGTCGCCGGGTCCATCTCGACCAGCAGTTCGCGCTCGTCGAGGGGCACGCATTGCAGCACGGCGCTGTCGTCTTCGCTCCGCACGCGGGTGAAGAACTTCCCCCGAACCTTGAACGAGGGCATCCCGTAGCTGGTCCCCTCCTCGGCCCCCGGGTAGGACAGGGCGATCGCGGCGAACTCTTCCCTCGTCATCGCGCCTCCGTGCTCCCGGCGAGGGCCGGCATCCCTGGCGCCTGAGCGCGGTGGCGGCCGCGTGGACCCCGGGGTCTGCGCCCGGGGAAACGGGATGGATCAGTACGCCAGCGCCACGCCGTCCTTGCGCATCTCGGTGGCGGCGGCGTAGCGGCCGGGCCAGCGCTCGATGGCCTGATAGCCGCCGAAGCCGCCGTCGCTGGCGCCAATCTTCCAGCCGATCGCCTCGAGCGCCCTGCGCGTCGCCTCCGGGACGCCGGTCTCCAGGCGTAGCAGGCCCGGGTGGCCGAGCTGCTCTCCTGTCGGCTCCATGCCGCCCTCATGGTGCCAGCGGGGGCTGTCCCCCGCCGCCTGCAGGTCGAGGCCGAAGTCGACCATGTTGCTGATGATCTGAGCCTGGCCCTGGGGCTGCATGTCGCCGCCCATGACACCGAAGGCCAGCCACGGCTCGCCGCCCTTTACGGCAAAGCCGGGGATGATGGTCTGGAACGGCCGCTTGCCGGGCGCGTAGAGGTTGGGATGGCCGTCGGTCAGGGCGAACAGCTCGCCCCGGTCCTGCAGCATGAAGCCCAGGCCGTCGGGCGCGAGCCCCGAACCCATGCCCCGGAAGTTCGACTGGATGATCGACACCATCATCCCGTCCCTGTCCGCGGTGCAGAAGTAGGTCGTGTCGCCATGCGACGGGGCCTGGCCCGGGAACGCAGGGTTGAGGATGCGGTCGGGCCGGATCAGCTTCGCGCGCTGGGCCGCATACTCCTTCGAGTTCAGCCACGCGACGGGAACCTCGCTGAACTGCGGGTCGGCGAAGTAGCGGCCCCGGTCCTCGTAGGCCAGCCGCTTGGCCTCCACCGCGTGGTGGATGGCCGCCGCCGACTGGAAGCCCATCGCCCTGACGTCGAACTGTTCGAGGATGTTGAGCAGCTGCAGGGTCGACAGACCCTGGCTGTTGGGCGCCAGGCCATAGACGTCGACCCCGCGATACGCGGAGACCAGCGGCGTCGTCCATTCGCTGCGGTGGGCCTTCAGGTCGGCGCGGGTCATCCAGCCGCCGATGCGCCGGAAGTAGGCCTCGATCACATCGGCGATCGGACCGTCGTAGAAGGCGTCGCGACCGCCCTCGGCGATCATCCGGTAGGTCCCGGCCAGGGCCGGATTGCGGAACAGCTCACCCTCGCGCGGGGTGCGGCCCTCCGGGGCCCAGACCTTGTTGAAGTTGGCGACTTCCTCGATCCCGGAAGCGGGGTTGTTGAAGCGCCGGAACGAGGCGGCCAGGTAGTAGGCCACGTTCTGGACCACCGGCGCGCCCTCCTCCGCGTGGGCGATGGCGGGGGCGAACAGGTCCTTCCACGGCAGCTTGCCGTAGCGCTGGTGCAGGTCCCACCAGGCCTGGACCGCGCCCGGGACGCTGACGCTGATCGCGCCGAAGCTGGGGATCGTGCCCCTGGCGGTGGCGCGGCCGCGAACGGTCTCCAGCGACAGGCCCTTCGGCGACCGGCCGGAGCCGTTGAGACCGACGACCTTTTTCGTCTTCGGGTCCCAGAGCATCACGAAGCAGTCGCCGCCGATGCCGCAGGCGATCGGCTCGAGCAGGCCGAGGCAGGCGTTGGCCGCGACCGCGGCGTCGACGGCGCTGCCGCCCTTCTTCAGCACCTCGATCGCGG
>CALKHU010000095.1 GCA_937991555.1 uncultured Caulobacter sp.
TCGCCGGGGTCCAGGCGCGCCGCGCGGCTGCGACGGGCGATGCGGCCGACGTCGCCTCCGCCCTCGCCGCCTGGGAGGCTCCGCTCGCCGCCCTCGCCGCCTCGGGCCGGGCCAGCGTCTCGGCCCGCCTCGCCGTGGCCGACTTCCGCGCCCAGCGCGCCGACCTGCTCGGCCTGGCGGCCGGACGCCTGAAGGACGCCGACCTCGCGGACCATGCCGTGCGCGAGAGCAAGGCGGCCATGCACGGTCTCGACCCGGCCTATGAGCCGCTGACCTACGCCCGCGCGGTGGCGGCCTATGGCGTCGCCCTGTCGCGCAAGGCGGAGCTGACCGCCGATGTCGATCCGGCCGCCGACGGCGTGGACGCCCTGACCGCGGCCCTCGACCCGGTCGACCGGACCCACAGCCCGATGGACTGGGTGCGGATCCAGGCCGCCCTCGGCCAGGCCCTGCTGGTGCTGGGCGAGATCACGGACAGCCCGCGCGCCTTCGAACAGGCCGCGACCTGCTTCGAGCGCGCCGCCCTGGGCCTGAAGGACCAGACCGCGCTCGCCCTGCGCGCCCGCGTCGCCGCCGGCAAGGCGCAGGCGCTCGGCCGCCAGGCGGAGCTGACCGGCGACCTCGCCGTGCTCGACGCCGCCGTCGCCGCCCAGAAGACCGAGCTGTGCGCCCTCCGCCCGTCCGCCGATCCGGTCGCCTGGGGCGTCGCCCAGCTGAACCTGGCGCGCCTCTACGAGATCCGCGCCGAGATCACCGGCCGCGACAACGGCGGACTCGCCGGCGCGGCGGTGGCCCTGGCCGCCGCCTTCGACGTCTTCGCCGAGCACGGACACCGCTCGCTCACCGACCTCGCCGCCCAGGCGCTGGAACGGCTTCGCGCCCGCCAGCATTCCGCCTCCTGACCGCCCGGAGTATCCCTTGATCCTGCCGCTTCTGATCGCCGCCCTCGCCACGCCGGACGTCGCGCCCGCCGAAACCGTGACCCTCGCCGCCGCGCCGCAGCCGGCGATGATCGCCGACCCCGAGTGGGTGCGCACGCCGTCCGTCGAGGAGCTGATCTCGAGCTTCCCGGTCGCCGCCATCCAGACGGGCGCGTCCGGCGAGGCCGTCATCGAGTGCCAGGTCGCGCCCGGCGGCGCGCTCGACGGCTGCTACGTCATTACCGAGCGCGGCGGCGACTACGGCTTCGGCGCGGCGACCGTGCAGCTGGCCCAGTACTTCCGCATGGCCCCGACCAGTCAGAGCGGCCAGCCGACCGAGGGCGCCATGGTGCGCCTGCCGATGGTGTGGAAGCTGAACTAGGGCTATGGCGCGCAGTCCCGCCCCGTCGCGGGCTGCGCTCGCCGCCACGCCTCCAGTCGCCATCGACGGGCCGCCGTCGCCGCCAATCAACCGTCGTCACAGTCCCGGACTGGTTGCGACTGCCTGACGGCGACACGCTGGCGGCCGCGTATCCGAAAGCCGCGTTCGAGCAGGGTGTCGACGGGGTTTCATGATCGCTTGCCGCGTGCTCGCCGACGGTACATTGACCGCCTGCACTGTGATCTCCGAGGATCCCGATGGCGCGGGCTTTGGCGAGCGACGCTGTCGGTCGCCAAATGTTTCCAGATGAAGCCCATGACTAGGAACTCACAACCCGTTGAAGGCGGCATCGCGCAGATTCCGATGGCCTCGCGCTTACCGGAGTAGGCACCGCTACAACCCCGCCAACGACGCCAGCTTGGCCCGCGCTTCCTCTAGCACCGCCGCCGGCGCGGCCCCTGCCGACTTCGCGAAGCGCGCGCGCCAGTCGACGCAGCGGACCTGATCCGCGAGCACCGCGCCAGCGATCGCCGCCCCAGTAGGCAGTTCGACCTCGAAGGGCCAGCCCCGCACCCGGCTGGTGATCGGCATGACCAGCGCCCGGCCGGTCGCCGCGTTGTAGCCCGCGTCGGAGACAGTGAGCGCCGGTCGTCGTCCGGCTTGCTCGGTGCCTGAAGTCGGCGAGAACTCCAGCCACAACAGCTCGCCGGGCAAAGGCGACCAGTCGCCGCTCACCACGCCTCGCTCCCGCGCGGCGCGTCGTCGAGTTCAAGCGGGGGAGGCGGTCCCTCGATGGCCGCGACCAGGTCGCGAATGTCATGATCCCGGCGGCGCAGGACCAGCGTTTTGCCCTCGAGGGTCAACTCCAGCGCCGCGCCTTCGCGGAGTCCAGCGGCCGCGGCAGCCTCCTTGGGAACCCGGACAGCCAGACTGTTGCCCCAACGGGCGAGCGATGTACGCATCGGCGCCTCCTTCGTATCTACAATGTAGCGCCGAAGTGTGGTGTTGCCAATGCGCGCCCGGCCCAGCCAGCCGCTAGCGGCCTCGCTCGCGGCGGTGCAAAGACCGCGAGGGTGGTGCGGCGGACCCGTGGCCGGCCCGGTTGCGTCCCCGGCTGAGTGTCCCTAGAGAAGTCTGCGGGGGACCAGCATGATCAGTATCGCACTCGCATTGGCATTCGCGGCAGAGGGAGCTTCAGAGGCCGTGCCAGCGCCGCCGGACTACGTCACCCGGCCGGTCTGGCGGGAGCATCCTACACTGCGGGAGTTGTCGGACTTCTATCCGGTCGGGGCACCGGGAATTCCCGGTCGAGCCGTGGTCGAGTGCACGGCCAACGCGGCGGGCGCCCTGGAGAACTGCCGCGCGATCGAGGAGACGCCTGCTGGGCTTGGATTTGGAAACGCCTCAGTTGCTCTTGCCTCCTCAAGATTCGCGCTGGAGCCGCTGGACAGGGACGGCCGCGAAGTCGCGGGCCGTCCAGTCCGTCTGCCGGTCCGTTGGACCCGCGAAACGGCCGAAGACCGGCCGCCCCGCCTTACGATCGGATCGCCGGTATGGGCCAAGGGCCCGAGCGACCTCGGGGTGCGTTCGGCGCACCCCCGAGCTGCTTGGCGCGACAAGGTAGGCGGCAGCGCGACGATGGCCTGCACGCTGACGGCGGATGGCCTTCTTGCGGGCTGCGTGGTCGAGCAGCAGCAGCCGGAAGGCATGGGCTTTGGCGAGGCGGCGCTCAAGCTCAGTCACCGCTTTCGCATGAAGCTGACGGATCCGGCGTTCGCTGAGGGAAGGCTAGTGCGTGTAGAACTCTACTGGGACCGGCCGGTCCGCCAGCAAAGGGCAACTTCGGGGTGGTCGGGCAGGGTGTCTCACCCACGGGCGCCGCGCCCAACGATACCGCCGGGGATGCCCCGCTAGCGCCCGCTCACGCCGCCGCCACGTCCCCCGTCGTCCGCCTCATCCGCCAGAAGCGGATCGTGCGCAGGGCGGCGTCCTTGGGCAGGGCGTTGTAGAGGTCGCCGTAGGACTTGGCGCGGGTCATGGCGTCGTCGTCGCGGTCGAGGATCAGCACCGTGAAGGTCAGGAACAGGCTGCGGTCGAAGTCCGCCGCCTTGCAGACGATGGCCAGGGCGTCGAGCTCCTTGCGCTCGAGGATCCGCCGCGCGGTGTGGAAGTCGATCCCGGCCAGTTCGGCCAGGGCGACGAGGAACTTCGTGGTCTCGCGATTGCGCAGCAGGGCGGCCAGCACGCGCGGGCCGACGTCGCCCCGGGCGATCATCGACCGGACCGCGGCCTCGGCCTCGGCATAGTCGGCGGGCAGGGCGCCGTCGCCCACGGCCACGCGCTTGCGGCCGGCGGCGAGGGCGGCCTCGAGCTGGGCCGGGTCGATGGCGGCGTTGGCGCTGGTGATGCGGTCGCGCAGCCGCGCCTCGACCACGAAGTACATCTCGTTGAGCAGGTCGATCGGCAGTTGCTCGCGGGTGACCACGGCCTCGTGCAGGTCCGGGTTCTGCACGGCGCGGTCGACGGCCCGCTCGTGCGCCTTGCGCGACAGGGCCGCGCCGCTGTTGCGAAGCAGGACGCCCAGGGTGTCATCGTCGCCGCGCTCGACGATGGCGTCGGAGACGGCGGCGGGCACGATGGTCCGCTGCGAGATGGCGCGCAGGTGATCCTGGCCGCGGGTGCGCGCGACGCTGATCAGGTCGTCCTCGCTGAGCGCGGCGGAGCCCTGGAGCACGGGGCGGGCCACCTCGATCTCGTCGCCGGCCAGCCGTCGCATCAGGCCGGCGGGCGGCCGCGCGGCCTCGGCCATGCGCCCGGCCAGCTCGGCCCGGACCGCGACCTCCATCTCGCTGGCCAGCTTGCCCATCACCGCGTCGAACAGGCCCAACTCGGTCGCGCCGTGGTCTTCGCCGGCGAAGAACATGTCGGTGACGCCGCGCAGCAGTTCGCGACGCCGCTCGCTCGAGGGTTCGTTGGCGAGCGCGATCAGGTCGTGCAGGCGGCTGGCGGGTACGCTCACTTGCGGCTGTCCTTGGCGGCGGCCGCCGCGCGGGCGGCCTTCTCCTCCCGCGCGCGGCGGAGGGCGGCGGCTTCCTCCGGAGTCGGGCCGTCTGCGGCGG
>CALKHU010000096.1 GCA_937991555.1 uncultured Caulobacter sp.
CGTCGGGTGCACGTCGCGCACCTCGAAGCCGGCGCGCTCGCGGGTCAGGCCGCCCGGGCCGAGCGCCGACAGGCGGCGCTTGTGGGTGATCTCGGACAGCGGGTTGGTCTGGTCCATGAACTGCGACAGCTGCGAGGAGCCGAAGAACTCACGGACGGCGGCGGCCGCCGGCTTGGCGTTGATCAGGTCGTGCGGCATGACCGTGTCGATGTCGACCGAGCTCATGCGCTCCTTGATCGCCCGCTCCATGCGGAGCAGGCCGACGCGGTACTGGTTCTCGAGCAGTTCGCCGACCGAGCGGACGCGGCGGTTGCCGAGGTTGTCGATGTCGTCGATCTCGCCGCGGCCGTCGCGCAGGCCGACGAGGACCTTCAGGACTTCCAGCACGTCTTCCTTGCGCAGGACGCGGACGTCGTCGGCGACGTCCTGCTCCAGGCGCATGTTCATCTTCACGCGGCCGACCGAGCTGAGGTCGTAGCGCTCCTGGTCGAAGAACAGCGACTTGAACATCGCCTCGGCGGCCTCGACCGTCGGCGGCTCGCCCGGACGCATGACGCGGTAGATGTCGAACAGCGCGTCCTCGCGGGTGACGTTCTTGTCGACCCGCAGGGTGTTGCGCATGTAGGCGCCGACCGTGACGTGGTCGATGTCGAGCACGTCGATGGTGGTGAAGCCCTTCTCTTCCAGGGCTTCGATGGTCGGCACGTCGAGCTCGTCGCCGGCCTCGGCGTAGATCTCGCCAGTTTCCGGGTTCACTTCGTCGCGGGCCAGGTAGCGGCCGACCAGGGCGTCAGGCGACAGCAGCAGCGTCTTGACGGTGTCGGCCAGCTTCTTGGCGGCGCGGGCGGAGATCTTCTGGCCGGCCGGGGCGACTTCCTCGCCGGTGTCGGCGTCGACGAGCGGGAATTCCGGCTTCACGCCGCGCCAGCGCTCGGGCTTGTACGGGGTGGCCCAGCCGCCCGGACGCTTCTCGAACGGAACCACGTCGTAGAAGGTGGTCAGGATCTCCTCGCCGTCCATGCCGAGGGCATAGAGGAAGGTGGTCGCCGGCAGCTTCCGGCGGCGGTCGATGCGGACGTAGACGATGTCCTTGGCGTCGAACTCGAAGTCGAGCCAGCTGCCGCGGTACGGGATCACGCGCGCGGCGAACAGCAGCTTTCCGGAGCTGTGGGTCTTGCCCTTGTCGTGGTCGAAGAACACGCCCGGCGAACGGTGCATCTGCGAGACGATGACGCGCTCGGTGCCGTTGACGATGAAGGTGCCCTTGTCCGTCATGAGCGGGATGTCGCCCATGTAGACGTCCTGCTCCTTGATATCCTTGACCGAGCGGGCGCCGGTCTCTTCTTCCATCTCGAACACGATGAGACGGAGCTTCACCTTCAGCGGCGCCGCATACGTCATGTCGCGCTGGATGCACTCCTCGACGTCGTACTTCGGCTCCTCGAACTCGTAGGAGACGTACTCGAGCACGGCGCGCTCGTTGAAGTCCTTGATCGGGAACACCGACTTGAAGACCGCCTCGATGCCCTCGTCGCGGCGCTCGACCGCGCGGACTTCGCGCTGGAGGAACTGCTCGTAGGAGGAGCGCTGAACCTCGATGAGGTTCGGCATCTGCACAGCTTCGGGAATGCGGCCGAACGACTTCCGGATCCGCTTCTTGCCGGTGAAGGATTGCGCCATTTTGATCCCTGCGTACGCGGACCATGGGAGTCCGCGCGTGAACTGTCTTGTCGCGTCCACCCTCGGGTCTTCCGGCATGGCCGGAAGCGGACGCAAGACGTTGCCCCTGGCGTGTCAGGGGCGCCCCTTCGCGCCGGTCGGAGGGCTTGACCGGGCCTTCGGGCACGCGCGCGAAAAATCGCGTCTCAGTTGATCGGAATTTCCGCGAGGGGGCGGATATAAGGCAAAGCTGGGGATAAGGGAAGAGGCGCCGCTTGACTTTCGTCAGGGCGCTTCGTCCTCCGGCCGGCGCGGCGACGTCAGGGCTTGCCGAGGGCCTTGACCAGCAACGAGCCGGCCAGCCCGATCAGGCAGAGGACGAAGGCGATCTTGGCGATGCCGCCGGCGACGTCGACGACGAAGCCGAGGACGCCCGCGATGATCATGATGACGAGGAAGACGCCGGCGAGCTTGAACATCCGGGGCTAACGCAGGCTTGCAGGGGGCGGTTCCGCCACCCTTGCGGCGACCCGCCCCCGCCGCTCATATGCGGCCATGTCCAAGCTCGTCGCTTCCGTGTTCGCCGCCGGCCTCCTCCTCGCCGGCCCCGTCGCCGCCCAGCCCGCTCCCGGCCCGCACCCGATCCCCCTGCCGCCGGCCATCCCCGCCGCCCGCGATGTCGCCTATCCGGGCGTCATGACCCTGGCGGTCGACGCCACCGACCTCGACCGCCGCATCATCCGCGTGAAGCAGACCATTCCGGTCGCGCAGGCCGGGCCGATGGTGCTGCTCTATCCGGAGTGGCTGCCGGGCAAGCACGCTCCGCGCGGCGAGCTGGAGAAGATCGCCGGCCTGAAGATCACCGCCGGCGGCCAGCCAGTGAAATGGATCCGTGATCCGGTCGAGGTCTATGCGCTGCATGTGACCGTCCCGGAGGGCGCCGCGGCGCTGGACCTGACCTTCGAGTTCCTGTCAGCGACCGCGCCGGACCAGGGCCGCGTCGTGGTCACCCAGGAGATGATGAACCTGCAGTGGAACTCGACCGCCTTCTATCCGGCGGGCTGGTACACGCGCCGCATCCCGGTCGACCTGTCGGTCACCCTGCCGGAGGACTGGAAGTTCGGCGTCGCGCTGGATGTCGCGAGCCGGTCGGGACCGACCACGACGTTCAGGACGGTCTCCTTCGAGACGCTGGTCGATTCCCCGATGTTCGCCGGCAGGCACTACCGGCAGGTCGATCTCGATCCGGGCGGCCGCTCGCCGGTCCTGCTGAACATCGTCGCCGACCGCCCCGAGCTGCTCGACGCCGGCGAGGAGCAGATCCAGAAGCATCGCAACCTGGTCGTCCAGGCCGACCGCCTGTTCGGCGTGCGCCCCTATGACCGCTACGACTTCCTGCTGTCGCTGACCGACCGCATGGGCGGCATCGGCCTCGAGCATCACCGCTCCTCGGAAAATGGCGTCGAGCCGGAATACTTCACCGAATGGAGCCGCATGGCCCCGGAGCGGGACCTGCTGCCGCACGAGTACACCCACAGCTGGAACGGCAAGTACCGGCGCCCCGCGGACCTGTGGACGCCCGACTACGCCACGCCGATGCGCGACACCCTGATGTGGGTGTACGAGGGCCAGACCCAGTACTGGGGCTACATGCTGTCGGCGCGCTCGGGGCTATGGAGCCGCGAGGAGGCCATGGGCGCCCTGGCCCTGGTCGCCGCCACCTATGAAGCCCGTGTCGGCCGCCAGTGGCGCGACATGAGCGACACCACCCACGACCCGATCATCAGCGCCCGCAAGCCGAAGGGCTGGCTCAGCTGGCAGCGGAACGAGGACTATTATTCGGAAGGCCTGCTGGTCTGGCTCGACGTCGACACCCTGATCCGGGAGCGGACCGGCGGAAAGAAGTCCCTGGACGACTTCGCGCGCGCCTTTTTCGCGGGGACGGACGGCGATTATACGCCGAAGACCTACGACTTCGACGAGGTCGTGGCCACGCTGAACGGCGTCACCCCCTACGACTGGGCGGGGTTCCTGAAGGCGCGCATCGCCAGCGCCGAGGCGGCTCCGCTCGACGGTTTCGCGCGCGGCGGCTGGCGACTGGCCTGGAGCGACACGCCCAACAGCTTCCAGAAGAGCGCCGACGCGCTCTACAAGCGCACCGACCTGACCTACTCGATCGGCCTGTCGCTCAACGCCTCGGGAACGGTCACCGGCGTCCAGTGGGAGGGGCCCGCGTTCAAGGCCGGTCTGACGGTCAGCAACCAGATCGTGGCGGTGAACGGCGAGGCGTACAGCGCCGACCGCCTGAAGAGCGCGATCACGGCCGCGAAGGACGGCGCCCCGGTCACGCTGATCGTCAAGGCCGGCGACAGGTACCGCGTGGTGACGATCGACTGGAAGGGCGGCCTCCGCTACCCGCGCCTGGAGCGCGTCGAGGGAACGCCCGATCGCCTCGGCGACATCCTGAGCCCGCGCAAGAAGTAGCGATGGACCTGGGCCTGCGGATCTACGCCGAACTGCCGGACGTCGCCGCCGGCGGGGCGCTGGCCGACCAGGTCATCGCCCTGCTGCCGGGGTCGGCTCGCGTTCTGGCGCGGGAGGTCAAGCCCTACTGGAAGATCCCCGAGCACCAGGGAATCTGGCTGCGCCTGGCGGCGGTCGACCTGATCGTGACCTTCGACTCCGTCATGGCGGCGCTGGCGGCGAGCTGGGACGTCCACTGCGAGGGCAAGGAGCGCTGGGCCGTCTGGAACCATTACCAC
>CALKHU010000097.1 GCA_937991555.1 uncultured Caulobacter sp.
TGCGGCTCTACGGCTACGGGGTGAAGGGCTTCACCCTGTCGATGATCGAGACGGCGATGGAGCTGACGCAGGACAAGGTGTCCATCGGCGTCATCAAGCAGATCCTCGCCGCCGGCCGCGAGATGCTGAACGAGCCGGTCGAGCCGCTGCCGGGCGTCGAGAAGGCGCTGGCCGAGCTGTCCGAACGCTACCGCCTGGTGCTGATCACCAAGGGCGACCTGCTGCACCAGGAGCAGAAGCTGGCCGCCAGCGGCCTGGGCGACCTGTTCGCGGCCGTCGAGATCGTCAGCGAGAAAGACGCCGACACCTACCGCCGGGTCTTCGCACGCCACGGATCCGGTCCGGAGCGGGCGGTGATGGCCGGCAACTCCATGCGCAGCGACGTCCTCCCCGCGCTCGACGCAGGGGCCTGGGGCGCGCTGATCCCCTATCCGCTGGTCTGGGCCCACGAGGCGGCCGAGGCGCCGATGGGGCACGAGCGGTACGTGGAGCTCGGCTCGATCAGCGAGCTGCCGGCGTGGGTGGACAGCCTGGGGAGAGCTTCCGTCGATAGACGGTAGCTGTCCCCGACACTTGCGGTCCGAAGAGTCGGGACAGCTACCGGCGATGCCGGAAGCAGTCCCCAACCAGCCGCAAGATCGCCCCAAACGCGTTGCGTCCTTCGACACGGCCCTCCGGGCCTGCTCAGGATGACTGACTTGGAAGGCCAATCCCTCTAGTCAGGGTGAGCAGCGGCCGCAGGCCGCGTGTCGAACCACGCAGGGAGACTCCGCTTGAGCCTTCGTTCGCTTCTCGCCGTCGCGGCCTCGTTCCTGCTGCTCTCCTGCTCCGCCATGCCGGAGATGCCGACGCTGCCCGGCCAGTCGGCCAAGGGGCAGCCGTTCGACATCGTGATCCGCAACGGGCTGATCTACGACGGGCTCGGCGGGCAGCCCTACCCCGGCGAGGTCGGCATCCGCGGCGACCGCATCGTCGCCATCGGCAAGCGCGTGCGCGGGCAGCGGCTCACCGAAATCGACGCCCGCGGCCAGGCGGTGGCGCCCGGCTTCATCAACATGCTGAGCTGGGCTACCGACAGCCTGATCCTCGACGGGCGGGCGCTGTCGGACCTCAAGCAGGGCGTGACGCTGGAGGTGATGGGAGAGGGTTCCTCGATGGGCCCCTGGAACGAGGCGATGAAGCGCCTGGAGCGCGACCGCCAGGGCGACATCAAGTACCCGATCACCTGGACCACGCTGGGCGGGTATCTCGAGGCGCTGGAGAAGCGCGGCGTCAATCCCAACGTCGCCTCGTTCGTGGGCGCCGAGACGGTGCGCACCCACGTGCTGGGCGAGGAGGACGAGCAACCGACGCCCGAACAGCTGGCGACCATGCGCGGCCTGGTGGTCCAGGCCATGGAGGAAGGCGCCCTGGGCGTCGGCTCCTCGCTGATCTACGCGCCGGGCAGCTACGCCGGGACCCGCGAACTGACCGCCCTCGCGACCGAGGCCGGCCGCTGCGGCGGCGTCTACATCAGCCATATGCGCAGCGAGGGGAACCGCCTTCTGGAGGCGATCGACGAGCTGATCGCCATCTCGCGCGAGTCCGGCGCCCCGGCCGAGATCTGGCATCTGAAGGCGGCCGGCCGCCAGAACTGGGGCAAGCTCGACGCGGCCATCGCGAAGATCGAAGCGGCGCGGGCGAGCGGCCTGCGCATCACCGCCAACATGTACACCTACACCGCCGGCTCCACCGGCCTGGACGCGGCGATGCCGCCCTGGGTGCAGGCCGGCGGGCGCGAGGCCTGGATCAAGCGGCTCAAGGATCCCTCGATCCGCCGCGAGGTGATCGCCGAGATGCGCAGCGACAGCCCGGTGTTCGAGAACCTGTACCGGTTCGCCGGGCCGGAGGGCACGCTGCTGGTCGGCTTCCGCAATCCGAAGCTCAAGCCCCTGACCGGCAAGACGCTGGCCCAGGTCGCCGCCGAGCGGAAGGTGAGCCCCGAGGACGCCGCCATCGACCTGGTCATCGAGGACGGCAGCCGGGTGCAGGTGGTCTATTTCCTGATGAGCGAGGACAACGTCCGCAGGCAGGTGGCGCTGCCGTGGATGAGCTTCGGATCCGACGCCGGCGCCCAGTCGCCGGAGGGGCTGTTCCTGCAGTCGAGCACCCACCCGCGGGCCTACGGCAACTTCGCGCGCCTGCTGGGCCGGTATGTGCGCGAGGAGAAGGTGATCACCCTGCAGGAGGCGATCCGCAAGCTGACCAGCCAGCCGGCGCACAACCTCGGCCTGCGGGACCGGGGGTCGCTGAAGGTGGGGAACTACGCCGACGTGGTGATCTTCGATCCGGCCAGCGTCCGCGATCCGGCCACCTACGAGAACCCGCGCCAGTTCGCGACCGGGATGACCTGGGTGCTGGTCAACGGCGGCGTCGCCCTGCGCAACGGCGAGCCGACCGGCGTCGCCACGGGCCGGGTCGTCCGCGGCCGGGCCTGGAAGGGCTGGCCCGACGGCGGCTGCCGCGCCAGCGCGAAGGCGTGGAGCTGGTAGAGAGCAGGCACAGACACCGCTTCTGCGCGGCGAAAAGGGGTGGGTGTTCCTACGTCTTGCGCCGCGCCAGCAGGACCAGCCCGTAGAGCGGGATCGCGGCGGCGACCGTCGCCAGGGTCGGCGGCAGCATGGCCGGATCGGACAGGGCGAGGACCGCGACCGAGAAGGCCGCCGCCCCGAGGCCGAGCAGCCGCAGCAAGCGACGCCGGCCGGCATCCTCGACGGCCCCGGCGATCCGAACCAGCGACAGCGAGCACAGGGCGTAGGCGACCATCGAGAAGTTGACCGTCACGTTGATCAGCACGCCGAACTGCCTGCCCAGTGTCGGCGAGACGCTGGCCAGCAGCACGCCGGACATCAGCAACGCCGCCAGCACCAGGTCGCGGACGGGCGCCCGGGTCGCGTCGCCCTGCGACAGGAATCCGGGCAGGTAGCCCGCCGCCGCGCCGCTGCGCGAGCCCTCGGCGGTGACCAGCATCCAGCCGCCCACGGTTCCGAGCGTCTTGAGCAGGGCGCAGACGGCGATGGTCCCGGCGGCGGCGGGGCCCCAGAGGATGCGGATCGCGTCGGCGAACGGGGCTGTCGAGCCGGCCAGCACCTCCGCGGGGATCGCGCCCAGCAGGGCGACCGAGGCGGCGATGTAGACGGCCGCCGCCAGCGCCACGCCGCCGAGCGAGGCCCGGGCCACATTGCGCTGCGGATCGCGCACGACGGCGGCGGCGAAGCTGGCGCTCTCGACGCCCAGGAAGGCCCAGAAGACCGGCGCGAGCGACTGACCGACCGCTGTCGACAGCGGCTTTCCGCTGACGTTCCAGCCCGCCGCGAAGGTGTCCGCGTCGAAGGCGGCGAAGCCGAGGGCGGTGGCGAGGACGATGGGCGCCAGACCGACCAGCAGGGTCAGGCCGCCGAGTCGGGTGACCAGTCTGGCCCCGAGCACATTGGCGAGGGTGAGCAGCCAGATGACGCCGATCGTGGTCCAGGCGCCGGCGACCGGCTGGGCCAGCGCCGGGACGAAGTAGGCGAGGTAGCCCGTCGCCGCCAGCGCCACGGCCGGAACGCCTATCCAGCATCCCAGGAGATAGACCCACCAGTTGGCGAAGCCGAAGAACGGATGGAGACCTCGCGACGGATAGTCGACGATGGCGTCCTGCGTCGGGCGGATGGTCGCCAGCGCCGCGAAGACGCCCGCCAGCGCCATGGCGCCGGCCGAGGTGATCAGCCAGGAGATGATCGTCGACGAGCCCGTCGCCGCCAGCGACGCCGGCAGCAGGAAGACGCCGGAGCCGATCATGTTGCCGGCCACCAGCACGGTCGCCGCCAGCGGCCCCACGCCCCGTTCGTTGCCCAATGAACCGCCCCCGCGTTTCACCGAACAGTGGGCGGTGAATTGGCCGGCGAGTCAACGCACCCTCCTCGACCGTCATCCTCGCGCTTGTAGCGAGGATGACGGAAAGGGAACGTTCACCCCACCGCCTCGCTCACCCGTGTCTGGAACCAGGCCACGCCGACCTCGTGGCGCGGCGAGAGCACGCCCTGGTCGTAGACGCCGGCGTCGAGGTTTCGCTGCACCGCCTCGCAGATCGCCTTGTCCTCAAGGGTCAGGGTGTCGGAGGCCGCCAGCACCGCGTCCATGTCGGCGGCCGCGGGGTCGTAGAAGTAGAGGTAGTCGAGGCGCGTGCGGCCGTGGCCGACCGGCTGCATGTGCTCGACCATCAGGCCGTAACGGTAGACGTTGAACGCCAGGTTGGGCCACAGCCAGGCCCACAGGCCGTCATTGACGCCGCTGCGCGTCTCGACCTCATGCACGGCGACGGCG
The DNA here is from genome assembly GCA_937991555.1 of uncultured Caulobacter sp. Classification (GTDB taxonomy): domain Bacteria; phylum Pseudomonadota; class Alphaproteobacteria; order Caulobacterales; family Caulobacteraceae; genus Caulobacter. Next base: position 4,348 of record CALKHU010000097.1, read on the forward strand.
CCGTCCATGCGCACAATATACGAACCCGTATCGACCTCGGCGGCCAGGCCGGGATGGACCACGTCGATGTGGTAGCCCTCGAGATAGTTCTCGACGTAGGTCTTCCAGTTGCAGGCGATGTCGTGGCTGCGGCGCAGCGTGGCCGGGCCGACCGTCACGCCGCGCCCGTCGAACAGCCGGTCGAGCGGCGCGACCAGGTCCTCCAGCGGCCCCGCCCCGCCGCCCAGGTTCACGAACAGGAAGCCGCGCCAGGTCTCCAGCCGCACCGGATGCAGCCCGAAGTCCCGCGGGTCGAAATCCTCGGCCGCGCCGAAGGCCACGGCGCTGCGCAGCCGGCCATCCAGCGCGTAGCGCCAGCCGTGGTAGCGGCAGGTCAGCTCGCCGCCGCAGTTCCCCCCGGCGTCCGTCACCAGTGGTCCCGCCCGGTGGCGGCAGACGTTGTGGAAGGCGCGCAGCACCCCGTCCTTGCCGCGCACCGCCAGCACCGGCCAGCCGGCGACATCCCCCGCCAGGTAGTCGCCTTCGTGAGCGGCCTCGCTCTCATGGCCGAGGAACTGCCACCCGGCCCGGAACACGGTCTCGCGCTCGCGCTCATAGGTGGCCGGGTCGCGGTACAGCGAGGCGGGCAGGGTGCGTTGCATGGAAGGAGTTGGAGGGGAGGGGGCGCGCAACGTCAATCCTTCCCCATCGGGGGAGCGGGCCCATGCGGAGCATGGTGGAGGGTGTCAGGTGCAGGGCGTCGACGGGCTGGCGTCATGGCCGGCGCGCCTCTCCCCGGCGGCTCGGGCGGCAGCCCTCTCCACCACGCTCCGCGTGGTCCCCGTCTCCCTGCGGGAGAGGATTGTCGCGAGATGTCACATCGCGCCCGCCCGTCTCGTCTCATCACCGAGAGAAGGAGCCGAACCATGATCTATCGCTGGATCTGCGCCCTGCTGGCCGGGGTGCTGGGCGGCAACGCCCTGTTCCAGGTCGCCCGGCCGCTGGCCTGGTACGACGCCGTGCCCGGCGTGCCGCTGACCGGGCCGTTCAACCCCCATTTCGTGCGCGACATCGGCATGGCCTACGCGGTCGTGACGCTCGGACTCGCCTGGTTCGCCTGGCGGCCGCGGCAGGGCTGGCCGGCGCTGGTCTGCGCCGCGGCCTTCCTCGTCCTGCACGCCGCCATCCATGTCGGCGACGCCAGCTGCGGCGGCGACCCGCTGCGCGACGTGATCCGCGACTTTCCGGGCGTCTACCTGCCCGCCCTCGTCACCGCCTGGATCGCCTGGGCGAGCCGCATCGCGAAGGAGGCCTGAGCATGCTGAAAGCCCTGCTCCGCCGGCAAATCGCCGGCTTCGAGAAGACCTGGACCTACGGCGCGGACTACATGCGCGACCTGCTCGACAAGGGCGGGCCCTGGACCCTGATCCGCTTCGGCCTCGTGGCGTCCCTCGGCCGCGGCAGGGCGGCGCCTGCGGAGGCGCTGGCGGCGGCGGGCATCGTCGGGACCCTGTCCGGCGACTGCGGGCCCTGCACCCAGATCAGCGTCGACATGGCCGTCGCCGCAGGGGTCCGGCCCGAGGTGCTGCGCGCGGTCCTGGCCGGCGACCGGCTGGGCATGGGGGAGGTCGCCGGCCTCGCCCATGACTTCGCCCGCGCCGTGCTCGACCGCAATCTCGCCGACGCCGACGAGTGCCGCGAGGAGATCGCCCGCCGCTGGGGCGAGGCCGCCGTGGTCGACATCGCCCTCGCCCTCACGACCGCGCAGATGTATCCCACCGTGAAGTACGCCCTGGGCCATGGCCGCGCCTGCACGAAGGTGGTGGTCGCCGGCGTCTCGGCGCCCTTCCGCATCCCGGAGCCGGTCACGGTATGACACCCGCCGTCGAGACCTTCGAGGCCGAGCGCCGCCGCCTCGCGCGGCTGGCCTACCGGATGCTCGGGTCGGTCGCCGAGGCCGAGGATGTCGTCCAGGACGCCTGGCTGCGCTGGGACCGCGCCGGCGGGGCGGCCGACAACCCCCAGGCCTGGCTGATGCAGGCCGTCACCCGCCTCTGCCTCGACCGGCTGAAGTCGGCCCGCGCGCGGCGCGAGACCTATGTCGGGCCCTGGCTGCCGGAACCGCTGATCGAGGACCTGCCCGAGGATCCGCTGGAGAAGGCCGAGGATGTCTCGGTCGCCTTCCTGCTGGCGCTGGAGCGGCTGTCGCCGCTGGAGCGGGCGGTCTTCCTGCTGCACGACGTGTTCGACCAGGACTACGGCCAGATCGCCGGGCAGCTGGGCAAGGCCGAGCCGGCGGTGCGCCAGCTGGCGTCACGGGCGAGGAAGCACGTCCAGGCCGGCCGGCCGCGCTTCACCGTGCCCCAGGCCGCCGCGATGAAGCTGGCCGCCGCCTTCCTCGACGCGGCCGCCCGCAACGATCCCGAGGCGCTGTCCGGCCTGCTGGCCGAGGACGCCGTCCTGATCTCCGATGGCGGCGGCAAGCGTCCGGCGGCGCTGCGCCCGATGGTCGGCCGCGACGACGTCATGCTGCTGCTCAGGGGCATTCAGGCGCGCAAGGGCTTCGACAACCCCCGCGCCATGCGGCCGGCCCTGATCAACGGCGTTCCCGGGGTGGTCATGGAGGTCAGCGACGGCGTCCAGACCATGGCCTTCGAGGCCGACGAGCACGGCCTGATCGCGGCCATCTACATCATGCGCAACCCGGACAAGCTGGGGCATGTGAGGGCCTGAAGCGTCCGCACACAACGCCGCTCACCCTCGCGCAAGCGAGGATGAGCGGAATGTTGGGGGAGATGCTGGCGCTAGCTCCCTGCTTCCGCGATATGCTGAGCATATGCGCTTCGATGACCGCTTCCTGGAGGAGATCAAGTCGCGCGTCCGGCTGTCGGACGTGATCGGCAAGACCGTGAAGCTGAAGCGCCAGGGCCGGGAGTACGTCGGCCTCTCGCCCTTCACCAAGGAGCGGTCGCCCAGCTTCTTCGTCAACGACGACAAGGGCTTCTTCCACGACTTTTCGAGCGGAAAGCACGGCGATCTGATCAGCTTCCTGCAGGAGACCGAGCGGCTGACCTTCATGGAGGCGGTCGAGCGGCTGGCGGCCGAGGCGGGAATCCCGCTGCCGGCCCCCGACCCCCAGGCCGCCGAGCAGGAGAAGAAGCGCCAGGGCCTGTCGGACTGGGTCGAACTGGCCGCGCAGTGGTTCGAGGGCGAACTGCACCGTCCGTCGGGGAAGGCGGCGCGCGACTACCTCACCCGCCGGGGTCTGCCCGAGCAGGACTGGAAGCGCTTCCGCATCGGCTTCTCGCCGCAGAACCGCACGGCGCTGAAGGACTATCTGATCGCCAAGGGCGCCCGCCCCGCCGAGCTGGTCGACGCCGGGCTGCTCATCGCGCCCGAGGACGGCGGCGCGCCCTATGACCGCTTCCGCGACCGCATCATCTTTCCGATCGCCGACGCGCGCGGCCGGATCGTCAGCTTCGGCGGCCGTGCGATGGATCCGGAGGCTCGGGCCAAGTACCTGAACGGGCCCGAGACCAGCCTCTTCTCCAAGGGACGGCTGCTCTACGGCCTGCCCGAGGCGCGCAAGCTGCTGCACGCCAGCAACGACGAGCAGCTGGTGGTGGTCGAAGGCTACATGGACGCCATCGCCTGCCAGCGCGCCAACATCCCCGCCGTCGCGCCGCTGGGCACGGCCCTGACCGAGGACCAGATGGAGGTCCTCTGGCGGCTGCATCCCGAGCCGACCCTCTGCTTCGACGGGGACAGCGCCGGCATGCGCGCCGCCAGCCGCGCCATCGACCGGGCGCTGCCGCTGCTGAAACCCGGCAAGTCGTTCCGTTTCGCCATCGTCACCGGCGGCAAGGATCCCGACGACGTCCTGCGCGAACAGGGGCCGACCGCCCTGCGGACGCAGCTGGCCGAGACCACGCCCTTCGTCGACGCCCTGTTCACCCGCGAACGTGATCTGGAACCTCTCGACACGCCCGAACGCCGGGCGGGCCTGAAGCAGCGCCTGCGCGAACGGGCCGGGACGATCGCCGACAAGGACCTCGCCCAGGCCTACCGCGACGAGCTGCTGGGGCGGCTCGACGGCCTGTTCGCGCGACCGGGACCGGTGGGCGACGCGCCGCTGCGGGGCGTGCGGCGGCCCTTCACGCCCGGCCGCGGGCGCGGCCGGGGCGACGCCCTGCATTTCGACGCCTTCCCCACCCCGGAGGGCAAGGCGGCGGCGAAGAAGTTGCAGGTCGCGCTCGATCCGATGGCCGCCGCCCTGGCCAAGGGCGCCCTCGAGGACCCGCACCGGCTGGACGATCACTTCGAGCAGCTTGAGCGGTCCGGTTTCGGCGATCCGGGGCTCGCGGAATTGGCCAAGGAAATCATTCGGCTGCGACTTGACGCCGATCACCTTGACTCAGGCGCGCTCGCACGCCATCTGCGGGACCGTGGATTTGCCGGGCTGCTGACTGACATCGACCGGGCCGCTGCAAAGGCAGGCGCGCCCTTCCTGAAACAGGATGTCACCCTCGCCGCCGCCAGGTCCCAGTGGACGCATGCTTTTGAGGCCCTGAACCGATTGGCTGCGCTCGAGACCGCTTTGTCGTCCGCCAAGGCCAGCCTTGGGGGGCGTTCCGACATGGCGGCGTTCGAGCGGCTGAAAGCCGAACGGGACACGCTCAGGCGCGCCATCCGCTCGGGAAGCCTGTGGTCGGACGGCGAAGCCTCTCCTTAAGGCGCGACCGCGTCCAAACCGTTTCAACAGGCGTTTGTCCGTCCAGGGACACTCGCCGGAGATCGCGATGAGCACGACGACCAACGAGCAGGCCGAAGCCCCCGAAGCTCCGGAGAAGGACGGCCCGCTCCTCGACCTCACCGACGCCGGGGTCAAGAAGTTCATCAAGCAGGCCAAGGCCCGCGGCTACGTCACCATGGACGAGCTGAACAAGGTGCTGCCGTCGGAGGAGGTCACTTCGGAGGCCATCGAGGACACCCTCGCCATGCTGAGCGAGATGGGCGTCAACGTGGTCGAGGCCGAGGAGGACGCGGCCGACGGCGAGGGCGGCGAAGTCGCCAACCGCGAAGAGACCGCCATCGTCACCGAGGCGGAGACGAAGTCCACCTACGACCGCACCGACGATCCGGTGCGCATGTACCTGCGCGAGATGGGCAGCGTCGAACTGCTCAGCCGCGAGGGCGAGATCGCCATCGCCAAGCGCATCGAGGCGGGCCGCGACACGATGATCCGCGGCCTCTGCGAGAGCGCCCTGACCTTTGAGGCGATCATGGTCTGGCGCGAGGAACTCGGCACCGGCCGCATCCTGCTGCGCGAGGTCATCGACCTGGAAGGCACCTACGGCGTCATGTTCCCGTCCGCCCCGCCGGCCCTGCCGGGCGAGGACGGCGACGCCGAGGTCAAGGACGAGGCCGCCGATGGCGAGGAGAAGCCCGAGGGCGAGGACGACGACGACTTCGACGACGGCGCCGGCCCCACCGTCAGCGCCATGGAAGGCGAGCTGCGGGAAAGCGTCATGGAGACGCTGGACGCCATCGCCGCCGAGTTCGACGCCTTCCGCCGCCTGCAGGAGAAGCTGGTCGAGCGCCGGCTGAAGGGCGGCGACCTGAAGGACGAGGACCGCAAGGCCTACGAGGCCGCCAGCGGCGCCATCGTCGCGCGCCTGAAGACCCTGAAGCTGAACAACAACCGCATCGAGGCGCTGGTCGACCAGCTCTACGCGATCAACAAGCGCCTGATCACCCTGGAAGGCCGCCTGCTGCGGCTGGCCGACAGCTACGGCATCAGCCGCGCCGAGTTCCTCAAGGCCTACTTCGGCCAGGAGCTGAACCCCAACTGGGCCGAGACGGTCAAGGCGCTGGGCGTCCGCTGGACCAAGTTCGCCGAGAACGACGCCTCGTCGATCTCCGACATCCGCCAGGAGATCGCGGCCCTGGCCACCGAGACCGGCGTGCCGATCGACGACTACCGCCGCATCGTCCAGACCGTCCAGAAGGGTGAGCGCGAGGCCCGCCAGGCCAAGAAGGAGATGGTCGAGGCCAACCTGCGCCTGGTGA
>CALKHU010000098.1 GCA_937991555.1 uncultured Caulobacter sp.
GGTGGCGGCCTTCCTGGAGAAGCGCAAGCCGAACTTCCCGGGGAAGGTGTCGACAGACATGCCGGGCGTCTATCCGTGGTGGGAGTAGGGACGACCAGGGACAGCCACCGACGGTGTCTGTCCCAACTCCTTTACCGCCACTCGCCGATCGTCTCGTCCGCCAGCATCTCCTCGTAGGTCGGACGCTTGCGGATGACGGCGTAGCGGTCGCCGTCGACCAGCACCTCGGGGACCAGCGGTCGGCTGTTGTACTCGCTGGCCATGGCCGCGCCGTAGGCGCCGGCGCTCATGAAGGCGACCAGGTCGCCGGCGCCGAGCGGCAGCAGGGCGCGCTCGCGGGTGAAGGTGTCGCCGGTCTCGCAGACCGGGCCGACGACGTCGACCGTCACCGGCGCGCCGTCGACCGGCCGGACCGGGCGGATGTCGTGATAGGCGTCGTACATCGCCGGCCGGATCAGGTCGTTCATCGCCGCGTCGAGGACGAGGAACTTGCGCCCCTCAGGCCGCTCGTTCAGGTGGATCACCGAGGCCAGCAGCACCCCGGCGTTGGCGGCGATCACCCGGCCGGGCTCGAAGGCCAGCCGGACATCCTTCAGGCCGCCGGTCACGCGCGCCACCATGGCCGCGTACTCGGCGGGCCCCGGCGGGTCGGGCTGGTTGAAGTAGGGCACGCCCAGCCCGCCGCCGAGGTCGAGGCGCTCGACGCTCATCCCTTCGGCGCGCAGGCTCTCGACCAGGCCGACCATGCGGGTGAAGGCGGCCTCGAACGGCGCCAGGTCGGTGATCTGGCTGCCGATGTGGCAGGCGACGCCCAGCGGGTTCAGGTGCGGGTGGTTTGAGGCGTTGGCGTAGAGCCGCGCCGCCTCGGCGAAGGAGACGCCGAACTTGTTCTCCGCCTTGCCGGTGGCGATCTTGGCGTGGCCGCCGGCGGCGACGTCGGGATTCACGCGGAACACGATCGGCGCGCGCAGCTGGAGCTCCTCGGCCACCGCCGCGATCAGCCGCATCTCCGGCTCGGACTCGACGTTGATCTCCGAGACGCCGGCCTTCAGCGCGAAGGCGATCTCGCTCCGCGTCTTGCCGACGCCGGAGAAGACGATGCGCTCGCCCGGGATGCCGGCGGCCAGCGCCCGCCGGATCTCGCCCTCCGACACCGTGTCCGCCCCGGCGCCCAGGTCGCCGAGCACCCTCAGGACCGAGAGGTTGCTGTTGGCCTTGACGGCGTAGGCGACCAGGGGATCGGCTACGCCGGCCTTCACCAGCGCGTCGCGGAAGACAGTGAAGTGCCGCTCGAAAGTGGCGCGGGAGTAGACGTAGACCGGCGTGCCGACCTCGGCCGCGATCCGGGACAGGGGGACGTTCTCGCAGTGGAGCTCGCCGCCCCGGACCTCGAAGTGGTTCACGCTGGTCTCAAGTCTCTGGTCTAGCGAGGGTCGGAGCCCGGCCCCGCGAAGGGATCGTTGGGCGCGCCGCCGATCTGCGACTCGCGGGTGTTGCCGCGGCTGGTGGCGGGGTCCATCAGCTCCTCGTCGGACCGGGGGTTGGACGCCTGGTTGCCGCGCGCGGCGGCCGCGCGGCGCTCGGCCTCGAGGGCGGCGCGCTCCTTCGGGTCGGCGGGGCGCTCGAGTTCGCCCAGCGAACCGCAGGCCGACAGGGCCACGCCCGCCGCGGCGAGCATGAGGGGAAGCAGTCGAACCGGTTTCATCGCAGGCTGTCCTTCCAGCGCTTGATCTGGGCCCGCACGCCGTCGGGGGCCGTCCCGCCGTAGCTTACGCGGCTCGCGGCGGAAGCGGCAGGGGTCAGCACCCTGAAAACATCCTCGCCGATGCCCTGGTTGAGGGCCTGCAGATCGGCCAGGGGCAGGTCGGCCAGGTCGACGCCCAGCTGCTCGGCCCGCTTCACCGCCGCGCCGGTGACGTGGTGGGCGTCCCGGAACGGCAGGTCGAGCTCGCGCACCAGCCAGTCGGCCAGGTCGGTGGCGGTCGAGAAGCCGGCCCCGGCGGCGGCGGCCATGCGCTCGCGGTTCGGCTCCAGGTCACGGACCATGCCGGTCATCGCGAGCAGGGCCAGTTCCAGGGCGTCGAACGCCTCGAAGGTGGGGACCTTGTCCTCCTGCATGTCCTTCGAATAGGCGAGCGGCAGGCCCTTCATGACCACCGTCAGGGTGGTCAGCGAGCCCAGGATGCGGCCGACCTTGGCGCGGATCAGCTCGGCGGCGTCCGGGTTCTTCTTCTGCGGCATGATCGAGCTGCCGGTCGTGAAGGCGTCGGAGAGCTTCACGAAGCCGAACTGCGGCGTCATCCAGATCACGATCTCCTCGGCCAGCCGCGACAGGTGGGTCGAGCAGATGCTGGCCGCCGACAGCGCTTCCAGCGCGAAGTCGCGCGACGAGACGCTGTCCAGCGAATTGGCGGTCGGACGGTCGAAGCCCAGCGCCCTGGCGGTCATCTCGCGATCGATGGGGAAGGGACTGCCGGCCAGAGCGGCGGCGCCCAGCGGGCACTCGTTCATCCGGGCGCGGGCGTCGCGAAACCGCGAGGCGTCGCGGCCGAACATCTCGACATAGGCCAGCAGGTGGTGGCCGAAGGTGACCGGCTGGGCGGGCTGGAGGTGGGTGAAGCCCGGCATCAGGGCGTCGGCGTGCGCCTCGGCCTTGTCGAGCAGGGCGACGATCAGCTCGCCGATCTGGCCGGCCGTCCGGTCGCAGGCCTCGCGGACCCAGAGGCGGAAGTCGAGGGCGACCTGATCGTTGCGCGAGCGAGCGGTGTGCAGCCGGCCGGCGACGGGCCCGATCAGCTCGCGCAGCCGGGCCTCCACATTCATGTGGATGTCCTCGTACTCCTCGCGGAAGGGGAAGGTCCCGGACTCGATCTCGCCGTGGACGGCGTCGAGGCCGCGCTGGATTTCCGCCTCGTCCTCGCTAGATAGGACCCCGGCCTTCGCCAGCATCGCGGCGTGGGCCTTCGAGCCGGCAATGTCCTGCGCCCACAGGCGCCTGTCAAAGCCGATCGAGACGTTGATCGCCTGCATCAGGTCGCTGGGACGCGCGGAGAACCGACCGCCCCACATGGCCTGCCCCTGGGGCTTGTCGGAAGGGTTGTCAGTCATATGAGCGAAGTCCAGCCAGGCGAGAAGAAGAAGCCCGACCTGCTGCGGTGGGCGATTGTCTGCTTCGCCCTGATCGGCGTCGCGGCGGTTCTATACGTCATCGCCAGCGCTTCGTTCAAACCCAAGGAATCGACGGACCTGCGCGATCTGCGCCGGGGCGAACTGGCGAAGCTGGAGGTCCCGGCCCAGCCGCGACCCGCGCCGGCCGTAGGCTTCACCGACGCCGCCGGAAAGCCCCTCACCGTGGCCGACTTCAAGGGCCAGGTCGTGGTGATGAACCTGTGGGCGACCTGGTGCGGCCCGTGCAAGGTCGAGATGCCGACCCTGGCGGCGTTGCAGGCGGCCTACCAGACCCAGCCGGTGGCCGTTCTGGCGGTCAGCGTCGACCGGGACGAGGACCTGAACCTGGCCACCGACTTCATCGCCAGGAACCCGCCGCTGAAGCTCTACCGCGACCCGGGCTACAAGCTGGCCTTCGGACTGGAGCCCAAGGCGGCCGGCTTCCCGACCACCATCGTCTACGACAGGCAGGGCCGCGAGCGGGCGCGGCTGGCCGGCGACGCCGACTGGAACAGCAAGGAAGCCCGGGCGCTGGTCGAGCGGCTGCTGGAGGAATGACGCCGCAGGCCGTCGTCGCCCTCGAGGACGTCTCCGCCCGGGCATGGCCGGCGCTGCACACGGCGCGGATCGGCGGCTGGCGGCTGAACGCCTCGACGGGTCATACCGGCCGGGCCAACACCTGCTGGGCGATCGGGGCGCCCGACCGGCCGCTGGACGCGGCGCTGGCGGAGGTCGAGCGCTGGTACGCCGACCACGGCCTGCCGCCGAAGTTCAAGACCGTCGACGGCGCGCCGCATCCGGCGGGACTGGAAGAGTTCCTTCGCGGCGCCGGCTTTTCACCCAACACCGAGACCCGCGTCATGACCGGGCCCGTCGGCGGGACGAACGACGGCGTGCTGCTGGAGGACCAGCCCGGCGAGGCGTTCCAGGCTGTGCTGTTCGAGACCCTCTATCGCGACCTGGCCGACGCGCGGGAGCGGCTGGACACGCTGCGCCGCATCGCCCAGCCGGTCCGGTTCGCGCGGGTCGAGGAGGGCGGCCGCGCGATCGCCGTCGGCGCCGTGGCCGTCGACGGCGACTGGGCCGGCGTCTCTGTCATGCGGACCTCGCCGGAGCACCGCCGCCGGGGGCTCGCGCAGCGGATCATCTCGGCGCTGCTCGGCTTCGCGGCGGAGCAGGGCGCGACGCGCAGCTATCTGCAGGTCGAGGTGAAGAACGAGACGGCCGTGGCGCTCTACGAGCAGCTCGGCTTCGCGACGGCCTACCGCTACCGCTACTGGGCGCGCTGAGGCTCGACCTTCCGGACCTGCGCCCGCTGGGCGACGACCACGCCGGCCAGGGTGAGGGCGCCGCCGAGCATCTGCACGGGCGTGAGGGCTTCCTGGAACAGGAACCAGGCCACGATGGCGGCCACCACCGGCTGGGCCAGCACGACCACCGAGGCGATCGAGGCCGGCAGCCGCCCCAGCGCCCAGGCGATCGAGCCCTGGCCGGCGACATGGGCGACGGCGAGGCCCAGGCAGGCCAACCAGCCGCCCGTCGAGCCGGGCAGGATCGGCTCGCCCATCGCCAGGGCCACCGCCAGCATCACGGGCGCCGTGGCCAGGCTGGACCAGAACATCGCCCGTGACGCGCCCTCGCCCTGGCGCGCCCGCCGCATGGCGACGAAGTAGAGGGCGTACCAGACCGCCGTGGTCAGGGAGAGCAGGTCGCCCAGCAGCGGCGCGACCGCGCCGCCCGCCGCGGCGCCGGCGGCCATGATCCAGGCGCCGGCGAGGGCCACGGCCAGGCCGACCATGAACATCCGTCCGGGTCGCTCGCGGAACAGGAACCAGGCCACCGCCGTCACCACCACCGGCGACAGGTTGGCCAGCACCGTGGCGTTGGCCACCGAGGTGTAGCGGATTCCGTAGTGCCAGAAGGCGAGGTCGCCGGCGAAGAACAGGCCGGCCAGCAGGCTCGCGGTCGAGGGTCTCAGCCCCAGGCCGCGGCCGTCGCGCAGCATCAGCGGCAGGAGCAGCGGCAGCGACAGCGCCATGCGCCAGAACCCCGCCGCCGCAGGCCCGGTATCCGCCAGCCGCACCAGGTTGGGCACGAATCCTATGGCGCAGGCGCCGGCGATCAGGGCGAGGAAGGGCAGGGCGCGGGCGCGGGCGTCGGCGGTCATGCAGGGAAGCCGAGCTCCGCCTTCAGCTGCGCGGCCGGAACGCCGCGCTCGCGGATGGCCCGCAGCGTCTCGGCCCGGTCGCGCTTGGCGAAGCGCTTGCCCTCCGCGTCGAGCAACAGCCGGTGATGGCGGTAGGCCGGCGCCGGCAGGCCCAGCAGCGTCTGCAGCAGGCGCTGCACATGGGTGGCCTCGAACAGGTCCTGGCCGCGGATGACGTGGGTCACGCCCTGCAGCGCGTCGTCCACGACGACGGCGAGATGGTAGGCGACGCCGACGTCCTTGCGCGCCAGCACGACGTCGCCGGCGGGCTCCGGCCGGACGATGATGCGGCCGTGCTCTCCGGACGGTCCGGATCCGTCCTCGGCAAAGGTCAGCTTCTCGAAGCTGCCGATCCGCCGGCGCGCCTCGTCCAGCGACAGCCGCCAGGCGAAGGGGCGCCCTTCGGAGAGAAAGCGGTCCTCTTCGTTGGGATGCAGCGGTCCGCCCCGGAACGCCGTTTCCGGCCCGTGCGGCGCGCTCATCGCCGCCTGCGCGATCTCCTTGCGGGTCCGGAAGCAGCGGTAGACGAGGCCTTGCTCGCGCAGCCGACCGAGGGCGGCCTCGTAGTCGGCCAGGTGCTCCGACTGGCGGCGGACCGGCTGTTCCCAGTCCAGGCCGAGCCAGGCGAGGTCCTCGAACACCGCCGCCTCGAACGCCGGGCGGCAGCGGGTCTGGTCGATGTCTTCGATGCGAAGGATGAAACGGCCGCCGGCGGCGCGCGCGGCCCCGTGCGCGGTCAGGGCCGAGAAGGCGTGGCCGCGGTGGAGGTATCCCGTGGGGGAGGGCGCGAAGCGGGTGACGAAGGGATCGCTCACGCGACCTGTCTAGACCGCCCCGCGCCGCATTGCATCAGTTGTTGGCGGGCGCCTCGGAGATGTCTTCCAGCACCGCGCCGGCCTTGCGGGCCGAGGCTTCCTGGGCGACGTCGCCGAGGGAGACGATGCCGGTCAGCCGGTCGCCGCCGTCGACGATCAGGATGCGGCGCACCTGCTTGTCCTGCATCTGGTAGAGAACGTCGGCGATCGAGGCGTCCTCGCGGCAGGTCTGGACCTCGGTGGTCATCACCTCCTCGACGGGGGTATCGAAGCTGCGTTGCTCGCCGACCACGCGAAGGACGATGTCGCGGTCGGTGATGATGCCGCGGATCCGGCCGTCCTCGACGACCGGGATGGCGCCGGCGTCGACGTCGTTCATGCGGCGGGCGACGTCCGCGACGGTGTCGGACGGCCGGGCGACCTGCGGGCTGGCGGTCATCACGTCTGAGATCTGCATGGCATGCTCCGGGGCGGCTGGGGACGCACGCCTAACGGACCACGCCCCGGCATCGTTCCCGGCGGTCAGCCGTGCGGGTGGGGGAACATGCCCATGTGCGAGAGCACGGCCCGCAGGAAGTTCTCCTCCCCGCCGAGCGTGTCCTTGAGCGGATCGAACTGATGGAAGGCGCTCATCTCGGCGAGGCCGTGCGCCGCGCACCAGGCGGCGATGGTGGCCAGTTCGACGTCGATCTCGGGAACGTCCGGACCGGAGGCCTCGCGGAAGGAGTCCTGGACCATGCAGTAGGCGCTGTCCTGATCGGACTTCATGCCCTCCGGCAGGGCCACCTTGTCGCGCGAGGCGTCGTACATGACCCGATACAGCGCCGGGTGCCGCTGGGCGAACTGGACGTAGGCGACGCCGATCTCGGTCATCACCTGGCGCACGTCGGCGGCGCGGGCGCGCCCCTCGCGCATGGCGTCGCCGAGCAGGTCCCAGCCCACATGGGCGACCGCGTCCAGCAACTCGCCCTTGTCCTTGAAATGGTGATAGGGCGCCGCCGGGCTGACCCCTGCCTCCCGCGCCACCGCCCGCAGCGACAGCGCGCTCGGCCCCTCGTTCTCGAGGATCCGCCGGGCGGCGTCCACGAGGGCGCGACGCAGGTCGCCATGGTGGTAGGGCCGGGTCTCGGCGGTTGCAGGTTCTCTCATCACGGACACTCTAAAACTAAATCCGAACAACGTAAAGATTGATCTTGACGTCGTTCAGATAGGTGCTATCTAAGCATCGTCCAGATCGGACGACCCCTCCTCCCCGAGGGGCATAACGGGGGGCCCGGCAACCGGGTCCATAACTTAAGGATGTGTGTCATGACCCTCGCCAAGCTGATCGCTTTCGAACGCTTCTTCGACCGCACGGGCGTCGCCCTTCTGCTGGTCCTGGGCGCCGCGCTTACGGGCGCCGTGGTGTTCGTCGGCCTGTAACGGAGTTCCAGCTCGATCCAGCCGCCCGCGCCCCCTGGGGGCCGGGCGGTCAGCCAGAACCTCAGGGGCGCCGCGGCGCCCCTTTTTCT
>CALKHU010000099.1 GCA_937991555.1 uncultured Caulobacter sp.
AGTATTGGGAGAGCGAGCGGAAGCTCTCGGCGGCCATCAAGCGGCTGGGGTGAGACCCCGCCTCTTCTACCCCCGCTCGCGGCTGCCCGGGTTGAAGTCGTCGGAAGACCCGCGCGCGTCTGGAACCCGGCAATGCGGCCGACTACGCCCGCTTCTTCGCCGGCCTCTTCGCCGCAGGCTTCTTCGCCGCCGCCTTCTTCGCAGGGGCCTTCTTCGCCGGCGTCCTGCGCCGGTCGCCGCCCGACTTCTGGCCGAGGCTGCGCCGCAGGGCCTCCATCAGATCGACGACGTTGGTGTCTTCAGGTTCCTCGACGTGGACCTTGCGGCCCCTGCCCTTCTTCTTCTCCTCGATCAGCGCCCGCAGGGCGTCCTCGTAGCGGTCGTTGAACTCCGACGGATCGAACGGCCCCTCCTGCTGTTCGATGATCTTCTCGGCGATGGCGATCATCGCGGCGTCCGGACGCCTGTCGGCGATGTCGCCGAACACGCTGGCGGGGTCGCGCACCTCGTCATGGCTGCGCAGGCTCCAGGCCATCAGCCCGTTGTCGCGCGGCTCCAGCGCCAGCAGCCGCTCGCGCTGGTGCATCACCACCCGGCCGAGCGCGATCTTGCCGGTGCGCTCCATCGCCTCGCGGATGACGGTGTAGGCCTCGAGCGCCAGCTTGCCGTCGGGCGCCAGGAAATAGGGGCTGTCCCAGTAGAGCCGGTCGATGTCGGCGGCGTCGACGAAGCGCTCGATGTCGATCGTCTTCGTGCTCTCCAGGCGGACCGACGCGATCTCGTCCTGGGTGACGACGATGTACTCGCCCTTCTCGTACTCGAACCCCTTGACGAGGTCCGACCGCTCCACCGGGCCGAGCTCCGGATCGGTCGGCACCATCCGGATGCGGTTGTGGGTGTCCTTGTGGAGCAGGTTGAAATGGACGTCGCCCGCCGGGCTCGTCGCGGTGTAGAGAGCCACCGGACAGGTCACCAGCGACAGGCGCAGGTGGCCCTGCCAAGTCGGACGCGGCGCCATGATCGTCTCCGTGCCTGGTTTCGCGGACTCAACGTCATGCCGCCCGAGGGAGTTGCCGAGTGAGCGAGATCGTCGTCGACGCGCGGGGCCACCACTGTCCGGTGCCGACCCTTCGCCTTCGTCGCGCGCTGGAGACGGCGCCGGACGGCGGCCGCGTGCGGCTGCTGGCGGACGACCCGATGGCCCGGATCGACGTCCCCCACTTCGCGGCCGCGAAGGGCTACGCCGTCATCGAGTCCGGCGCGGACGGCTCGTCGCTGTTTTTCGTCGTAGAGAAACAGTCCGGAGCGGCCTGATCTTCCGGGTGTGGAGCGCGATCTCCATCTCCGTCGCCAGCGCGCCGCCGAAGAACAGCGCGTTCACGTTCCAGCTCAGCCAGATCAGGAAGACGACGACGGTCGCCACCGAGCCATAGGTCGCGCCGAGATGGGCGATCTGTTCGACGTAGAAGGCGCAGAGCCAGGAGAACACCACACCCAGGACCGCGGAAGCGATTCCGCCAGCCACCGACGCGCGCCAGGCCACCGGATCGCGGGACATCGCGAAGCGGTAGATCAGGGTCATGGCCAGCACGAGGCCGACGCTGGTCCAGGTCCATTCGCTGAACAGCCAGCCGATGCCGGCCAGCGGCCTGAAATCCAGCGCCTGGGCCATCACCCGCAGGCTGAGGAAGGCGACCGACACCACGCCCATAAGCACCAGCGCCGCGACCAGAACGACCAGGGCCATGATGTTGAAGCCGAGGAAGCCGCGCTGGTTCTCCTCGTCATGGATGAAGGACAGGCCGGCCAGCAGCGCCTTGAAGCCACGGTGGGCGGCGTACCCCCCGATGAGCAGGGCGACGACGCTCTGGGTGCTCAGGGCGCCGGACGGCGCATGGGCGAGCCGCTGGAGTTCGCTCTGGAAGATGCTGCGGGCGTCCCCGGGCAGCATCCGCGCCAGGACCTCCGCCTGGCCGGCCACCTCGTCGGGCGTCGACAGCATGCCGTAGAGGCCGATCGCGATGACCAGCAGCGGGAACACCGCCAGCATGATCCAGAAGCTGACGCCGCCGACATAGAGCATCACGTCGCGGCCCCAGAGCCGCTGCAGCGCCTTGCCGAGCACGTCGAGCGTCGCCCGCGCCCAGTGAACCGGGTCGAGATCGATATGGGGGGGATGCTGTCCCGGGCGGGGGTCGGCCGACATGGCGCGGAAACTGCCCGCGCCCGTCGTCCAAGGCAACGCGAAAGGCGAAACGTCAAAGGCGCGCCACGTTTCCGGGGCGCGCCTGACAGGATGACCTTGCCTTCGTCCTGTGTAGCCGGCTTCCACAACGAGGGACGGGAGAGCGTGGCGGCCGTCTACGAAGCCACCATCGAATCCGTCACCTGAATGGTGGCTGAACGGATTTGCGTCCTTCGACACGCCGCTTCGCGGCTGCTCAGGATAACGTGGCCATAGGGGGACCCACTACGTCATGGTGAGCGGGCCCGAAGGCCGTGTCGAACCACGCACAGGTTCAGAGCGCGCCCTTCTCCTTCAGCGCGGCGATGTCGCCGGCCGAGAAGCCCCAGTCGGCCAGCGCCTCGTCGTTGTGGGCGCCGATCTTCGGCGGCGGGCCCTGGATCGCGCCCGGGGTCTCCGAGAAGCGCGGGGCCGGGGCCGGCTGGACGACGCCCTCGACGGTGACGAAGGTCTTGCGCTCGGCGTTGTGCGGATGGTTCGGCGCCTCGTCCAGGGTCAGGACCGGCGCGAAGCAGATGTCGGTGGCGTCCATGATCGCGCACCACTCGGCCTGGGTCTTGGTGCGCAGCACGTCCTGAAGCTTCGCCTTCAGCGACGGCCAGGCCGACCGGTCCATCTGGTTGGCGAACTCCGGATCGGTGATGCCGGTCTTCTCGAGCAGCAGGGCGTAGAACTGCGGCTCGATTGAACCGATCGAGATCCACTTGCCGTCGGCGCACTGATAGGTGTCGTAGAAGTGCGCGCCGCCGTCGAGCAGGTTGGAGCGGCGCTCGTCCTTCCAGATGCCGGCGCCCTTGAAGCCGTAGAACATGGCCATCAGCGAGGCCGCGCCGTCGCTCATCGCGCAGTCGATGACCTGGCCCTTGCCGGTCTCGCGCGCGCTGATCACGCCGGCGAGCAGGCCGAACGCCAGGTAGAGGGCCCCGCCGCCGAAGTCGCCGACCAGGTTGAGCGGCGGCACCGGCTTGTCCTCGGTGCCGATCGCGTGCAGCGCGCCGGTGATGGCGATGTAGTTCATGTCATGCCCGGCGGCCTTGGCGTAGGGCCCGAACTGGCCCCAGCCGGTCATGCGGCCATAGACGAGCTTGGGGTTGCGCTTCAGCACCACGTCGGGGCCCAGGCCCAGGCGCTCCATGACGCCCGGGCGGAAGCCCTCGATCAGGCCGTCCGCGTTCTCGAGCAGCTTGAGCACCGCCTCGATCGCGTCCGGCGACTTCAGGTCCAGCGCGATCGAGCGACGCCCGCGGCTGGTGACGTCCGACGGCGCGCCGCCGCGGCCGCCCTTGCGGTCGACCCGCACCACGTCGGCCCCGAGGTCCGACAGCAGCATGCCGCAGAAAGGCCCCGGCCCGATGCCGGCGAACTCGACGATCTTCAGACCCGAAAGCGGACCACTGGCCATGACGTATCTCCCTTTTGGGAGAGGACTAGAGGCGCTGACGCATGGTCAGGCAAGCGCGCGGTCTTCGAGGCCGTGGAAGATGCGCGTGATCGTGACTGTGCGTTCTTCGACCACGTGCTGGATGACATAGGCGCTCCGCCGGAACGGGACGAACAGCTCACGATAGCCAGGCCGACGGCCTGGGACGCCCCTTTCGGCGAACTCCCGCAGCGAAATGGCCGCCGACCATGGAAGATCCGCGACCACGAGGCTCGCCTCCGTGTCGCCGGCATGGAAGTCGGCAAGGCGGTCAATGTCTCCCTCGGCGGCGGGGCTGACCGAGACTGTCCGCTTCACGCCTTCTCGGCCAGGCGGTGGAGAATCCGGTCCCTGGCACGCTGGAAGGCGGCATCGGCATCCTCTGCCATACCGGTGCGCTTGTACTCGTCAAACCGGGCTTCGGAGATCGCCCAACGATCTGTTTCAAGGGCGTGCACAAGCAGGCGTTCGGCGAAGATCTCGGGAGCCTCGCCCGCCAGCGCAGCAGCCTCACGCAGGAGTGCCGACACATCACTGTGGAGCTTCAGAGTGAGCGGTTCGTCCGCCATGCCGGTACAATAGCAGATTGCACTGCCGCTCGCCAGTCGCCTTATGCTTGCATTCAGAGCGTCTGCCCGTCGTCGATGGTGATCATCGTGCCGGTGATGAAGTGGGCGCGGCGGCCGGCCAGCATCAGCAGGGCCTCGTCCAGCACGTCCTCGTCCATCAGGCGGCGGCGGGGGAAGCCCTTGATCTGCTTCTGGCCGCCCTCGGTCTGGAACCAGTCGCTGTTGATCTCGGTCTCGATGTAGCCGGGGCAGATGGCGTTGACGGCGATGCGCGGCCGCGCCCACTCGCGCGCCAGCCCCTTGGTCAGCGAGGCGCAGGCGGCCTTGGAGGCGCAATAGACGGTCAGGCCCGGAAGCTGGTTGAAGGCGGCGATCGAGGCGATGTTGATGATCCGCGCGTCGCCGGCCTCGGCCACGCCGCTGGCGATCATCCGCTTCGCCGCCTCGACGGCGCCGAAGTAGACGCCCCGGACATTGACCGCCATCGTCTGGTCGAAGGTCGCCTCGCTCATCTCCATGGCCATGCCCTCGCCGCCGACGCCGGCGTTGTTGACCATGATCGAGATCGGCCCGAGCGCTGCCTGCGCCCTGTCGAGCGCGGGACCGATATCGGCGGTGACCGCGACATCGAGGGCGATGGCGACCGCCTTGCCGCCGGCGGCGTTCAGCTCGGCGACCAGGGCGTCCAGCCGGTCGGTGCGACGCGCCATCACCGCCACCGCGGCGCCGGCCTGCGACAGCACCCGCGCGAACCGCGCGCCCAGCCCGCTCGAGGCGCCCGTCACAACGGCCACGCGGCCGGCCAGAGGTTTGTCGCTCATCATCCTGTCCCCGTTCGCTGTCCCAGTCGTCGCGCTATGCCCCGCCGACGCCTCTGCTATGGTGCGTGCTCACGAATCCGGACGCAGCAATCAGCAGCCGACGGGGGCCGGCGGCGTCATGGGCGGGAGTTCGAGCGGGTTGTCAATTCAGGCCCGGATTTTGATCGTGGCGCGCGACGACGCGCTCGCCGGTCCCCTTGCCGAGGGACTGGATCGTCTCGGCTGGCGCACGATCACCGCGCGCGGACCCTACGCGGCCCTGGCGGCGCTCGGCGACCTGTCGATCGAGGCGGCCATCGTCGACGTGGCCAGCGGCGGACAGGACGCCCTGCAGTTGGCCCGACGGCTGAAGGCCGCCTGTGCGCCGCGCCGCCTCCCCGTGATCGCCATCGGCGACCCCGATCCCCAGCTCGACGGCTACGCCTTCGATCTCACCCTCGCCCCCCCGCTGCATCCGGCGCAGGCCGTCCTGCGGCTGGAGTCGCTGGTGCGCATGGCCGTGGCCGAGGAGGAGTTCGAGCTGCGGCTGGAGACCTTCGCCGAGCGCGGCCGCCGGCTCGACCTGCCCGAGCCGAACCCGGAGCCCTACCGCGTGCTGGCCGTCGGCGAGCCGGCGCCGCAGTTCCTGGCGCTGAGCAACGCCCTGACCCGCAGCGGCGCGGACGTGGTCGGCGCCTTCACCGCCTTCACCGCCTTCGACTACCTGCACGAGCGGGCGTTCGACTCGGTGGTGCTGTGGGCGGGCGACAACAGCTCCGAGGCCCTGTCGATCGCGGCGGGCATGCGGCGCAACACCCGCCTCTACCACATCCCCGCCCTGCTCTACCTGCGCGCGGAGAGCTATGTCACGACGTCGGAGGCCTTCCATCGCGGGGTGTCCGACGTCGCCTCGCCGGAGACGGCCGAGACCGAAACCGCCAAGCGGGTCATCGAGCTGGCCCGCAGCTATCGCCGCCAGACGGCCATCCGCCGGGCGCTGGAGAAGGCGCGCAGCAGCGGCCTGATGGACGCCGCGACCGGCCTCTTCACGCGCGACCTGTTCGCCGGCCATCTGGTGCGGCTGGCCCAGGCCTCGCGCGTCCGTAACCGGCCGATGAGCGTCTGCGTGCTGCGCGTCGCCGATCGCCCGGAGGTGGCCGCGGCGCGCGCCGGCGGCTGGCTGGACCGCGCCATCCCGCAGATCGGCTCGATGATCGGCCGCCTGGTCCGCGCCGAGGACACCGCCGCCCGCCTCGGCCCGGAGGTCTTCGCCCTGGCCCTGCCGGCCACCCCGCAGAGCGCCGGCCGCTCGGCCGCGGAGCGCATCGCCGCGGTCATCGCCTGCACCGCTTTCGAGGCCGGCGAGGGCAAGCCGCCGTTCACCGTCGACTTCGATATCGGCGTCGCCCAGATCGAACCGGGTGAGAACGCCGCCGTGGCGCTGGAGCGCGCCGCCGCCCGCGCGTTGCAGCGCGAAGCCAGCTGACCGGGAAGGAGCCCGCCATGCAGATCGACTTCATCGCCGACGTCGTCTGCCCCTGGTGCTATCTGGGCTGGCGGCGGCTGCACAAGGCGCTGGCGATGCGGCCGGACATCACGGCCACCGTCGTCTGGCGGCCATACCAGCTGGATCCGATGCTGCCGGAGGAAGGCGTCGACCGGAAGGCCTACATGGCCGCAAAGTTCCCGGACGCCGAACGCCGCGGCGCGATCACCCGCGTGCTGGACGACAACGCCGCCGAGGACGGCATCACCTGGGACCTGACCGCCATCAAGGTCTCGCCCAACACCAACGCCGCCCACCGGCTGATCCGCTGGGCCCAGACAGCCGGCTGCCAGGAGGCGGTGCTCGAAGGGGTGCTGGCCGCCTACTTCAGCGAGGGCAGGGACATCGGCGATCCGGTGGTGCTGGCCGACATCGGCGCCGCGGCCGGCATGGACCGGCTGATCATCCTGAAGCTGCTGTCCGAAGGGGCCGACAAGGACACGATCACGCGCGAACACATGATGGCCCACGAGGCGGGCGTGTCCGGCGTGCCGTTCATGATCTTCGACGGCAAGATCGCCGTCTCCGGCGCCGAACCGCCGGAACGGCTGGTCAAGGCGCTGGACAAGGCCGTGGAGCTGGCGGCGTGAACCTTCGCGACCCGCAGACGCTCGGCCCGCTGATCGGCATGACGATCGCGGCCTTCTTCATCGGGCTGCGCTTCTTCCGGGCCCGCAAGGCGAGGCCGCTGAAGCTGGAATGGCTGTGGCTGACGCCTGCGATCCTGCTGCTGCTGGCCGCGACGCTGCTCTGGCTGATGCCGCCCCGGGGATGGGAATGGGGCGGCCTGGTCGCCGCCTTCGCGATCGGCGGCGCGATCGGCTGGCAGCGCGGCCGGATGATGACCATCACCGTCGATCCGGAGACGCATGCCCTGAACCAGCAGGCCTCGCCGGCGGCGATGATCTTCCTCGTGGTGCTGATCGCGGTCCGCTACGTGCTGCGTGAGGGCATGCACGCCGAGGCCGCCGCCTGGCGCCTGTCGGCCGCCTTCGTTACCGACGTGTTCGTGGTCTTCGCGGTCGGCCTGCTGACCCTGACCAGGGTCGAGATGTTCATCCGCGCCCGCCGGATGCTCGACGAGGCGCGGTCGGCGGGGAAGCTCGTCAGCTAGGGTCGCATGACCGTTCTGGACTGGTTCAAAAACACCCTGCTCGCTGCTTCGATCGGGGGCATCCTGGCCGCGGCCTGGGTGTTTGTGTCGGCGCGGGTGCTCCGAGCGAGCGATCCGAAATGGCGAGATGATCCGCGACTGCAGATCCCCTGGATCCGACTGCCCGGGCAATGGGGCCTGCGCGACCTGCTGTGGGGCAGGACCGGCGATCTGGCCGGCAGCCTTCGCTGGCCGATCTGGCTATGTCGGGGCTTCGTCGCGGTCTGGGCGGGTGCGCTCCTGGCACTGCTGACGATCAAGGGCGCGCGCTGGCTGCTGGAGCGCTTCGGCTGATCCGCGGCCGGAGCCCGCAACGGCCCCCTACCCCGCCAGCGCCGCGCTGATCGGCAGCTTGCGGATCGGCTTTCCGGTCAGGGCATAGAGGGCGTTTACCAGAGCGGGCGTCGCCGGCGGCAGCGGCGGTTCGCCGACGCCGCCGATGGTCTCGCCGTTCTCGATGAAGACCGTGGTCACAGCGTGCGGAGCCTCGTGCATGCGCATGATGCGGTAGCCGTCGAAGTTGGTGTTCATCGCCCGGCCGCCGGCGATCTCGATCCCCTCGAACAGGCCCGACGACAGGCCCTGGATGACGCCGCCCTCGACCTGGTTGCGGGCGCCGTCGGGCGTCACCACCCGGGCGCAGTCCAACGCACAGGCGACCTTGTGGATCTTCACCTCGCCGCCTTCGAGCGAGGCCTCGACGACCTGGGCGCACAGGCTGCCGTAGCTTTCGACATAGGCGAAGCCGCGGGCATGGCCCTTCGGCAAGGGCTTGCCCCAGTCGCCCGCCTTCGCGGCCTCGTCGATGACTTTCAGCGCGCGTGGATCTTGGGCCAGCAGTTCACGCCGCAGCGCCACCGGGTCCTTCTTCAGCTCCCGCGCCAGCTCGTCGACAAAGGCCTCCATGAAGTAGCCGTTCTGGGTCGCCCCGACCGCGCGCCACGGGGCCATCGGCACCGCCTGGTCGACACGGACCCAGTCCACACGGTAGGCGCCGGGCCGGTAGCGTGTGTCGGTCAGGGTCTGGACCGACGAGCCGTCGAGCTCGCCCTTCGGCAGGCCGCCGGGCGAGAAACTGTCGCGCATCGAGGGGCCGGCGGTCCGGACGTGCAGGCCGACCACCTTTCCGTCCTTGTCGATGGCGGCCTTCAGGCGCGCGACCTGCGCCGGGCGGTACCAGCCCTGGCCGATCTCCTCCTCCCGTCGCCAGAAGAACTTGACCGGCTTTTTCACGGCCATCGCCACCACGACCGCGCCGGGCGTGCCGTCGTCGCCGAGCCGGCGGCCATAGCCGCCGCCCAGCATCAGGGTGTGCAGGATCACCTTTTCCGGCACGATGCCGGCGGTCTTCGCCGCGGTGTTGCGGTTGCGGTCCTGGGTCTGGAACGGCCCCCAGATCTCAAGCCCGCCGTCCGCCGTCGGCTCGACGGTGACCGACCACGGCTCCATCGGCGCGTGGCAGAGGTAGGGAACCTCGTAGTCGGCCGAGAAGGTCCGCGCGGCGCCGGCCAGGGCGGCGGCGACATCGCCCTCGGCCTTGCCGACAATGGCCTCGGCGTCGCGGTCGAGACCCATGTGCATGGCGGCCGAGATGGCGTCCGAGGACAGGCCGTCGATGGCGGTGGACTTCCAGCGCACCTTCAGCGCCGCAGCGCCCTTCATCGCCGCCCATTGCGTCGCGGCGACGACCGCCGCGCCGTTCGGGATCTTCACCACCCGTTCGACGCCCTTCACGGCAAGGGTGGCGGCGTCGTCCCAGCTGTCCGCGTCACCCCCGTAGACGGGCGACGGCACGGCGCAGGCGTAGACCATGCCGGGGCGGGTGAAGTCCTGCGAGAACACCGGCTCGCCGCGGACCTTGGCCGGCACGTCGACGCGCGGGGTGGCCTTGCCGACATGACGATAGGTCTTGGGGTCCTTCGGCTCGCCCTCGACGACCGGACGCGCGGCGGCGATCCCGGCGGCCTCGCCCAGGGTGACGGCGAGGGGCTTGCCGCCCCGCAGGAACAGACCGTCCTCGATCGTGACCTCGGCGGCCGGAACGCCGGCCCTCTCCGCCGCCGCGGCGGTCAGGCTGGCGCGAGCGTTGGCGCCGACCTTGCGCAAGGCTCCCCACCAGGCCCGTACGCCGGCGGACCCGCCGGAGCCCATCGCGCCGCCGCGGCGGAACGGGTCGGACGGCAGGGCGGTGTCGACGCTCACGGCGGCCAGCGGCACGCCGATCTCGTCGGCGATGATGGCGGCGTGCGCGGTGTGCGTCCCCTGCCCCATCTCGGTAGTCGGCGACAGCAGCGCCACCCGGCCGTCCGCGCCGATGGTCAGATAGGCGGTCCAGGGCGCGGCGGGAGCGCCGGTCTGCTGCGCCCTCGCGTCGGGTACGGCGAAGCTGAGGGTGAAGGCGCCGGCGGTGGCCAGGAAGGCGCGGCGGTCGATCATCGGCTTGTTCATCGTCCCGCCCCTCAAGCCTTCGCCGCCGCCTTGATGGCGGCCCGGATGCGCGGATAGGTCCCGCAGCGGCAGAGGTTGCCGGCCATGGCCGCGTCGATATCGGCGTCGCTCGGCGCCTTGTTCTCGCTGAGCAGGGCGGCGGCGCTCATGATCTGGCCGGGCTGGCAGAAGCCGCACTGCGGGACCTGGGCCTCGATCCAGGCCTTCTGGACCCTGTGGCCGCCGTCGAAGCTCTCGATCGTCGTCACCGCCTGGCCGTCGAGATCGCCGATCGGGATGGCGCAGGACCGCACCGCCTGGCCGCCGACGTGCACGGTGCAGGCGCCGCACTGGGCGATTCCGCAGCCGTACTTCGCGCCCTTCAGCCCGAACTCCTCGCGCAGGACCCACAGCAGCGGCGTGTCGGGCTCCGACGTCACCGTGACGGACTTTCCGTTGAGGGTGATGGTGGTCATGCGGCGACTCCCGGGCGGTCTGGACAGCGTCAGGCTATGCGAGACGGCGCCGGTCGCACCAGTCCCTTGCCGTGACCGGGCGGAAGGGTGCTAGCCTCGCGGCAAAACGGGAGGACGACATGAAAGTCACGGGCGGGTGCTACTGCGGCGCGGTGCGCTACGAGGCCGAGGGCGAGCCGATGATGCAGGCCCAGTGCCATTGCCGGGAGTGCCAGCACATCACCGGCGGTTCGCCCAACGTGTTCATGGCCATGCCGATCCCGGGCTTCCGGTACACCAAGGGCGAGCCGAAGCAGTTCGCCCGCAAGGACATTCCGAACCCGGTCACCCGCGAGTTCTGCGCCGAGTGCGGCAGCCACATCGTCACCCGCGCGCCGGGTTTCCCGGCCGTGATCCTCAAGGTCGGCTCTCTGGACGACCCGAGCGTCTTCACGCCGCAGATGGCGATCTACACGGTCGACAAGCAGCCGTTCCACTGCATCCCCGAAGGCATCCCGCAGTTCGCGCGGCTGCCGGGTTAGAAGTGCCCATGCCACCGCTCATCCCGGCGAATGCCGGGATGAGCGGAGTTCTAGGCGCCCTACCCCTTCGCCAGCTTCACCAGCTGCGTCAGGATCTTCTCCGCCGCATCGAGCCGCGCCTTCGGGGTTTCCCACTCGCCCTTCACCACGACCTTCTCGTCCGGGCGTATCTTCCACAGGACCTGGTTGGCGGCGATGAACTGCAGCAGCGCGCCGGGGTTGGCGAAGCTGTTGTCGCGGAAGGTCAGCACCGCGCCCTTGGGCCCCACGTCGATCTTGGCGACGTTGGTCTCGCGGCACAGGCCCTTGATGCCGACGACCTTGAGCAGGCTGTCGGTCTCGGGCGGCAGCGGGCCGAAGCGGTCGATCAGTTCGGCGGCCAGGGCTTCGCGGTCCTCGGCGCGCTCAGCCTCCGACAGGCGACGGTAGAGCGACAGGCGGACGTTCAGATCCGGCACATAGTCGTCGGGAATCATCACCGCCGCGCCGGTGTTGATCTGCGGCGACCAGCCCCGGTCGGCCAGCAGCGCCTCGGCGCCCTGGCGCTGGCGCAGTTCGGCGACGGCGTCCTCCAGCATCTGCTGGTAAAGCTCGACGCCGATCTCCTTGATGTGGCCGCTCTGCTCGTCGCCGAGCAGGTTGCCGCCGCCGCGGATGTCGAGGTCATGGCTGGCCAGCTGGAAGCCGGCGCCGAGACTGTCGAGCGACTGCAGCACCTTCAGCCGCTTCTCCGCCGACAGGGTCAGCTGTCGGTCGGCCGGCGTGGTCAGGTAGGCGTAGGCCCGGGCCTTGGACCGGCCGACCCGGCCGCGGATCTGGTAGAGCTGCGCCAGGCCGAACATGTCCGCCCGGTGCACGATCAGGGTGTTGGCCGACGGGATGTCCAACCCGCTTTCCACGATCGTGGTCGCAAGGAGCACATCGTACTGGCCCTCATAGAATGCGGTCATCACCTCCTCGAGCTGGGTCGGCGCCATCTGGCCGTGGCCGACGACGTACTTCACCTCCGGAACCTGGGTGCGCAGGAACTGCTCGACGTCGGTCAGGTCCTTGATGCGCGGGACCACGAAATAGGTCTGGCCGCCGCGATACTTCTCGCGCAGCAGCGCCTCGCGCAGGGTCACCGGATCCCACGGCGTGATGTAGGTCCGCACGGCCAGACGGTCGACCGGCGGGGTGGCGATGATCGACATCTCGCGGATGCCGCTGAGCGACATCTGCAGCGTCCGCGGGATCGGCGTGGCGGTCAGGGTCAGCATGTGCACGTCGGCGCGAAGCTCCTTGAGCTTCTCCTTGTGCTTGACCCCGAAGTGCTGCTCCTCGTCGACGATGACGAGGCCCAGGTCCTTGAAGCTGACCTGCTTGGAGAGCACCGCGTGGGTGCCGACGACGATCTCCATCTCGCCGTTGGCTAGACCCTCGCGCGTCTCGGCCGCCTCCTTAGCGGGGACCAGCCGTGACAGGCGCCGGACCTTGACCGGCCATCCCTGGAAGCGGTCGACAAAGGTCTTGTAGTGCTGGCGGGCCAACAGCGTGGTCGGGCAGACCACGGCGACCTGCTTGCCGCTCATGGCCATCACGAAGGCCGCACGCAGGGCGACCTCGGTCTTGCCGAAGCCGACGTCGCCGCAGATCAGCCGGTCCATCGGCTTGCCGGAGCCGAGATCCTCGAGCACGTCCTGGATGGCGCTCAGCTGGTCGTCCGTCTCCTCGTAGGGGAAGCGGGCGCAGAACTCGTCGAACAGGCCGGACGGCGGATCGGTCTCCTCGACAGATTTCAGCTGGCGGGCGGCGGCGATCTGGATCAGGCCCTCGGCCATCTGCCGCAGACGTTCCTTCGCCTTGGCCTTGCGGCTCTGCCAGCCGGCGCCGCCGAGCTTGTCGAGTTGCACCGTCTCGCCGTCGGCGCCGTAGCGGGTCAGGAGGTCGATGTTTTCGACCGGCAGGTAGAGCTTGGCCTCGCCGGCGTAGAGCAGGTCCAGGCAGTCGTGCGGCGCGCCCTGGACCTCGAGCGTCTTCAGGCCCTCGTAGCGGCCGATGCCGTGGTCGATATGGACGACGAGGTCGCCGGGCGTCAGGGCGCTGGCCTCGGCCAGGAAGTTGGCGGCGCGACGCTTCTTGCGCGGCCGGGCCAGGCGGTCGCCGAGGATGTCGGTCTCGGAGATGACCGCCAGGTTGTCGGTCTCGAAGCCGGCTTCCAGCGGCAGCACGACGCGCTGCGGCGTCTTCGGGTCGTTGGCCTTGGCCGCCTGCCAGTAGGGGGCGAACGGCACGCGCTTGAGACCGTGAT
Source organism: uncultured Caulobacter sp. (assembly GCA_937991555.1). Taxonomy (GTDB): domain Bacteria; phylum Pseudomonadota; class Alphaproteobacteria; order Caulobacterales; family Caulobacteraceae; genus Caulobacter. The sequence continues at coordinate 13,448 of CALKHU010000099.1, forward strand.
CGGCGAGCATCGCGCCCAGACGCTCTGACGAGCCTTCGGACCAGGACGCGAACAGGACGCGCTTGCCCTGGGTCGTCGCGGCCCTGGCGTGCTCGGCGGTGGCTTCGAACAGGTTGACGCTGTCCTGCGCCCGCTCGGCGGCGAAGGTGCGGCCGAGCCTGGCGCCCATGTCGATGACTCCGGCTCCCTCCTTCTGGAAGGGCGTGAACCATCGGTTCGGCCGCTCGGCGACCTTGAGCGCCCATTCCTCCGCCGACAGGTACAGAGCCTCCGGCGGCAGCGGCCGGTAGGCGGCCTTGCGGTCGGCCCCGGCGCGAGCCTCGAAGGCGTCGGTGATCATCGCCGAGCGTTCGCCCTCGGCCTCCTGCACCAGATGGTCGACGCCCACCAGCGCATCGTCCGGCAGGTAGTCGAACAGGGTCTCCATCCGCTCGTAGAAGAGCGGCAGCCAGTGCTCCATGCCGGCCCGGCGGCCGCCCTCGCTGACGGCGGCGTAGAGGGCGTCCTCGCCCGGCGCGCCGAAGGCGGCGACATAGCCCTTGCGGAAGCGGCTGATCGTCTCCGGGTCGACCAGCGCCTCGGACACCGGCAGCAGGTCGATCTCCTTGAGCTGCTTCGTCGAGCGCTGGGTCTCCGGATCGAACGCCCGGATGCTCTCCAGCGTGTCGCCGAAGAGGTCCAGCCGCACCGGCTCGTCGGCCGTGGGCGGGAAGACGTCGATGACGCCGCCGCGGATCGCGAACTCGCCGCGCTCGGACACCGTCGAGGCGCGGACATAGCCGTTGACCGCGAAGTAGCGCTCCAGATCGGCGATCTGGACCTCCTTGCCCGGGCGCGTCGAATAGCCGGCGCGGGCCACGACCTCGCGCGGCGGCACCCGTTGCAGCGCGGCCGGCGCGGCGGTGACCAGCAGCAGCGGCTTCTTCGGATCCACCCCGCGCGCCAGCCGCGTCAGCGTCGCCATCCGCTGCGCCGCCACGCCGGCCGACGGCCCGACGCGGTCGTACGGCAGGCAGTCCCAGGACGGCAGCTGCAGGATCTCGATCTCGGGCGCGAAGAACCCCATCGCCCCGGAGAAGGCGCTGGCCCGGGTTCCGTCGCGGGCGATGAACACGGTCAGCCCGCCGCGCGAGCGGGCGATATCGGCCATCACCAGGGCGTCGAAGCCCTCCGGCGCGCCGGTCAGGTCGAGACGGCCGTCGTCGCGGGCGACGCGCCTGAGGTCATTGTGCGAGGGCCCGCCGCCGTCAGCCGCCATGCCGCGGGGCCCCGGTCGAGGGATCAAAACCCTTCAGCAAGGCCATGATCTCGTTGTCGAATTCGGCCGGCGTTTCAGCGCGCCCTAGGAACCAGTCGTAGATGTCCTGGTCGGCCTCGGCCATCAGCGCCTCGAGCGCGTCGAGCTGGGCCTCGCTGAAGCGCGGACCATAGTAGTCCGCGAACGGCCCCAGAAGGAGGTCCGCTTCCCGGAAGCCGCGTCGCCAGGCCCGCAGCCTGATCTTCTTGAGCCGTGTGTCGTCCATGCAGGGGGGCCGATATAGAGCGGGGGGCGGTGGGGCGCCAGTGCGGGGTTGCGTCCTTCGACA